>JBDTRO010000294.1:0-22158 GCA_039931635.1 Betaproteobacteria bacterium | reverse complement strand
CTGGGGATCATGCCGTACATCTCGGCCTCGATCATCATGCAGCTGATGACCGCGGTCAGCCCGCAGCTCGAGCAGCTGCGCAAAGAAGGCGAAACCGGTCGGCGCAAAATCACCCAGTACACCCGCTACGGCACGGTGCTGCTGGCGCTGTTCCAGGCGACCGGCATCTCGATCGCGCTCGAATCGCAGGCGAACCTGGTGCTCGAACCGGGTCTGATGTTCAGGATCACGACGGTGACCACGCTGGTGACCGGCACGATGTTCCTCATGTGGCTGGGCGAGCAGATTACCGAGCGCGGCCTGGGCAACGGCATCTCGATCATCATCTTCGCCGGCATCGCCGCCGGACTGCCGAACGCGATCGCCGGTACGCTGGAACTGGTGCGCACCGGCGCCATGCACCCGCTCACGGCGATTCTGATCGCGGTCGCGGTGGTGGCCGTGACTGCCTTCGTATGTTTCGTGGAGCGCGGCCAGAGGAAGATCCTCGTCAACTACGCCAAGCGCCAGGTCGGCAACCGCGTCTACGGCGGGCAGAGCTCGCACCTGCCGTTCAAGCTGAACATGTCGGGCGTGATTCCGCCGATCTTCGCCTCGTCCCTGATCCTGTTTCCGGCCACGCTGCTCTCCTGGTTCGGCTCGGCCGAGGGCTTCATCTGGCTGCGCGACCTGGCCGGCACGCTGTCGCCCGGGCAGCCCATCTACGTGCTGCTCTACGGCGCGTTGATCGTATTTTTCTGTTTTTTCTACACGGCGCTGCAGTACAACCCGAAAGAGACCGCGGACAACCTGAAGAAGTCGGGCGCGTTCGTTCCCGGCATCCGTCCCGGCGAGCAGACGGCCCGCTACCTGGAAAAGATCCTGACCCGGCTGACGCTCGCCGGCGCGGCCTACGTCACGCTGGTCTGCCTGCTGCCCGAGTTCCTGATCCTGCGCTGGAACGTGCCGTTTTACTTCGGCGGCACATCGCTGCTGATCATCGTGGTGGTGACCATGGATTTCATGGCCCAGGTGCAGGCTTACGTGATGACGCACCAGTACGAGGGTTTGTTGCGCAAGGCGAGTTTCAAGGGCGGCATGCCCGCCCGATAGCGAAAGGAAGACGACTCATGAAAGTTATGGCCTCAGTGAAGAAGATCTGCCGCAACTGCAAGATCGTGCGCCGCAAGCGGGTGGTGCGCGTGATTTGCACCGATCCGCGTCACAAACAACGCCAGGGTTGATAAGACCTTGACATTATTGATATAATTTCAGGTTCCCCGGAAGAAAACCGCTATGGCCCGTATTGCAGGCATCAACATACCGAACCACCAGCATGCCAACATCGCCCTGACCGCGATCTACGGCGTCGGCCGCTCGCGCGCGACGGCGATCTGCGTTGCCTCCGGGATCGAGCCCAACCGCAAGATCAAGGACCTCACCGACGCCGAGATGGACCGGCTGCGCGAGAGCATCACGCGCCTGACGGTCGAGGGTGACCTGCGGCGCGAAGTGCAGATGTCGGTCAAGCGCCTGATCGATCTGGGTTGCTACCGCGGCTCGCGCCATCGCAAGGGGCTGCCGGTGCGCGGCCAGCGCACGCGCACCAATGCCCGCACGCGCAAGGGCCCGCGCAAAGCCGCAGTCAAGCAGAACGCGCCAGCCGGCAAGATCTAACCAGGACTAGAAAACATGGCCAGTAAAGCAACGCCCTCCGGACAACAGCTGCAGCAGACGGCTGCGGCACGCGCGCGCAAGAAGGTGAAGAAGAACGTCGCCGAGGGCATCGCCCACGTGCATGCGTCCTTCAACAACACCATCGTCACGATCACCGACCGCCAGGGCAATACGCTGTCCTGGGCGACGTCGGGCAACGCCGGCTTCAAAGGCTCGCGCAAGTCGACGCCCTTCGCCGCGCAGATGGCGGCGGAACGCGCCGGCAGGGCGGCGCAGGAATGCGGCGTCAAGAACATCGAAGTACGCATCAAGGGACCGGGACCCGGCCGCGAATCCGCGGTGCGCGCCCTGAATGCGATCGGCCTGAAGATCGGCTCGATTGCCGACGTCACCCCCGTGCCGCATAACGGCTGCCGCGCGCCGAAGCGCCGGCGGGTATAACAGGTAGAAAGTCAGGAGAACACATGGCCAGGAATCTCGACGCGAAGTGCCGTCAATGCCGCAGGGAAGGCGAGAAGCTCTTCCTCAAGGGCGAGAAGTGCTTCACCGACAAATGCGCCATCGAGCGGCGCAGCTACGCACCCGGCCAGCATGGCCAGAAGAGCGGCGCGCGCCTCTCGGACTACGGCAAGCAGCTGCGCGAAAACAGAAGACGCGCCGCATCTACGGGGTGCTGGAGCGCCAGTTCCGCAAGATCTATGCCGAGGCCTCGCGCTCCAAGGGCGTGACCGGCGAGCGGCTGCTGCAGCTGCTCGAGACGCGCCTGGACAACGTGGCCTACCGCATGGGCTTCGGCGCTTCGCGCAGCGAGGCGCGCCAGGTGGTGCGGCATAACGGCGTCCTCGTGAACGGCAAGCGCGTGAACATTCCGTCCTACGAAGTCAGCCCGGGCGACGTTGTCGAGGTCGCCGAGAAATCGAAAGCGCAGTTGCGCATCAAGGCGTCGGCCGAAGCGGCCGAGTCGCGCGGAATCCCCGAGTGGATCGAGGTGGACACCAAGGCGTTGAAGGGGAAGTTCAAGTCGCTCCCCGCGCGCGCCGACATGTCCTCCACGATCAACGAGAGCCTGATCATCGAACTGTATTCGAAGTAACAAGGTAACCCCACATGCCCCAGACCGGATTCCTGAAGCCGCGCATCGTCGATGTGCAGAACCTGTCCCCGTCGCACGCCAAAGTGACGATGGAACCCTTCGAGCGCGGCTACGGACACACGCTGGGCAATGCCCTGCGCCGTGTGCTGCTGTCCTCGATGCCCGGCTATGCGCCCACCGAGGTGCAGATTGCCGGCGTGGTGCACGAGTACTCGACGCTGGATGGCGTGCGCGAGGACATCGTCGACATCCTGCTGAACCTGAAGGGCGTGGTGTTTCGTCTGCATAACCGCGACGAAGCCATCCTGACGCTGAAGAAGAAGGGCGAGGGCCCGGTCACCGCCGGCGACATCGAACCTTCGCACGACGTCGAGGTGGTGAACCCCGGCCACGTGATCGCCAACCTTTCGGCCGGCGGCAAGATCGAGCTGCAGCTGAAAGTCGAAGGCGGCCGCGGCTACGTGCCGGGCAACATGCGCTACCTGCCGGAAGAGACCAAGGGCATCGGCCGCATCGTGCTCGACGCCTCCTTCAGCCCGGTGCGGCGCGTGTCCTACCTAGTCGATTCCGCGCGCGTGGAACAGCGCACCGACCTGGACAAGCTGATCCTCGACATCGAGACCAACGGCGCCATCGAGCCCGAGGAAGCCGTGCGCTACGCGGCCCGCATCCTGGTCGACCAGTTGTCGGTATTTGCGCAACTCGAAGGCACGGCGCTGCCGACCGAGGAGAAGAAGTCGGTCGTCGTCGACCCGATCCTGTTGCGTCCGGTGGACGACCTTGAACTCACGGTCCGTTCGGCGAACTGCCTCAAGGCCGAGAACATCTACTACATCGGCGACCTGATCCAGCGCACCGAGACCGAGCTGCTGAAGACGCCGAACCTTGGCCGCAAGTCGCTGAACGAAATCAAGGAAGTACTCGCCTCCAGGGGCCTGACGCTCGGCATGAAGCTCGAGAACTGGCCGCCGGCCGGGCTCGAGCACCACAGGACGTAAGGACAGAACAGGAAAGCGCCATGCGCCACGGTCACGGACTCAGAAAATTAAACCGCACGACGAGCCACCGGCTCGCCATGTTCCGCAACATGGCGAACGCGTTGCTGACGCACGAAGAGATCACGACCACGCTGCCCAAGGCGAAGGAGCTGCGCCGCGTCGTCGAGCCGATGATCACCATGGGCAAGAAGCCCACGCTGGCCAACCGCCGCCTTGCCTACAACCGGCTGCGTGACCGCGACACGGTGTCGAAGCTGTTCGGCGTTCTCGGGCCGCGCTATGCCAAGAGGAACGGCGGCTACCTGCGCATCCTCAAGAACGGCTTTCGCAAAGGCGACAACGCGCCGATGGCGCTGATGAGCCTGCTGGACCGTCCGGACCTCGCGGCCGGGCAGGGCGAAGAGAAAAAGGCCGAAAAGAAGGAAGTGGCCAAGGCCGCTTGATCGCACGGCCGCGGAGCATCGCGGCGATGCCACCGCCGGGAAAGGGAGCATGAATCCCTCGTCCCCCGCGCCCCAGGCGCCCCGCTCGTTCGCCGCAATGCGCTATCCGGGCTACCGGATGCATTTCGCCACCTATGTGCTGGCGATGATGGCGGACAACATCGAGCACGTCATCAGCTACTGGGTGGTATTCCAGAAGTTCCAGTCGCCTGCGCTGGGCGGCTTCGCGGTGCTGTCGCATTGGCTGCCGTTCCTGCTGTTCTCGGTCCCGGTCGGCGCGCTGGCCGACCGCTTCGATCCGCGCCGCATCATCCAGGCCGGCATGCTGCTGTTCATCACGGCGTCGCTGGGCTGGGGCTATTTTTTCTTCACCGATTCACTGCAGATGTGGCACGCAATGCTGCTGCTGGTAATCCATGGCTGCGCCGGTGTGCTTTGGCAGACCTCGAGCCAGCTGCTGCTGCATGACATCGTTCCCGCGTCCGAAATGCAGAGTGCGGTGCGGTTGAATGCCAGCGCGCGCTACCTGGGGGTGCTGGTCGGCCCGGCGGTCGGCGGCCTGCTCATGCTGTCGCTCGGGAATTCGCACGGCATCCTGCTGAACACGGTTTTCTACCTGCCGCTCCTGGCATGGCTTTGGAAGGCGCCGTACGGTCCGCGCTTTCGCCGGGGCGCGCCGGCGCCGCAGCGCGCGGTGCGCGGGCTGGCGGACATCACGCAGACGCTGCGCGACATCGCGGGACAGCCCGTGATCGTCTCGATGACGCTGTTGGCTGGCGCTGCGTCGTTCTTCGTAGGCGGCAGCTACCAGGCGCAGATGCCGGGATTCGCGCAGGACCTGGGGCACGGCGATCCGGGCGTCGCGTACAGCATGCTGCTCGCGGCCGATGCCGCGGGAGCGCTGATTGCCGGCTTCGTGCTCGAAAGCTCGGGGCTGCTGCGCACGAATCCGCGCACTGCGCTGGTGCTGGCGATGATGTGGTGCGCGGCTCTGGCGAGCTTTGCGCTGGCGCGCAGTTATCCGCTGGCGCTCGCGCTGCTGCTGCTGGCCGGTTTTTTCGAACTCTCGTTCAGCAGCATGGCGCAGGCGCTCGTGCAATTGAGCGCGCCGGCCAGCATGCGCGGCCGCGTGATCGGCTTGTTCAACATGTCGGCGCTCGGCCTGCGCGCTTTCAGCGGCATCACGGTCGGGATCGCCGGTACGCTGGTAGGCGTGCACGCATCGCTCGCCGGGTCTGCGCTGGCAGTGTTTGTGCTGACGGTTTGGCTGTTGATGCGCGCGCGCCATCACTCCTGAAAGTGCGATAGCGAACATACGGGCGATTCTTGGCAGCGTATAAAGTTTCGATGCGCGCCCGCCAGATCCACAGGCAAATCCTCGCAATCCTCCTCGCATCTGCGGCACTCGTTGTGAGCGGCAGTTCGCGCGCCGATCCACCGGCCCAGGCGGCCCGCCTCGCCTATATCGCCGGCGACGTGAGTTTTTCGCGCTCGGGCGACGACCGCTGGGTGCAGGCAAGGCTCAATCGGCCGCTCACTGTCGGCGATCGCCTTTGGACCGACGGGGGCGCGCGCGCCGAAATCCAGGTTGGTGGAGCCGTGCTGCGCATGGACGAGAACACCAGCGTCGAGATCCTGAATCTGACCGACGGCCTGGTCCAGGTCCAGGTCGACGAAGGCAAGATGAACGTGCGCGTGCGGCGCCTGGGGCCGCGCCAATCGGTGGAAATCACGACGCCAAATCTTGCTTTCACGGTGCGGCGACCGGCAAGCTACCGCATCGATGTCGATCCCCTGGACGATGCGACGGCCATCGTCGTGCGCAGCGGCCGGGGCGAGGTCTACGGGGACCGCGCGTCATACAGCATCGATTCGCGGCAGTCGTATCGCTTCGGCGGCACGGGCCTGCGCAGCTATGAATACATTGCCGCGCCACGCCTCGAAGAATTCGACCGCTGGGGCAGCGGGCGCGACCGCCGCACCGACGCCTCTGTCTCCGCGCGCTATGTGTCCCGCGACGTGATCGGTTACGAAGACCTGGACGCAAACGGCACCTGGCGCAACGAACCGGGCTACGGCAGGGTCTGGGCGCCCACCCGCGTGGCGAAGGACTGGACCCCGTACCGCGACGGGCATTGGACATGGGTAGAACCCTGGGGCTGGTCCTGGGTCGACGACGCCCCATGGGGATACGCCGTATCCCACTATGGGCGCTGGGCCAACACAGGAGAGCAATGGGTGTGGGTGCCAGCGCCGGTGCAAAGCCGAGCCGTGTACGCGCCCGCGCTCGTCGGGTTCACCGGTGGCGGCGACTTTCAGGCCGCGCAGCCAGGTGGCCCCGCAGGCGGTGTCGCTTGGGTCCCGCTCGGTCCGCGCGAGGTTTACCGGCCGCCGTACCAGGTGAGCCGCGGCTACTTCGACAATATCAATCGCAGCAACACCAACGTCCCGCCAGCAACGATCAACAACGCATACAGCAACGTAAGTGCGCCCAGCCCCTATGTGAACCTGCTGGTCGTGGGCGCGATCGTTGCCGTCGCGGCAACGGTATTCCTGCATTCCCAGAACGTCGCCAAGGCCGCGGTGCCGGCCCCGGTGGCAGCGGCGCGTACGTCTGTCGCAATAGCGGCGCCGGCCGCACCAGCCCCTCAGATTGCGAGCAGTGCCGCGCCGGCCGTCAAGGCGCAGCCACCCGTGCGCGCGCGCGAGCGGCGCATCGTCGCGCAAAGCACGCCCCCTGCATCGCCGGCTCCGTCGGCAGCGCAAAAGAAGGAAACGGCCGCGACCCCGACCCCGAAACCGGCGGCGAATGTAATCGTTGTCACGCCGCCGCAGGCAACGCCGCCGACCGCGCCCCCGCCAGCGAAGGCGCCCGAGGGAAAGCCGGTCGCCGCCGCCGACAAGCCGGCCGATCGAAAAGCCGATGAGCGCAAGGATCGGGAGCGCAAAGGCGAAGGACGAAAGGGCGAGGACCGCAAGGCAGAGGACCGCAAGCCTCCCGCTGCTGCGCCTACGCCGGCCACGCCGGCCACGCCGAAGGCGGCAGTTCCTATAGCCGCACCTGCTGCACCTGCGCCAATCGCACCAGTACCAGACGCAAAGCCAGGAGCGGTGAACGACAAATCGGCCGAGCGCAAAGGTAGCGAGCGTAAGGGTGATGACCGTAGGAGCGAGGATCGCAAATCGCCCGCTGCCGCGAGTGCTCCGGTCGCGCCCCCGTCGGCGTTAAAACCCGTACCCACGGTACCGGCACCAGCCGTAAAGCCCCCTGCGGCGGCACCGACCCCGACCCCTGCGAAGGCGGAGCCGGGTCCAGCGGCCAAGGCAGCCCCTGATGCCGGCAAGCAAATCGACGGCAGGAAGGACGACGCGAAGCGCGACGACAGGAAACGGATCGATGCGAAACGCGCAGACGAGGACAACCGGCGCGCCGGTGAGGACAAGAGACGCGCCGGTGAGGACAAGAGACGCGCCGGTGAGGACAAGAGACGCGCCAGTGGGGACAAAGGGCGCGCGGAAGACAACAGGAAGAGTCCGGAGGGCGACACGAAGCGCGCGGAAGAGGATAAGAAGCGCGTAGAAGAAGACAAGAGGCGCGCAGATGAGGATAAGAGGCGCGTGGAAGAAGACAAGAGGCGCGTGGAGGAAGACAAGCGCAAGTGATGGACCTCCGCACGGATTGAGCGCCCGGAATGACCTATTGCATCGGCGTGTTGCTCGACGAGGGATTTATTTTCGCCTCGGATTCCCGCACGCACGCTGGCGTCGACAATTTCGCCAAGTTCTGCAAGATGACCGTGTTCGACCGGAGCGGCGACCGCGTCATCGTGCTGCTGAGCTCGGGCAACCTGGCTGGCACCCAGGCCGTGATCGGCGTGCTGAACCAGCGCTGCGCCGCCGGCGATGCTGGCGCCAACCTCTGGAACGCCCGGACGATGTTCGACGTCGCGCGTCTGGTCGCCGACGCGATGCGCGACATCGAGCTGCGCGACGGCGAGTACCTGAAGGAGAACGGGCACGGATTCAATGCCTCGTTCATCGTGGGCGGCCAGATAGGCGCCGAGCCCATGCGCCTGTTCCGGATCTACGCCGAGGGAAATTTCATCGAAGCCGGCATCGATACGACCTACTTCCAGACGGGCGAAACCAAGTACGGCAAGCCGATCATCGACCGCGTGATCACGCGCGCCACGCCACTCGCGGACGCCGCGAAGTGCGTGCTGGTGTCTTTCGATTCCACCATGCGCAGCAATCTCTCGGTGGGCATGCCGATCGACCTGATCTGCTACGGCAAGGACAGCCTCGAACTGCTGAAGCGGCGCCGCTTCGACGAAGGCGACGCCTATTTCACCGCGCTCAGCGGCGAATGGCGGGAAGGGTCGCGGCAGGTGTTCCGGCAGCTCCCCGAACTGCTGTGGTGAGCGGAGCGACTACCGGGGGTGCCAGATGAAAATTCGCGTCGGCTTCGAAATGGTCTACGACTGCCCGCAGCCCACACCGATGATATTGAACCTCAACGTGCATTTCACGCGCGTGTCCGACCTGGTCGGCCGCGACGACCTGGTGTTCGATCCGCCGGTGCCGATCGCGGCCTATCGCGACAGCTTCGGCAACTGGTGCACGCGCATCGTTGCGCCCAAGGGCCGCACGCGGATTTCCGCCGACGCCCTGGTGAACGATACCGGCGCCCCGGACACGATCGTGCCGGAGGCGCAGCAGCTTGCGGTGCCGGACCTGCCTGAGGAAACGCTGTTGTTCCTGCTGGGCAGCCGGTATTGCGAAACGGACCGGTTGTCGGAAACCGCCTGGAGTCTCTTCGGCCGGACCGCGCCGGGATGGAGCCGGGTGCAGGCGATCTGCGACCATGTCCACCGGCACATCACCTTCGGTTATGAGCACGCGCGCATGACGCGCACCGCGCTGGAGGCATTTCACGACCGGACCGGCGTTTGCCGCGACTACACGCACCTTGCGGTGGCCTTCTGCCGCTGCATGAATATCCCCGCGCGCTACTGCACCGGCTACCTGGGCGACATCGGCATGCCGCCACCCTATGGCACGATGGATTTTGCCGCCTGGTTCGAGGTCTTCCTCGGCGGGCGCTGGCACACTTTCGACGCGCGCAACAACGTGCCGCGCATCGGCCGGGTGCTGATCGCGCGGGGCCGGGATGCTTCCGACGTCGCGATCAGCAACAGCTTCGGCCCGAACACCCTGGCAAGCTTCAAGGTGAAGACCGACGAGGTCGCCGCTTAAACGATCAGGATCGCGCGGTAGTCGTTGACGTTGGTGCGCGTGGGCCCGGTGACCACCAGGTCGCCCAGCGACGAGAAAATTCCGTAGCTGTCGTTTGCCGCCAGGTATTTCCTCGCGTCCAGGCCGTGCGCACGCGCGCGGGCGATCGAATCTGGCGCGAGCAGGGCGCCGGCGTTGTCC
This sequence comes from Betaproteobacteria bacterium, assembly GCA_039931635.1. Lineage (GTDB taxonomy): Bacteria > Pseudomonadota > Gammaproteobacteria > Burkholderiales > SG8-39 > RBG-16-66-20. Next base: position 12,532 of record JBDTRO010000294.1, on the reverse strand, counting down.
TCCGAGCCGTCGATGCCGTCGGTATCCGCGGCGATCGCGTGCACATCCGCGGTGCCCGCCAGTTCGATGCCCAGCGCCAGCAGGAACTCGGCGCAGCGGCCGCCGCGCCCGCCGTTGCCGCGTACCGTGACGGTGCATTCGCCGCCCGAGAGCAACGCCACCGGAGGCTTGAACGGCGCGCCGTGCGCGCGGATTTCGCGTGCGAGCGCCGCCATGACTTTCGCGACTTCCCGCGCCTCGCCGGTAATGGAATCGCCGAGGATCACCGGTTCGACGCCGTTGTCGCGAAACAGCTTTGCCGCCGCGTCCAGCGAGCCTCGCGCGGTCGCGATGACGCGGTTTTCGACTTTCTCGAACACCGGTGAACCCGGCTTGGGCGTTTCTTCGCGCTCGCCGCGCAGCCCGCAGATCAGGTGCTCGAGCACGGCCCGCGGCGGCTTGACGTCGAAGCGGTTCAATACATCCACCGCTTCCTGGAAGGTCGTCGGATCGGGCGCGCAAGGGCCCGAGGCGATATGCGTGGCATCGTCGCCGGTCACGTCCGAGATGATCAATGTGAGTACCGGCGCCTTGCAGGCGGCGGCCAGGCGCCCGCCCTGGATTTGCGACAGGTGCTTGCGCACCGTGTTGATCTCCTGAATGGTCGCGCCGCTGCGTAGCAGGTCCTGTGTGACTTTGCGCAGGTCGGCGATCGAGATTCCCTCGACAGGCAGCGACAGCAGCGCCGAACCGCCCCCTGAGACCAGCGCCAGCAGCAGGTCGACGGACTTGATCGCGCGCGCGGCGCCGAGCATTTCGCGCGTCGCCTGCGCGCCGGCCTCGTCCGGAACCGGATGGCCCGCTTCGACCCAGCGGATGCGCTCCAGAGTCAGCGCATGGCCGTAGCGCGTCAGAGCGATGCCGAACAGCTTCCTGTCGGCGGGCCAGTGCCGCTCCACCGCCAGCGCCATCGAGGCCGCCGCCTTGCCGGCGGCGAGCACCAGCGTGCGCCCGTCCGGCGGCGGCGGCAGGTGGGCGGGAACGATCTCGAGCGGATCGGCCGCCGCTACCGCGGCGCGAAAGCTGGCTTCCAGTAGTTCCCGCGGCGTCAGCCGAAACGCTCCGTGGCGGCGGCGCCACCCAGGTCGTAGAGCACCGGGTAGGCCTCGCGGAATGCCAGCGTGATCTCCGCGACGGGCACGTCGGCATGGCTGCCGCGGTCGCGCAGGTATTCCATGTGGCGCCGGTCGTTCTCGTCGAAGGGATGGAAGATCGAGTCCTCACGGCCATCGAATTCCAGCGGCTTGACCTTGAAGCGCCGGCACAACTCGACATTGAAAGCAGGCGTCGCCTTGACCCACTTGCCATCGAGCAGCAGCTCGGCATAGCCGTGGTAGATGAACAGGTCGGTGCCCATGCGCTCGCGCAGCGCCGGCGTGGTGAGGTGGTTCTTCACGTCCGCGAAGCCGACCCGCGCCGGGATGCCATCCGCGCGCGCGCAAGCGGCGAGCAGCGCCGCCTTGCCGATGCAAAAGCCTTCGCCCGCGGTGACGCAGCGCGACGCCCGGAACGTCTCGTCCTTCGAAAAATCGAGGAAAGGGTTGTAGCGGATGGCGTCGCGCACCGCGTAGTAGAGCGAAACCGCGCGCTCCCGCTGGGTCGCCCCGGCCGAAAGCCGCGCGGTGAACTCGACGACGGCGGGATGCGCGCTGTCGATATAGCGGGCCGGTGCGAGGAAAGGATTCACCGGTCGAGCTTCATCAGGCGGCGTGCGCCATGGAACAACGCGCCAGCCGGGTTGGCAAGCCCGTCGACGACGGAGAAATGGTGCGTGCCGGGCATCGCGATGTCGCCCGCGAACGCGCCGCGCCAGCGCTCGCCGAGCAGCGCGTTCTGGCGATGGAATTCCGAACTTTCGTCGCCGCCAACGCAGGTCATCACCGGCGCGCGCGAGGCCGCCGGCATGAACGCCGGCGACACCCGGACCGCCGCTTCTTCGTCCAGGCGCAGATCGCCGTTCAGCCAGTCCACCTGCACCATCGGCCGCATATCGTAGATACCGCTGATCGCGAGCCCGCCCTTGAACAGGTCCTTCGGCAGCCGGCGGTCGAACGCCGGCCACACCGCCGCCATCATCATCGCCGTGAGATGCCCGCCCGCCGAGTGGCCCGAGACATAGAGCCGGTCCTCGTCCATGCCGTATTCCTCGGCGTGCAGCCATAGCCAGCGGCTGGCGCGCAGCATCTGGCGCACGATTTCCTCCACCGTCACCCTGGGGCAGAGGTCGTAGTTGACCACCGCGAGCGAGACGCCGGCGCCCACCCAGGCCGGCGCGAGATACGAGAAATGCTGCTTGTCGAGCGAACGCCAGTAGCCGCCGTGGATGAACATCATGCAGCTGCCGTCGCCCTTGCGCGAAGGGAAAAGATCGATCGTCTCGCCGGGCGCGTCGCCATAGCGCAGGTCGAGATGGCTGGTCATGGTCGAGCGCGCGCGCGCCGAATCCTGCGCCCAGCGCTCGATGTACGCGGGATGGTCCGGAACCAGTTCGCGGTTGTTGTACTCGCGCGAATAGAAGCCTGGGTCCACTAGCGTTTTTCCCTCCACAGGCCAAGGGCATCCTGGCAGGGCCGGTCCGAGAACGAAAACAGCACGCACTCCGCGTTCGCCGCGATCGACAGCGGATTCCACGAAGGCACGACGAAGGTGTCGCGGGGCCCGAACTCGAATGACTCCTCGCCAATCGTCGCGCGCCCGCTGCCTTCCACGACGGAATACACGGTGCCGTCGGTGGAGCGGTAGGGGCGCGTGCGGAAGGCCTTGGGCAGCAGCTGGATGTAGGCGGCAATCGTCGGCATCGCATGCCCGCCGGTAAGCGGATTGATGTACTCCATTTTCCAGCCGTGGCAGGGATCCGGATCTCCCTCTTTGACGAGCCTGGCCAGCGTCTCGCGGCTACGATCGTACGGGTAGCTGAAGATCGGCGAGGTCTTGCCGAATGGCGCCAGCGCGCCCAGCGGCTTGAGATTGTTGCCGTAGCGCGCCAGCGACGCGCCTTCGCCGCGGGAGATCGGTTGCACGTCCTCGGGAAACGGTTCGTGGAACTGCGCCGCAAACGCGCGGACGATGCGCACGTCGAGCCCGTCGAGCCAGACCACCGGCTCCGTGCCCAAATGTCCGTGGTCGTGCCAGGTCCAGGACGGCGTGATTATGAAGTCCCCCGGGTGCATCGTCGTTCGCTCGCCATCGACGGCGGTGTACGCGCCCTGGCCCTCGAGGACGAAGCGCAGCGCCGACTGCGTGTGCCGGTGGCTGGGCGCGATCTCGCCAGGCAGGATGAGCTGGTAGCCGGCGAACAGGCTCTGCGTGATGCAGGATTCGCCGCGCATGCCCGGGTTCTGCAGGATCAGCACGCGCCGGAGCGCTTCCTTGGCGGTGATCAGCGCGCCGGCTTCCATCAGATAGGGCCGCGCATCGGCCCACTTCCAGATCGCCGGCTTGCAGGGCGTCATCGGCTGGTCCGGGATCAGCTCGTGGTACACCTCCCAGAGAGGCGCGAAATTGTGCTTTTCGATGCGCCCGTAGAGCTCGTTGCGCGCGGCCTCGGCGGAGGGCTTCAGGACGCTTGCCATGGTTCGCTCCCGGGTCAAAAAACCATTATAAAGTGTCGCCCCTGCCCCACGGAGGAGACCTTCGCGAAGGCTGGTCGGGAGGGCAGGCTCGCGATCATCGAAGCGGTGAACAACCGGGCGCGGTTGCCTGCCTCGCGACAACCCAGCCAACCGCGACCGATGCGTCGAGCACGAAAGCCATCAGCGCCGGCCTTCCTCGATCAGCTTGCGTACGGCGATCCGGCCCTTGATATTGACGCTCTTGCGGAACGCCTCGGCCTCATCCAGGACGGCCGCGCGGTCCCACCTGGGCGCCGTGGCCGGAACGATCTTCGCCACTACACGGCCGTACAGCCCTTGACCGGCTTGAGCCAGGTCACCGGCATGCGCCCGAGCTGCCGGGAACGTCCCTGAACGTCCTGACTTACCATCCCGTCCCCGACATCGCCTGAAAACTGCAGGGCAAAGGGCGAAATTCGCCTCGTTCAGCCGAATCGTTGCGTTGCCTCGGTCATGGAGTTAGATTGCCAGGCAGTTTCTCTATATCACGGCCCGCGAGGTGACATAAGCTGAATTGCGCGGGATCGGCCAGGGCTGCCAAACATGACGAAGGACCATTGCGATGCGGCGGCGTGCGGGCGGGGCCGGATTAAATTCCCTATCCTTTGGCGAGTCTGGAGTGCAGGGTCGAGCTCCGCCTCAATTTTGGGCCGGAGCGCGAAATGGTGATCGGCGAGATCCTCGTCCTGCACGCGCGCGGAGAGGTTGTCGACCCGGCCACCAAGCGCATCTCCGAGTGCCTCTACCGCCCCATCGGCCGCCTCTACGGCAGCCGCTACTGCAGCACGCGGCGGCGCTTCGACTTGCCCGGGACGCTGCCACCGGCGACACCAACGACATGACGTCCGAGTACCGGATGCGCCTGCCCGGCCCGACGACGGTGCCCGAGCGAATCCGCCTCGCGACCGCTGTCCCGATGCACAACCATCGCGGCGCCGAGTTCAAGTCCATGCTGGCCGAGGTGCAGGTGCAGCTGCGCGCCGTCTATGGCACGGCCCAGGACGTCTTCCTGTTTGCGGGCTCCGGCACGGCGATGATGGAGGCGAGCCTCGCCAACGTGGTCGGGCCGGGCGACGCAGTGCTCGTCGCGGTCGCCGGCCAGTTCGGCGAGCGCTTCGTCGCCATCGCCACGGCGCTCGGTGCCAAGGTCGACACTCTCGACTGCGACTGGGGCCAGGGCATCGACGCGCAGCAGCTCGCCGAGCGCCTCGCACGGCGGGACTATCGGGCAGCCGTCGTGGTCCACAACGAAAGCTCGACCGGCGTCACCGAGGACCTTGCGGCCATCGGCGCGGCCGTGCGTGACCGGCCGACCCTGCTGATCGTCGACTCCGTCAGCGGCCTCGCCGGCACCGAGATGAAAATGGATTCATGGGGTGCGGATATCGTCGTCGCCGCCTCGCAGAAATGCCTGATGTGCCCGCCCGGACTGGGTTTTGCCGCCGTCAGCTCGAAGGCGTGGGAGATCGTGAAGCGCGAGCGCACCGTGCCGCGCTTCTTCTGGGACTTCCGCCGGGCCAAGGCCTCGCTGGAGAAGGGCGAGACCCCGTTCACTCCGCCGGTCTCGCTGGTCTATGGCCTGCGCGAGGCCCTGCGCATGATCGCCGAGGAGGGTCTTGCCAACGTCATCGAGCGCCACCGCCGCCTGTCGTCGGCTCTGCGCGCCGGCTGCGGCCGGCTCGGCCTCGAGCTGTACACCAACCCCGCCGTGGCATCGAACACCGTGGTGGTGATCAACGTGCCCCGGGGGCTCGAGGGCGCGGCGATCGTCGTGCATCTGCGCGAACGCTATCGCACCGTGATCGCGGGCTCGCGCATCCCGCGGCTCCAGAACAAGGTGATCCGCATCGGCACCATGGGCGCGGTCGGCGAGGCGGATATCCAGACCGACCTGATGCACCTGGAGGCAACGCTCAAGGATCTCGGCCGTGCGATCTGATAATCTGACTCAACACTTGAACGGGAGGGGATCATGAACAGGAATAACTTTGGCGTCGTGGCCGGCGCGCTAGCCGTCCTTCTATTCTGGGCCGGCGCGGTCGACGCGCAGCAGCGCGTCGTCCTCTACACCTCGAACGACGCGACGCTCAACAAGCTGATCGCGACCGAGTTCGAGAAGGCAAGCGGCATCGCAGTCGATGTCATCTCGGCCGGCTCGGGCGTCGTCATCAAGCGTATCCAGACGGAGAAAGACCGGCCGCAGGGTGACCTGGTCTGGGGCATCAGCCGCTCGCTGCTGCAAACCAATGCCGAGTACTTCGATTCCTACGCCTCCGAGCACAAGAGCGCGATTCCGGCCGAGTTCCGCGATCCGCAGGACCGCTGGATCGGCACCAACCTGCACCTGCTGGTGGTGCTGCAGAACACCAAGTCCATCCCCGAAGCGCAGGGCCCGAAGACCTGGGATGACCTGACCACGCCCAGGTTCAAGGGCAACATCGCCTTCACCGACCCCGCCAATTCCGGATCGGCCTACTCTACCGTGACACTGCTCATCGACATGTGGGGCGGCGGCAATGCCGGCTGGAGCAAGCTCGAGAAGCTGTTCGCCAACACCAGGGTGCTTAACCGCTCCTCGCTGGTCTTCCAGGGTGTCGGCAACGGCGAATACGGCCTCGGCGTCTCGCTCGAGTACGCCGGCTACCTTTGGGCCAGCAACGGCGCCCCGGTGAAAGTCGTCTACCCGGCGGACGGCACCATCCCGCAGATGGAAGGCGTGGCGATCATCAAGGGCGGACCGAACACGGCAGGGGCGCGCAAGTTCGTCGACTACGTGAACCGCAAGGACGTTCGCGAGATGATACTCAAGCAGACGTTCCGCCGCGCGGCCCGGCAAGACCTCGACCTGTCCAACCTGCCCGGCAAGATGCCCAGGCTCGCGGACATCAAGCTCCTGCAGTACGACGAGGCGGGCTGGACCGCCAGGCGCGGCGAGACCATGGATCGCATCAAGGAAACGATCCAGAAGACGCGCTGAGTTGGCCGGCATCACCATCGAGGGGGTGGCGCGCACCTTCGGCCAGGTGCGGGCCATCGACGAAGTCTCGCTCGCCATCCGCGACGGCGAGTTCTTTACGTTGCTGGGGCCATCGGGCTGCGGCAAGACCACGCTCCTGCGCATGGTCGCGGGCTTCTGCGATCTGGAGCGCGGCCGCATCCTGTTCGGCGAGCGGCGCATAGACGCGCTGCCGCCGCATCGCCGCAGCGCCGGCATGGTGTTCCAGAACTACGCGATCTTCCCCAACTTTACGGTCGGCGGCAACGTCGCCTACGGCCTCAATGCGCGCAACGTCGCAGCCGCCGACATCGAACGCCGGGTCGCCCAGACGCTGAAGCTCGTCCATCTGGACGGATACGAGGAGCGCTGGCCGCATCAGCTCTCCGGCGGCCAGCTGCAGCGTGTTGCCATCGCCCGGGCACTGGTCATCGAGCCCGAGGTGCTGCTCCTCGATGAGCCGCTGTCGAATCTCGATGCCAAGCTGCGCGTCGAGATGCGGGCCGAGATCCGCCAGCTCCAGCAACAGCTGAAGATCACCGCCATCTACGTCACCCACGACCAGGAGGAGGCGCTGGCGATCTCCGACCGCATCGCGGTGATGCAAAACGGGCGTCTCGAGCAGGTCGGGGCGCCGGAGGCGATCTATCGCACTCCGGCCACGGCGTTCGTCGCCGAGTTCATGGGCACCACCAATATCCTCACCGGCACGGTGGCCGGACGCGAGGGCGAGCTCATCCGCATCCGGGTCGGCGGGCAGCAGTTCTCGGCCCGCAACGCCGACGCCCCGCCCGGCAGCGTGGTTACCTTTTCCCTTCGCCCGGAGATGCTGCGTCTCCTGGCAGGCGACAGGGCGCCGCCGGGCTGGACCACCATGACCGCCTCGGTCGCGCGGGTCGAGTTCCTTGGCGTGCTGACCCGCCTCCACCTGCGCCTTGCCGACGGCGCGCTGCTCCACGCCGTGAGCCTCGACCTGTTGCCCGAGGGCGTGGCAAACGGCGCGCCAGTCACGCTCGCCTACGACCCCGCCCGGGTGACCGTCTTGCGCCGGCCGTGATCCTCGTCGCCCGCCGCGATACCTTCCCCTTCGTCATCACGCTGCTGGCGTTGGGCTTCCTCGGGCTGTTTCTGCTCTACCCGCTGTTCCACGTCTTTGCGGCAAGTTTCCTAGACCGAACCGGCACCTCGCTGACGCTCGGCAATTACGCCCGCGTGCTGTCGAGCAGCTTCTATCTCGGCAGTCTCTACAACACCCTCATCGTCGGCGTGTTGGCGACCCTCATTACCATCGCGATCGGCGTGCCGCTCGCCTTCTGCCTCGCCCGCTTGCCCATCCCCGCCAAGGCGGCGCTGCTGGCCCTCGCGGCGCTGCCGCTCGTGCTCCCGTCCTTCGTCGCCGCCTACGCGCTCGTCCTCCTCCTTGGCCGGGCCGGGGTCGTCACGCAGTGGTTGCGCGAGGTCGGCGTTCCCTTCACCTCGATCTACGGCCTCACGGGGGTGACCGTGGTCTTCGCGCTGACCCTCTTCCCCTTCGTCGTGTTCCCGACCCTGGCCGCGTTCAAGGCAGTAGACATCTCGGTCGAGGAGGCGGGACAGAATCTCGGCGCCTCGCGCTTGCGCACCTTCCGGACCGTCACGCTGCCGATCGTCATGCCCGCCGTGCTCGCCGGCGGCCTGCTGGTCTTCATCGAGGCGATCGAGAGCTTCGGCGTGCCGTTCGTGCTCGCCGAGGACAAGCCGATCCTCGCGGTCGAGGTCTACAAGCTGTTCGTCGGCGAGCTCGGCGGCAATCCTGCGTCGGCCGGCGTGCTGGGCGCGCTGCTGGTCGCATGCACGGCCGCTGCATTGCTCGTGCAGCGCTACTATCTCGGCCGCCGGCGCTTTTCGACGTCCGCACGCCGCACCCCGCCCGAGCTGGTGGTGGCGCCATGGCTGCGCCGCCTTGCCACTACCTATTGCTGGGGCGTCGTGCTGGTGGCGCTGGTGCCCTTTTTCGCCGTCATCGTCATCTCGTTCCTGGAGTTCCGCGGCCCGGTGCTGCACGCCAATTTCAGCCTCGACAATTTCCGCGAACTGCTTAACCAGTCATCGCGCCCGCTGGTGAACACCCTCACCCTGTCGAGCGCCGCCGCGCTGCTGGCGGCTGCCATCGGCGTGCCGATCGGGTATGCCGTGACGCGCTTTCGCTCGCGCATCTCGGGCTTGCTCGACGTCGTTGCCATGACACCGTTCGCGGTCGCCGGCACCGTGCTGGCGATCGGCCTGGTGATCTCCTTCAACAGCGGCTGGCTGGTGCTCACCGGCGGCTGGCTGATCCTCGTGCTCGCCTGGTCGGTGCGCAAGATCCCCTTCAACGTGAGGGCGGCCAGCGCGATTCTGCACCAGATCGACCCCAGCCTCGAAGAGGCCTCTGTCAACCTCGGGGTGTCACCGCTAGTGACGTTCCTGCGCCTGACCTTGCCGCTGATGATGGGCGGCGTGATCGGCGGCATGGTGCTCACCTGGGTCACGGTCGCCTCCGAGCTCAGTTCCACCGTGGTGCTCTACAGCGGGCCGTGGGCGACGATGACCGTGGTCATGTTTCAGGCGCTGGAAAGTACCGGCGCCGGCATCGCTTCGGCTGCCGCGACCGTGCTCATCGTCGTCACGGTGCTCCCCATTGCCTTCGTTTACCGGCTGCTGCGGCGCTACGAGCTGGCAATGATGTAGCTTCGCTATCGTCGTCCGCGCCTACGTGGGGACGACGGTGTGCCGACGCTTCTAAGTCCAATTGAGCAGCACCCGCCCGATCGCCATGGCGACCGCGGCCTGCGTGGGCTCCACCACCGGAATGCCGATCTCGTCCTGCAGCGGCTTGTGGTAGCGCGCCAAGTCGGCGCAGTCCATCACCACGACGTCGGCGCCGTGGCGCTCGCGCACCGAATGCAGCTCCGGGTCGGTGCGCCGAGGCTGCTGCCGGTATCCGCGATCGAATCGGTGAGCGCTTACCTGATGGCGTACGGCGTGCTGGAGGCGCTGGCGCGCCGCGCCACCGAGGGCGGCAGCTGGCTGGTGCGAGTGTCGCTCGTGCGAACTGGAAAATGGATCGCGGATCGGGGCGCGATCGAGGATTTCGCGCTCGTCCCGGCCGAGTTTCCGTCGGCCGAACTGGAAAAGCTGCGCGGTGAAATGGCAAGTCCCCGGAGCGCAATCGGGCACCTCAATCCCGTGCTCGTACTATCGGAAACGCCGCCCGCATGGGCGCGCCCGCCGGTGCCGCAGGAGACCCATCCCGCCGCCTGGCCGGCAAGGTGAGGAATCGGATATAAAGGTTAAAATTTTCCTGCGCACGACTCACCTCGCAGAAAACCAAGACCATCGCAACCCGTTGATTGTGCGTCCAATCCTTTCCCTGACGTCGAAATACGCTGCGATGGCCGGCGTGGCACTGCTCGCTGGCGCCGTTGCGAGCGCCTATTTCGGCCTGCGCGCGGTCAATGAAACTCTGCGCGTCGAGCGCCTGGCGTTGCGGCTGTTCGCCGACATCGAGGGGCTGCAGGGCGCGCTGAAGGACGCCGAAGCCCTGGAGAGCGAGTTCCTGCTCACCGGTGAACCGGCGCTCACCGCCCGCTTCGATACGTTGCGCGCGAAGATCATTGCCTACTCGGCGGACCTGGGGAAGCGCGTCGAGCACCCGGAGCAGCGGGCAGCGCTGCCCGCGCTCACTATCGCGCTCCTCGAGCGGCTCGACGCAGTCACGCAGACCCTCCAGGACCGGAACAACCGGGGCCCCGCTGAGGCGTTGCGGCGCGCCTATACCCCCGATCGCACCGCGCTCACGCGCCGCGCCGAGCGGCTCCTCGATGAAGCGTCCAAGCGGCAGCAGCGCATCGTCGCCGTTCGCGAGAGCGCGGCTGCGGAGGACCTCGGGTTTCTCGAGCGCGGCGCGCTGGTCGGCATCTTGCTCGCGATCGCGCTGCTCGGCTGGTCGTTGCGCGCCGGCCGGCGCCAGGAACTGGCGCGCGAGGCAGCCGAGGCGGGGCTGCAGGCGCGCTCGCGCGAACTGCGGCTGCTCGTCGACGCGGTGCCCGCGATGATTTCATACGTCGATACCGCGGAGCGCTACCTGCTGCACAACCGGGCGTATGCGGAGTGGCTCGGGATCCCCAGCGGACGGATCGACGGTCGCACGGTCCGCGAAGTGGTCGGCGAGGCGGAGTACGAGCAGGTACGGCCGCACCTCGCACGCGCGCTTGCCGGCGACGAGGTTCACTATGATCGCAGCCAGCGGCACGCTGACGGCTCGACGCGCGACTTGGCGGTCGCCTACGTTCCGCACTTCGGGCCGGCCAGGTCGGTGCTCGGTTGCTATGCGCTGCTGACCGACATCACCAACCTCAAGCAGCTTTCGCGTGCGAAGAGCGAATTCGTCTCAATGGTGAGCCATGAACTGCGTACGCCCGCCACCGCGATGCTCGGCGCCCTGGGATTGGTCGCGGGCGGCGCCGCCGGCCCGGTGCCCGAGCCGGTCGGCCGGCTGGTCGAAATCGCCAACGGCGCCGGCGGGCGACTGCTCAAGCTGCTGGACGACATCCTGGACATCGAGAAAATCGAATCCGGAGAAATTCCCCTTGACCTGCGCGATGCGGAGCTTAAGGAGCTGATCGAGCCCGCGCTCGCCGTGGCCGGCCCGATCGCGGCGCGGAAGGGCGTGCACCTAGAGACGGCCGGCGTCGTTCCTGCCGCGACGCTGCGCACCGACGCAGCCCGCGTCTCCCAGGTGCTCGGCAACCTGCTGACCAACGCGATCCAGTTTTCCCCCGACGGCGCCGCCGTCGCGGTCGGCGTTCAGGCTGGCGAGGGCCGCTGCCGCATCTCCATTCGCGATCACGGTCCGGGAGTGAGCGAGGATTTCCGCCCCCTTCTGTTCCAGAAATTCTCCCAGGCGCCAGGCGCCGAACGCGGCCGCACCGGCCGCTCGGGGCTGGGGCTGGCGATTTCGAAAATGCTGGTCGAGCGGCTGGGCGGCCGCGTCGGCTATGAGCCCGCCGCCAGCGGCGGATCGGTGTTCTGGTTCGAATTGCCGCTCGCGGGGCCGGGCGATGCGCAGCAGACCGAGGCAAAGTGAGCGCGCGGTGCGGGGAGCTGCGGCGCATCCTCTATGTCGAGGACGATGAATCGATCCGCGCCGTGGGCCTGCTGGTGCTGCAGGGCGTCGGCGGCTTTGAGGTGATCGCCTGCGCGTCGGGGGAGGAAGCGATCGCGCTCGCCCCCGGGGCGCGCGCCGACCTGATCCTGCTCGACGTCAATATGCCGGGCCTCGATGGTCGGGAAACGCTGGCCCGGCTGCGTGCGCTGGCCCAGACCGCCACGACGCCGGTGGTGTTCCTCACAGCCACGCAGCAAGCCGACGATGTATCCGGATTGCTCGCCATGGGCGCGGTGGACGTCATCGGAAAGCCTTTCGAACCAATGAGTTTGCCCGATCGCCTGCGCGAGATCTGGGCCGGCGCGACAGCAGCAGGCAAGAAAGCAGGCTGATCCCCGATCCGGGCAGCGCGAGCCGCTCGCGCATCGGCGTGTCGCGCCAGCGGAACGATTCTGACACGCCCGCTACAAAGGTTTTACATCTCCACCCCCGGATCGGTCTCCCGCGAGCGGACAATGTCCCTGTCTACAAAAGGATTTTTACCATGAGTCCGGTCTCAGCCAGCCCGCCCGGGGCGCCCGGGGGTAAGCCTGTCAGCGATGAGATTGCGCTGCCGAACCTGCGCGAGGACTTGCGGCTGTATCCCGGGCCGCCGTTGCGCGACGGCTCGCCGAGCTGGCGCATCCTCGACCCGGTCCGCAACAGTTTCTTCGAGATCGGCTGGCTGGAATTCGAGATGCTGTCGCGCTGGAGCGCGCA
>JBDTRO010000293.1:0-7594 GCA_039931635.1 Betaproteobacteria bacterium | reverse complement strand
ACGTAATGGCCGTGCACCGGGCTTTTCTGCCCGGGCAGCCAGGTGATGGCGGTGATGACGAAGTCGTCTTCAGGGTCCACGTAAAGGAGATGGCGCATGTAGCGCGCAGGATCCCCGACGCGGTGCTCCGGCCTGAGCCACCCACTACGCCTGTCGATAGCCGCGCGCAATTCGGCCGCGAGGCCGGGCTCGTTCACCTTGCCCGTGGTGCGAAATACTTTGCTGAATTCCTTGGCAGCGCGCGCCAGCGGCGCCAGGCCGGGATGGATCGGATTCATGGATGGCACTTTACTCCGCCGCGCCTATTCACCGGCATTGCGCCGGTACTGGCGCACCGCATGCAAAAGCAGGCCGGCGCCCATGGTCCCCAGCAGCAGGACCGAGAACCAGAAGAAGCCCGGTTGCTGCGCTCGGGTCACGATCGTGGTGCCGGCCTTGTCCACCCTGATGCTGCCGGTCGCGAGGGTATAGAGCACAAAGGACGAGACCGCCGTGCCGAGCGCGCCGAAGAACAGCGGCGAGTCCATGAATCCCTTGTCCGACGGCGAGCTGAAGAAATGGCGCAGATCCATTTTCGGCTAGCTCAATCCCTCGAACAGCCGCACCTGTACCAGCTCGCCGGCCTCGACCCTGCCGCGCTCGTGCTCGAGCACGATGTAGCAATTGGCTTCGGACATGGAGCGCAGCACGCCGGAACCCTGCTGGCCGGTGGTGCGGACTTTGCAGGTGCCATCCTCGGCGAACAGCACGCCGCGCTGGTACTCGGTTCTGCCGGGGACCTTCCGGATGGCGGCCGCGCTGGCGGCCTTGAGCAGCGGCGCGGCAAGGGAATCCGTGCGTCCGGCAAGCACCAGCAAGGCGTCGCGCACGAACTGGTGGAAGGTCACCATCACCGCCACCGGGTTGCCCGGCAGGCCGAACAGGAAGGCTGCATTGCCTCCTGCTTCTATCCTGCCGAAGGCCATCGGCCGGCCCGGGCGCATGGCGATTTTCCAGAACAGCACTTCGCCCAGCTTCGCCATCAACTGCTTGACGAAATCGGCCTCGCCTACCGACACGCCGCCGGTGGTGATGATGGCGTCCGCCCTGGCCGCCGCGGCGGTAAACGCCGCCTCCAGCTGCACCGGATCGTCGCGCACCACGCCCATGTCGATGGCTTCCATCCCGAGGCCCGCGAGCATGCCGTGCAGGGTGTAGCGGTTGGAGTCGTACACCTGGCCGCGCGCGAGCGGCGCCCCGATCGATGCGAGTTCGTCGCCGGTGGAAAAGAAAGCGACCCGCAGCCTGCGCTTTACCTTCACCTCGGCGATGCCCAGCGAGGCCATCAGGCCCAGGTCCGCCGCCCGCACCGGCTGTCCTGGGCGCAGCACCGCCACGCCTGCCTTCAGATCCTCGCCCGCGGCGCGCACGTTCTGGCCAGCCTTCTGGCCGGCGGGAACGGTGATCCGGTCCTGCTCGGTCCGGCAGATTTCCTGTACCACTACGGTATCGGCGCCCTGCGGCATCACCGCGCCGGTCATCACTCGCACGCATTCGCCAGAGCCGACCTTGCCCCGAAAGGGTTTGCCGGCAAGTGCCTTTCCGATCTCGCGCAGTTGAACTTCCTGGCCGGAAGAAATATCCGCGCTTCCGAGCGCCCAACCGTCCATCGCTGAATTGTCGTCGCCCGGAACATTGATTTGCGGCACGACGTCCTGCGCCAGAACCCGTCCGAGGGAATCCCGGATAGCGACCGTCTCGGTATCGGCGACCGGCGTCAGGCAGGCGCGGATCGCTTCGCCCGCCTTGTCGACGCGCAGCGCATCCGGGTCGTAGCCCTCCAGGCAGCTCACCACCTGCGCGATCGAACTCATGCGCTATTCAGCTCTTCGCGCGTGTTGATATTGCGAAACGCGTCCGCCTCGTCGTCAAAGGACACTTCGACGACGTTGAGCGAGGCATACCACGCGTCAATCTTCCTGCCGCCGCCGGACAGAAAACCCTCAAGGCCTGCCCGCACTCCCGCCCTGACAAGAACAAAGACCGGATGTGCCTGGGCACCGGTCTTCGCGACGGCAAGATCATATTCCGCGAGCTTGTTTTTCAGCCGGGTGAACAAGTCGGCAGGAAGAAAAGGCGAATCGCAGGGCACCGTCAGGACGAGCGGATGGCTGGCGGCGCAAAGGCCTGCGTGCAGACCGGCCAGCGGACCGGCGAATCCGCCGATCGCGTCGGGCACGACGCGATGGCCGAAGGCCTGGTAAGCCGCGAGGTTCTGGTTGGCGTTGATGAGGATTTCGTCGACCTGCGGCGCCAACCGTTCGATCACGGCCGCCGCCATCGGCTTGCCGTGCAGCAGCTGCAGGCCCTTGTCCACGGTGCCCATGCGGCGCCCCTGGCCGCCTGCGAGCACTATTCCCGTGACGCCGTTCATGCCGCGATTTTAAGTCTCAGTCGACCGTTTTCGAGATCACGACCTGCACGCCGGTCGCACCGGGCGCCACAGGCGCGCTGGAGCCCTCGATATCTCCCTTTTGCGGTGCCGCCTTGCCGGATCTGGAGATGCGCGCGGCGACGACGACTTTGGCGTGATCGGAAAGCTTCGCGCCCGGCGCCATCGCCATGCTGTCGTCGAGCGTGAATGCGTAGGGAAGTTTGTCCACCGTGGTGCGTACCACCGCCAGAGGCATTTTCGTGCCGTCGGCGGGCCGGGCGAGGATGAATACGGTATCGCCCGGCGAAATTCTGGTCTTGACGGCCCGATCCAGGCGGACAACGCCTTGCAGGGAGACCGAAGCAGTTCCGCCCAGCTGCCGCGCCTCGGCAATGCTGCCTGCCACGGTGCGCGCGAACTCGGACTCCGGCGGGGCGAAGGGCAGGATGCGTTCCCAGTAGTCGATGGCGCCGGCGTAGTTTTTGGCCTCAAATTCGGTCCGCCCGGCGAGCGCGAGCGTCTTGATGAACTCCACCAGCAGGTCGCGGTTCTCCGGCAGGAGTTGTAACGCGCGCGCGTAGGCCTGCGCGGCGGACTCGTAGCGGCTGAGCGACGCCTGGGCGCGCGCGAGCAGCATCCAGCCGTCGGCGTCCTGCGGCGCCTGCTTCAGGTGCGCGGACAGGCGCTCGATCAGCGCGGGCAGTTGCTTCATGTCGACCTGCTGCGCCGCGCCGGCATTCAGCGCGCGCGGCTCTCCCAGCTGCCAGTAACCCAGCGCTGCGACGAGCGGAACCAGCAGTCCGACCGCGAGCGCAGCGGCCGTGTTTGGCCGCCAGCCAGCCGGTTGCGGGGCGGCCGGCACGCCGAACTCCGAGACGATGCGATGTTCGATTTCGCGGCTGCCGCGCTCGAACTCTTCCCTGGTGAGAGCGCCGCGCTGCAGCTCGGCGGCGAGCTCGTCAAGCTGCTCGCGGTAGATGGCGGCATTGGCGGCAACGCGCGCGTCGGGCGGCGTGCTGCGGCTGCGCAACAGCGGCGGCAGCAGGAACAGCAGCGCGACCGAAGTCAGAACGGCAGCGATCGCATAGAACAGGATCACGGCGTGTCTCTGCCCGGCCCGAGCACGCGCTCGACCAGCCGCTTGTCTTCAGGCGTGAGCGCGAGCGCTTCCGGCGCCGTGCGCCGGCGCCGGAGGATGCCGATCAGCACGGCCGCGGCGGCGGCAAGCAGCGCGAAAGGCCCGATCCAGAGCAGCGCGGTGCGCGCCTTGAACGGCGGCTCATAGAGCACGAAATCGCCGTAGCGCTGCACCAGGTAATCGAGGATCTCGTCGTCGCTGCGGCCGGCCGCGACCTGCTCGCGTACTTTGAGACGCAGGTCCTGGGCAAGTTCGGCGTTCGAGTCCGCGAGCGTCTGGTTCTGGCAGACCAGGCAGCGCAGTTTTTCCTCCAGGCTGCGGATGCGGGTTTCCGTCGGGATGTCGCTGGCATTTCCCAGGGCGGCAACGCAGCACAGCAGCAGGAATAGAATCCTCATTTCGCGAGCGTCCTCGCCAGCGGCAGGACCTTTTCCTCGAGGATCGCCCTGGTGAGCGGGCCGATCTGCTTGTAGCGGATTACGCCGTCGGCGTCGATCAGGTAAGTCTCGGGTACGCCGTAGACGCCGTAGTCGATGCCGATGCGGCCATCGGCGTCCACCACCGAGAGCGAATACGGATCGCCGAATTGCTTCAGCCAGGCGGTGGCCTCTTCCCCCTTGTCCTTGTAGTTCAGGCCGAGGATCGGCATCACGCCGCGTTTCGAGAGTTCCACCAGCACCGGATGTTCGTCGCGGCATGACACGCACCACGAGGCCCAGACGTTCAGCATCCATACCTTGCCGTGCATGTCGCCGAGGACAAAGCGCTTGTCGGGTTGGTGCAGGATCGGCAGATCGAATGCGGGCGCCGGCTTGCCGATCAGGGGCGAGGGCACCTCGCGTGGATTGAGCGTCAATCCGGCGGCGAGAAAGCCGACCAGCAGGACGAGGATTCCGAGCGGCAACAGGAAACGCATCATGCTGTGCTGCTACGGACGATGGTCTCTTCCTGCACCGACGCCGCCTCCGGCCGTCGTGCACCCGCACGATAGCGCCGGTCGCTTGCGGCGAGAAGGCCGCCCAGCGCCATCAGCAGGCAGCCGCCCCAGATCCAGTCGACGAAGGGTTTGACGTGGATGCGCACGGTCCACGCGTTGTCGCCCACGGATTCGCCCAGGGAAACGTAGAGGTCGCGCGTGATGCCCGAGTTGATCGCGGCCTCGCTCATGGCGCTGCGCTGCACGTGATAAACGCGCTTTTCGGGCGCCAGGAGGGCAATCGTGGCGCCGTCGCGCAGCACGGTAATGCCGGCGCGGGCTGCCGTGTAGTTCGGTCCCGCGACTTCGCTCACGCCTTCGAAGCGGAAGCTGTAGCCGCCCAGCGTGGCGGACTGGCCGGGTTCCAGGCGCACGTCGCGTTCCGCTTCGTAACTCTTCACCAGGGTCACGCCAATCACGAAGACGCCAATGCCGGCATGGGCGAGCAGCATGCCGGCGAAAGCGCTGGTGATTTTCGCGTTTGACTTGATTTTGACCGTCAAGGCGGTCAGGGCGCCACCGATGATCCAGAACGCTAGCAGCAGGCCGGCGCTGGTAAGCAGCGCCCAGCGCCCGAAGAGGAGTGGCGTGAACAGCGCGGCGATGAGCACGATGATCGCCGTCCAGCGCAGGCGCCGCAGGAGCTGGGCGGAATCGCCCTTGCGCCAGGACACCAGCGGCCCGATGCCTGCGAGCAGGATCGCGGGCGCCATCAGCGGCGCGAACACCGCTTCGAAGTAGGGCGGGCCGACGGAAATCTTGCCGAGGCCTAACGCGTCCAGGAACAGCGGATAGAGCGTGCCGAGCAGCACCGCGGCGCAGGCGACGATCATCAGCACGCTGTTGGCGAGCAGCATGGATTCGCGCGACAGCAATTCGAAGCTGCCGCCGGGTGAGACCTTGCGGGCACGCACCGCATACAGCGAGAGCGAGCCGCCGATGACCAGTGCGAGAAAGCAGAGGATGAAGATGCCCCGCTTGGGATCGGTGGCGAATGCGTGCACCGAGGTCAGCACGCCCGAGCGCACCAGGAAGGTTCCCAGCAGGCTGAGCGAGAACGCGACGATGGCGAGCAGCACGGTCCAGGACTTGAAGGCACCGCGCTTCTCGGTCACGGCGAGCGAGTGAATCAGCGCCGTGCCGATCAGCCAGGGCATGAAGGAGGCGTTCTCCACCGGGTCCCAGAACCACCAGCCGCCCCAGCCCAGTTCGTAGTAAGCCCAGAAGCTGCCCAGTGCGATGCCGAGCGTGAGGAAAAGCCACGCTGCCGTGGTCCAGGGTCGCGACCAGCGCGCCCAGGTCGCATCCAGCCGCCCGTCGATGAGCGCTGCGATGGCGAACGAGAAGGCGACCGAGAACCCGACGTAGCCCATGTAGAGCATCGGCGGATGAAACACCATGCCCGGATCCTGCAGCAGCGGGTTCAGGTCGCGGCCATCGACCGCCGCCGGCAGCAGGCGCTCGAAGGGATTGGAGGTGAAGAGCATGAAGCTGATGAATCCGACCGCGATCAGGCCCATCACGCCCAGGATGCGCGCCACCATGTCATCGGGCAGGCTGCGGCTGAATACCGACACCGCCAGCATCCAGACCGACAGCATCAGGACCCATAACAGCAGCGAGCCTTCGTGGCTGCCCCAGGTCGCGGCTATCCGGTAGGCGGTGGGCAGGCTCGAATTGGAGTTGCTCGCCACGTTCAGCACCGAAAAGTCGTTGCTGTAGAACGACCAGGCGAGGCAGACGAAAGCCATGCCGACAAACATGAACTGGCCCTGCGCAGCCGGCCGCGCGATGGCGACGAGGCCGGGGATTTTCCTGGCGGCGCCGAGGAACGGCAGCGTGCTCTGCACCAGCGCAATGGCGAACGCAATGATGAGCGCGAAGTGCCCGAGCTCGGGAATCATCGCTGCGCTCCCGGGACTACGCTCCTGGCAGCCTTATCCGCTTCCGCTTTCGACAGCGCATGCGCCGCTTCGGGCGGCATGTAGTTTTCGTCGTGCTTGGCAAGTACCTCGCTTGCGTGGAAGACGCCGTCCGATCCGAGTTTGCCCTGCGTCACCACGCCCTTGCCTTCCTTGAACAGGTCCGGAAGGATGCCGGTGTAGGTCACCGGGATGCTTTTCGCGGTATCGGTGACGATGAACTGCACGGTGAGCCCGTCGGGCATGCGTTTCAGGCTGCCCTTTTCGACCATGCCGCCGACGCGGAAGGTTTTTTCCGGCGGCACTTCCTTTGCGGCGACCTGGCTCGGACTGAAGAAGAACACCACATTGCCCTGGAAGGCGTACAGGACGAGGCCCGTGGCAAGGGCGATCAGCACAACGCCCGCGGCAATGGCGATCATTCGTTGGTGCCGTGGTTTCATGTTTTTATTTTTTTATTCAAATAAAATACTTCAAGGAAAATACAAAGCGCCGCCACGCCATACGAACCCCAGACATAGAAGCCGTAACCACCCATCGCCAGGAATTCGCTCATGCGGGCGTTCTCTGCAGGCGCAGCCACTCGGTGTCGCGTTCGCGTTCGAGGATGATGTTGCGCAGCCGCGCGAACGTGACCGCGATGCTGTACATCCACGCGGCCAGCGCCATCAGCAGCATCCCCAGCAGCATCGTCGCCGCCATCGCGGGCGCTCGCGTGAGGCTCACGGAGGCTCCCTGGTGCAGCGTGCTCCACCACTGCACGGAGAAATAGATGATCGGTACGTTCACGGCACCGAGTAGCGCCAGCACCGCGCCGGCGCGGTCCGCGCGCACCGGGTCGGCGATCGCGCCCTTGAGCGCGATGAAGCCCAGATACAGGAACAGCAGCACCAGTTCGGAGGTGAGCCGCGCGTCCCAGACCCAGTAAGTGCCCCAGGTCGGCTTGCCCCACAGCGCGCCGGTCCATAGCGCGACGAAGGTGAACATCGCGCCGGTAGGTGCAATCGCCGACGCCATCATCCCCGAGAGCCGTGTGTTGAGCGCCAGGCCCAGCCCGGCCCAGCCGGCCATCACCAGGTAGAGGAACATGGACATCCACGCGGCGGGCACGTGGATGAAGATGATGCGATAGGCCTCGCCCTGCT
>JBDTRO010000292.1:0-2395 GCA_039931635.1 Betaproteobacteria bacterium | reverse complement strand
GGTGCGGGATCACCGGCGTGGAGCCCAGCGAACCGATCTGCACCTGTCCTGCGATCAGGTCGGTGATGGCCTGGCCGCCGCCCTTGTACGGCACGTGCGTGAGCTGGATGCCGGCAAGCTTCGCGAGCCATTCGCCAGCCATGTGCTGACCGGACCCCGCTCCCGAGGTGGCGTAGCCCATGCCGGGCTTGGTCTTTGCGAGTGCGATCAGCTCGGCAACGCTATTGACGTTCAACGAAGGATGCACGGCAAGCACCAGAGGCTGGCGCGTGAACTGGATCACCGGTACCAGGTCCTTCATCGGATCAAAGCTCAGCTTGTACAGGTTCGCGCTGGAGGGCAGCGCATCCGCGGACGCGAGAACCGCATAGCCGTCGCCCGGCAGCTTGGCGGCGATGTCGGCGCCGACATTGCCGTTGGCGCCCGCGCGGTTCTCGACCAGGAACGGCTGGCCGAGGTCCTGGGACAGCCTTTCGCTCAGGATCCGGGTGACGAAATCGAGCGAGCCACCGGGTGCGAACGCGACGATGACGCGCACCGGCTTCGAGGGCCAGGCTTGCGCCAGGGCGGTGTTTGCGGCCAGGGCGAGTACGAGCGGCAGGATGTGCCTGAACATGGTTGCTCCTCAGTGGTGTTGCGCAAGGACGCGCTCGGCGAGCGCACCTGCGGTCGTAATCTCGATGTCGCCGCGCCTGCGTGCATGTGTCAGCACCTTGCGCACGACGGCGAAGCGCTCGTCGTCCACGCCGCTGACGAAAGCATGGATCACGACGGTCGTGGTGGCAAGCGCGGCGGCGGTGCGGTCGATGGCGGCGAGCCAGCTCGCTTCCAGCTCGGCCGGCGTGCGCGGGCGCACGGGATGGCGCAGGTACTGGACGGAATCGACCATGGCATGGCGCCAGGGAATGTGCGCGAGGCCGGGCGCAAGCAAGCCTGGCGTGACGGAGAAGTAGTCGTCCGCAGGCGGTTCCGAAGGCAGGTCCGTGCTGCTGTCGTAGCGGTAGGCCAGCGAGCCGAGGATCGCGGCCGCGTGCGGGCCCCGGATGCCGCCCGGCGCGCGAAAGCCGGCAGCGCGGATACCCAGGCGCGCGAGCGCCGCGGTGCCGTCGTGGAGCAGCTGCTCGGCGCGCGGTTTGTCGAGTGCGCCGAAATTCTCGTGTACCCAGCCGTGCAGCCCGACCTCGTGGCCACGGGCGGCGAGTTCCTGCACCCGTTCCGGATGATGCAGGCCGTTCCAGCCCTCGATGAAGAAGGTGCCGCGCAAATCCAGCTCGGCCAGCAGGCCGAGCAGGCGCGGGTAACCGATCGCCAGGCCTGGTTCCCGCACATCGGACGTGCTCGCCGATCCTGCGGCGATTTCGCGCGCGCGCCCCATGTTGTCGAAAGTGAGGCAGAGCGTCGCTGCGGCCCGCATGCTAGACGAAGTCTCTTTGCCGGCGCAGCTCCGGCATGCAGTGGCGCAGCCAGCCCGCGCTCAACTTTTCGGCGAGCGAGTTCTGCTTCAGGCGCTCGTGCAGGCCCGTGAAGTCCACGCTGTCCAGCGGCTGGTCCTGGTTGAAGCAGGAAAATACGTAGCTCGTTTCACCGGTCACCGGGTCGCGGTGCGGCTGCAGGCATTGCGCGCAGATCTCCTTCATCATGCATTGCATCGGCGAGTTGATGGAGCCGATGGCGAAGTGCGTGGGCTTGAGGTGCGGCTTCAGCACGTCATGGCGCGCCTTGGCAACGCCGGCCATCATGCGGTCCGAGCCGATGGCGATAAGGCGATCGGCATCGTCCAGCCGGATCGACGGCGCGCCGAGGCGGCCTTCGGCGTAGGCATCCATTGCCTGCACGATATTTCCCACGAAGCTGCGGTCCTGCGGCCTGCCTGGCTTGAAGCCCGGTTCCTCGTCGCAGCACCAGATCACTGCGTCGGCGGCGTTTTCGATGTCGGCGACCTTGTACCGGTCGGCGACTTTCTTGTAACCGGCGAAGTAGAGCACTTTGGATCCCGCAGCGCGCATGGCGGCGCCGATCGAGAACAGCACCGCATTGCCGAGACCGCCGCCGCATAGCACCACTGTTTCGCCGGCGACGATTTCCGTGGGCGTGCCGGTGGGGCCCATCAGGATCACCGGCTCGCCGGGCTGCAACATGGCGCACAGGTCGCTCGAGCCACCCATCTCCAGCGCGATGATGGACACCAGGCCTTGTACGCGGTCCACCCAGGCGCCGGTCATGGCAAGGCCTTCCATCTGCATGCGCGTGCCAACGCGCGAGTGCGTTCCTGCACCGATGACGGGTGCCAGCGTTTCGAAGTTCTGCAGCCGGTAGAACTGGCCGGGCTGGAACTTCCTGGCCGCGAGCGGCGCGCGGATGACGACTTCGACGATGGTCGGGGTCAGGCGCTCGA
>JBDTRO010000291.1:0-14190 GCA_039931635.1 Betaproteobacteria bacterium | reverse complement strand
ACCGCATCGAATGGATCGCCGGCATCATCAACGGCACCTCCAATTTCATCCTGTCCGAGATGCGCGACAAGGGCTCCCCCTTTGGCGACGCGCTGCGCGATGCGCAGCGCCGCGGTTACGCCGAAGCCGACCCGACCTTCGACATCGAGGGCGTGGACGCCGCGCACAAGCTCACCATCCTGTCGGCGCTCGCCTTCGGCATCCCGATGCAGTTTCCGAAGGCCTACACCGAAGGCATTTCAAAGCTGACGCAGCAGGACATCCGCTATGCCGAGGAACTCGGTTACCGGATCAAGCTGCTGGGCATCACGAAAAGGACGGACAAGGGCATCGAGCTCAGGGTTCACCCCACGCTGGTGCCGACGCGGCGTCTGATCGCCAACGTCGAAGGCGTGATGAACGCGGTGCTTATCAAGGGCGACGCCGCCGGGCCGACCATGTACTACGGCGCCGGCGCGGGCAGCCTGCCCACCGCGAGCGCGGTGGTGGCGGACCTGGTGGACGTGACGCGGCTTATTACCGCGGACCCGGAGCAGCGCGTACCGCACCTCGCGTTCCAGCCAGACCGCCTTGCCAGGGATCCGATCCTGCCGATTGGCGATGTCGAGACGTCCTATTACCTGCGCATGCGGGTGCAGGACCGGCCCGGCGTGCTGGCCGACATCACGCGCATCCTGGCCGATTCGGCCATCTCGATCGACGCGATGGTGCAGAAGGAGCCGGGCGAGGGCGAGAAAAGCGTCGACATCGTCATGCTCACGCACCGCGCGATCGAGAAGAACGTCAACGCGGCGATGAAAAAGATCGAGCAGCTCCCGACGGTGGTCGGCAAGGTCACGCGCATCCGCCTGGAGGAACTGCTGTGACCATCGCCGTCGCCCCCGCGAAGGCGGGGGCCCATGGATTCCCGCTTTCGCGGGAATGACGCAGCGTGAAGTACGTCTCGACCCGGGGCGGCGCGGAGGCGAAGCGCTTCTCGGAAATATTGCTCGAGGGCCTCGCTCCGGATGGCGGGCTCTATGTTCCCGAGGCTGTTCCCGTCGTGGATCTGGGGAAACTCAGAAACAAGCCCTATCCGGAACTCGCGCAGGCGATCCTGTCGCTCTTCATGGACGACGTGCCGGACCTCGAGGGCATCGTCCGGCGCACCTACACGAAAACCATCTTCGGCAGCGACGACATCACGCCGTTGAAGACGCTCGAGCCCGGATTCCATCTACTCGGTCTGTCGAATGGGCCGACTCTGGCTTTCAAGGACGTGGCCCTGCAGCTGCTCGGCAACCTGTTTGAAGAGACGCTGAAACGCAAGAATCAATCCCTCAATATCCTCGGCGCCACGTCGGGCGACACGGGCTCGGCGGCCGAACATGCGATGCGCGGCAGGGAGAACGTCAATGTCTTCATGCTCTCGCCGCAAGGCCGGATGAGCGCCTTCCAGAGCGCGCAGATGTACTCGCTGCAGGATGCGAACATCCATAACCTCGCGGTGGAGGGCGTGTTCGACGACTGCCAGGACGTCGTCAAGAAAGTGAATGCCGACGCGGCATTCAAGGCGCGCTACCGCATCGGCGCGGTGAACTCGATCAACTGGGCGCGCATCGCGGCGCAGGTGGTCTATTTCTTCAAGGGGTATTTCGCGGCGACCCGGCACGATGGCGAGCAGGTTTCGTTCGCGGTTCCCTCGGGGAATTTCGGCAATATCTATGCAGGCTATGTGGCCCGTTCGATGGGCCTGCCGGTACGCAAGCTGATCCTGGCGACCAACGAGAACGACGTCCTGGACGAGTTCTTCCGCAGTGGGAATTACCGGGTCAGGAAGGCGGCGGTCGCGACCTCCAGCCCGTCGATGGACATCTCGAAGGCGTCGAATTTCGAACGCTACGTTTTCGACCTCGTGGAACGCGACGGCAGGGCGCTGCAGAAGCTCTGGGTCAGGCTGGAAGCGGATGGCGAATTCGATCTCTCTCTGATTCCCAGGGCGGGTTTTGTTTCCGGCCGCAGCACCCACGCGGACCGGATAGCCACGATCAGGAATATCCACCGGAAGTACGGCGTAACCATCGATCCGCATACCGCCGATGGCGTGAAGGTCGGGCTGGAGCATCGCGATCAAGGCGTACCGCTTGTTTGCCTCGAGTGCGCGCTGCCCGCGAAGTTCGCCGATACCATCCGCGAGGCGCTGGGCAGCGAGCCGCCGCGCCCGGCGCGCTTCGAGAAGATCGAGGAACTGCCGCAGCGGTTCGACGTCATACAACCGGATGCGGAAGCCGTGAAGAAATACATCGGAGCGCACGCGGGATGAGCATCAAGGCCATCGGCGTGTTGACGGCCGGTGGCGATGCGCCCGGCATGAACGCCGCGGTGCGCGCGGTGGTGCGCACCGCCCTGGCGCTCGGGCTGCGGCCTTTCGGCATCAGGCGGGCCTACGAGGGACTGGTGCGCGGCGATATCGCGGAACTGGGCGCGCGCGACGTCGGCGGCATCATCCAGCGCGGCGGCACCATCCTGCAGACCGCGCGTTTCAAGGATTTCGCCAGACCCGAAGTGCAGCAGGAGGCGCTGCGCCAGTGCAAGGCAAAGGGCGTGGATGCGCTGGTGGCGATCGGCGGCGACGGCACCATGCGCGGCGCGGCGGCGCTGCAGAAACTCGGCTTCCCGGTGATGGGCATCCCTGCCTCGATCGACAACGACGTTTTCGGCACCGACATCTCGATCGGCGTGGATACCGCGCTCAACACCATCCTGGAAGCGATCGACAAGCTGCGCGACACCGCTTCCTCGCACCAGCGCGCCTTCATTGTCGAGACCATGGGCCGCAGCTGCGGCCACCTCGCCCTCATGTCCGGGATCATCAGCGGCGCAGAGATGATCCTGATTCCGGAACAGGAAGCAGGCCCCGAGGAAGTGGCGGAAGCGGTACGCAGCGCCCATGCGCGCGGCAAGACCCACGCCATCATCGTGGTGTCGGAGGGTGCGAAACTCGGCGCCAATGCGCTCAAGGAAAAGCTCGACGGCATGAAGACCGGCTTCGATTTCCGCGTCACCATCCTCGGCCACGTACAGCGCGGCGGCAGCCCGAGCGCCTGGGACCGCCTCATCGCCGCGCGCCTTGGCGTCGCCGCAGTCGAGCGCCTGCACAAGGGCGAAAGCGGCGTGATGGTCGGCCTGCATGCGCGGCAGATCTCCGGCACTGCCCTCTCCGAAGTTGCCAGCCGCCAGCGCGACGCCGACCTCGAGTACTACCGGATGGCGCGGATGCTGGCGAAGTAAGGGTTAGTGGTGGTACACCGGAATTTCAGCGCCGGATCAGACACCGTAAGCCCTGCGAAGTAGCGTAAGCGGGTGCGCGGTGCGCGCATCCGGTGCATCCGTGCCCATGCCCTGCCGGATGTGCCGGGCCGCGATCGGACAGTCTGAACTGATCCAGTCCGGCTCGGCGTTCGCCATCTGGCGGAACACCGGGCGCCCGATCTTCATCGAGTTGTCGAAGTACTCCTTCTTCACGCCCCAGGTGCCGTCGTGGCCGGCGCAGCGCTCGACGGTGGTCACCGCGGTGCCCGGGATCGCCTGCAGCATTTCGCGCGTCTTCTGGCCGATGTTCTGCACGCGTGAATGGCAGGGGATGTGGTACGAGACTTTGCCGAGTTCCGCCTTGAAATCGGTTTTCAGCAGGCCGTCGCGCTTGCGCAGCACGAAATACTCGAAGGGGTCGAACATCGCTTCCTTCACCGCCTGCACGTCGGCATCGTCCGGAAACATCAGCGGGAGCTCCTGCTTGAACATCAGTGTGCAGGAGGGAATAGGTGTGAGAATGGCGTAGCCTTCTTTGGCGAGTTTGGCCATTCCAGGGATATTTTTATTTTTTAAATCAGAAACAGAAGGCAAATCCCCCAGTTCCAGTTTGGGCATGCCGCAGCAGGCTTCTTTCTCGACCAGCACGTAGGGGATTTCATTGTGCGCCAGCACGGCGAGCAGGTCGTGGCCCATGCCGGGTTCGTTGTAGTTGACGTAGCAGGTTGAAAAGATCGCGACCTTGCCCGGGGTGTTCTTGCCGTCCCTTATGTCATGTTTCCCGGATTCAACAGCACTGGGTCGAAACTTCCTGCTTGCATACTCGGGTAGCTCGCGGTCCTTGTGCACGCCGAGGGTCTGATCCAGGAATTTCCTTGCAAGACCATTTTTATTCAGCGCGTTCACCACCTGCACAACCACCGGAATGGTGTTCAGCTTGCCCATCGCGTCGGTGGAGGAAAGCAGCTTGTCACGCAAGCCGACTTCGCCTTTCTTGAACTTGATCGCCTTGGCGCGCAGCATGAGGTGCGGGAAATCCACGTTCCACGGGTGCGGCGGAACGTAGGGGCACTTGGTCATGTAGCAGGTGTCGCAGAGGTAGCACTGGTCGACGACCTTCCAGTAGTCCTTCTTGTCGACGCCGTCCACTTCCAGCGTTTTCGAAGCGTCCACCAGGTCGAACAGGGTCGGGAAGGCGGTGCACAGGTTCACGCAGCGGCGGCAGCCGTGGCAGATGTCGAACACGCGCTCGAGTTCGGCGAACGCGGTGCCTTCGTCGTAGAAGGACTCGCTCCGCCAGTCGAGCGGGTGGCGGGTCGGAGCCTCGAGATTGCCTTCGCGCATGGGACGAGGTTACGGTCCCGGCCCCGATTGATCAAATTGTTTCCGGCGATTGACCGGATAGCGCGGCGCTATCGGCGCGCGCGTCAGTGGTCTTCGGTGCGCGGAATGGATTCCTCGGCCGGCTGGCCGGTGTCCGGGTCGATCCAGTCCGAGATGCCGATTTCGTCCTCGGCTTCGGCCAGCGTCTCGCCCGGCTCGTAAGCGCCGTTGCCGGCGCCTTCCATGTCGGCGACCGCTTCGGCCAGGGTGGGGAAGGGGCCGTATTCGCCGCCACGTTCCTCGGCCAGCCAATAGAACCCGTCAGGGCGCTCAACGACGCGGGCGCGGTCTTCTTTCGTCTTGCCAGCAGGAATTTTCTTGCGACCCATGGCGAACTCAGTTTAAACCTACCGCAGCGCGCGTGCCACCGTTACAAGATCGCCATCGCGGCCCGACTGCACGAAGCCCAGGCGCGCCGCGAGACCCAGCATGTCCTGGTTCGCATTCAGAATGTTCCCGAAGAGCGTGCGGTAACCCGCTGAACGCGCACAATCACAAAGGCGTTCCAGCAGCGCGCGCCCGACGCCCTTGCCCTGCCAGGCGTCGGCCACCGTGAGCGCGAACTCGGCGGTCTCGCCGTCGGCGTTCGGTGCGTAACGCCCGACGCCGACGAATTCGCCATTACCGGGGGCCAGCGCCACCAGCGCAAGTTCCCGGTCGTAATCGAGCTGCGTGAACCGCGCCAGCAGCGACGGCGGCAACTGCGCCATCTGGTTCAGGAAACGCTGGTAGCGGGATTTCTCCGAGAGTCCCTCGAAGAACCGCTTCTCCAGTGCCGCGTCCTCCGGCCGGATCGGCCGCAGCAGGAGCCTGGAGCCGTCGCGCAGCGTCAGTTCGCCTTCCAGTTCCGATGGATACGGATGGATCGCCATGTGGCCGTAGCGCGGCGGCGCCTGCAGGCGTGCGGGATCGATGACGACGCGCGCATCGGCGATGACCGCACCACCAGGATGCGCGATTACGGGGTTGAGGTCCATCTCCTTCAGCCAGGGCAGGGCGCAGACCATGCGCGAAACGCCTTCGAGGATCGCCACCAGGGCGCCGGCATCGACCGCCGGAATGTCGCGGTGCTGCGCGAGCAGCCGGGAGATCTGCGTGCGTCCCATCAGTTCCCGCGCCAGCACCTCGTTGAGCGGCGGCAGGGCGAGCGCCGTATCGCGCAGCGCCTCGACCGCGACACCGCCCGCGCCGAACGAGATCGCGGGCCCGAACACCGGGTCGGTGGCGACGCCGACGAGCACTTCGCGCGCATGCGGGAAACGCAGCATCGGCTGCACCGCGGCGCCCTCGATGCGCGCCGCGGGCTGCAGCGCGCGCACGTGATGCACCATGTCGTCGAACGCGGATGCGACCATCTCCGCATTCTGAAGATTGAGGCGCACGCCGCCTACGTCGGATTTGTGCGTGATGTCGGGCGAATGGATCTTGAGCGCGACGGGATAGCCGAGCGCGCCGGCCGCGGCGACGGCGGCAGTACGGTCGGCGGCGATGATCGTGCGCGGCACCGGCAGGCCGAAGGCTGCGAGCACCGCCTTCGACTCGTGCTCGGTGAGGATGGTGCGCTTCGCGGAAAGCGCGGCGTCGCGAATCGCGGTTGCCGCGCTGAGATCCGGGGTTACATCCAGGACCGCGCCCGACAGCGCACCCGGCGCTTCCAGCAGTTGCGCCTGGTTGCGGCGGTAGGCGCAGAGGAATGAAAACGCTTCCACCGCGTTCTCGGGCGTGTAGAAATTCGGCAGGCCCTGGTCCTCGAGGAAGCTGCGTGTCCGGTTCGGGCTGATGTCGCCCAGCCAGGCGGCGATCACGGGCTTGCGGCTGCCGGCAATCGCGCCGGCCACCGCTTGCGCGGCGGCTTCGGGCGGCGTGACGGCGACCGGGCTGTACATCACCAGCAGCGCGTCTACGCCGGGATCGGCAAGCGCGGCCGAGGTCGCGTCCGCGAAGCGCTGCGGCGGCGCGTCGCCGATGATGTCGATCGGATTGCCACGCGACCATTGGGCCGGCAGCTTCAGGTCCAGCGCGGCAATGGTCTCTTTGGAAAGCTGGGCCAGCGGCACGCCGTTT
The DNA here is from genome assembly GCA_039931635.1 of Betaproteobacteria bacterium. Classification (GTDB taxonomy): domain Bacteria; phylum Pseudomonadota; class Gammaproteobacteria; order Burkholderiales; family SG8-39; genus RBG-16-66-20. The sequence goes on along the minus strand of JBDTRO010000291.1, from coordinate 7,452 downwards.
TCCGTCGCGCTGTCGGCCGCCATCACGCCAGGCCCGCCGCCGTTGGTGATGATCGCGAGCCGCTCGCCGGCGGGGAATTTCACGGTGCCGAGAAGGCGCGCGGCGGCGAACAGCTGCGCGTAGGTGCGGACGCGGACCGCGCCGCCGCGCCGCAGTGCCGCGTCGAACACCGCGTCGGAGCCCATCAGCGCGCCTGTGTGGCTCGCGGCGGCGCGCGTGCCGCTGGCGTAGCGCCCCACCTTGAGCACGACCACGGGCTTGGCGCGCGCCGCGGCGCGCAGCGCCGAGATGAAACGCCGGGCCTCGCGGATTCCTTCCACGTACATGAGGACCGCGTCGGTGTCCGGATCCGCGACGAGGAAGTCGAGCAGCTCGCCGAAGTCCACGTCCGCCGCGGCGCCGAGCGAAACCACGCTGCTGAATCCGACGCCCGAGGCGTGCGCCCAGTCGAGGATTGCGGTGCAGATGGCGCCGGACTGCGACAGCAGCGCCAGCCTGCCTGGCAGCGCCGGCACCGGCGAAAATGTGGCGTTCAACCCGGCGTCCGTGCGCATCAGGCCGAGGCAGTTCGGACCGAGCAGGCGCAAGCCGTGCTTGCGCGCCGCGGCCAGTGCCTCTGCCTGCAGTGCGCGGCCCGCAGCGCCGGTTTCGCCGAAGCCGCTCGTCAGGACAACGGCCGCGCGCACGCCCGCCGCGCCGGCTTCTTCGAGGATTCCGGGAACAGTGCGCGCCGGCGTCACCAGCACCGCGAGTTCCGGCGGCTGCGGCAGCTTTCCGAGGCGCGGGTAGCAACACTGTCCGAAGACGGTGGCATGCTTGGGATTGACGGCGCTCAGCGCGCCGCGCAGGCCGCCCGCGGCGAGGTTCTGCCAGACGAGGCGGCCAAGCGCGCCCTCGCGTTCGGTGGCGCCGACGAGAGCGACACTCGTGGGCGCAAGCAGCGGGGCGAGTGCGTGCCGGAACATCGCACGAGTCTAGCTGCTCCAGCCCCGGCTTCGGTTCGATTTTGCGGCCGCTATGTTCGCCGTCGAACAAAAGGTTGAAGGGCGGCGCGTATACTGAATTGCATGGTCATTCGCGCCGGCGCCTGCGTCGTTTGTCTGCTGCTCGCGTCCGCCGCAGCCGGCGAGACGATCTATAAATATCGCGGCGCCGACGGCCGGACAACGTACAGCAATCGTCTCCTTCCCAATGCCGAGTTGATCGAGGCCTTCGAATACAAATTCCCCGAGCCCGCTGCAACTGCCGGCAGTACGGCGCCATCCGCGGCCGAGGGCGATAGTCGCATCAAGAATCATCTGGCCGCATTGGATGCGGCCTGGAGCGAGGTGCAGGCTGCGACCAAGGCGCTGGCTTTGGCTGAAGCGCGGTTGAGTGCAGGGGTTGAAGTGCAGGAAGGCGAGGGCCAGGCGCTGGCAGGACCGGCGAAGGCGGCGGCGCCTTTCGCAGGCGGACCGCAGGCGCCAGCCGCGCCGGCTGCAGGCGGTCCGACGCAAGCTGCATTGCCTGCCGCAGGCGGGCCCATGGGCACGCGCAGGGGCGGCGGCCGGAACGCGGACTACCAGAGCCGGATGGCCGTGCTCGAAGCCGGCGTGCAGGCGGCGCGTGCGCGCCTCGACGCGGCGCTACGCAACTACAACCAGCTACGCTGACCTGCGCTTCCCGGCACGGCCGGCAGCTGGCACGAGCAGGACCGGTACGGGGCTGTAGCGCACGACAAGTTCCGCGTCGCTGCCGAGCAGAACGCGGCTCACGCCGCGCCGGCCGTGCGTCCCCATCACGATCAGGTCGGCACGCAGGCGTTTTGCCTGCATGACGATGGTGTCGGCCACGCGGCCGCCGAAGTTTTCCACCAGTACGCTCTGTGGCTGCACGCCCGCTTGCCTGACGCCGCGCGCGATCCGGTCGAGCGTGCGCTTTCCCGACTGGCGCAAGGCATCGAGGATCGGCCCGATGCTCGCGCCCACCTCGGGCGCGGCGAACGCCGAGTATTCCTCGACGACATGAAGCAGCAGCAATTTGCCGCGTCCCGTCTTCGCGATCTTGATGGCTTCCTTCATGCCTTTGGCGGCAGTTGGACTGCCGTCCACCGGGACCAGAATCCGTTTGTAAGTCATGTCGCGCCTCTCTTATGTGGCCTCTCCGCTTGACAGCGTAGTTGCACAGGAGTTTCCTGAATTGACCTACATCAGAGGTACGACACATGCCGGCGACCCTTTTCGGCTACATCTGGCAGGTGAGCGCGCGCTACCAGGTCGGCCTCTGCCTGTTGTCGGTGGCGGTGTTCCTGCTCAGCGCCGCGCCGCTGGAGCTGCAGCGGCGCATCGTCAACGATGCCATCGGCAAGGGCGCGGTCGATACCATCCTGTGGCTCGCCATTGCCTACGCGGCGGTCGCGCTGACGGAAGGCGTGGTCAAGCTGTGGCTGAACATCTACCGCAGCTGGGTCAGCGAACGCGCGGTGCGCCATCTGCGGCTTGGCATCGGTGCCCTCACCGGCAACGCGCTTGCGGCGGAGAACCGCGCGGCATCGGAGGGCGTCGAGATCTCGATGATCCTGACCGAGTCGGAACCGATCGGCGGGTTCGTCGGCATGAGCATCTCCGAACCGCTGTTGCAGGGCGGCGTCCTGCTCAGCGTATTCGGCTACCTGGTCTGGCTGGAACCGTGGATGGCGCTGGTGAGCATCGCCGTATTCTCGCCCCAGCTGGTGTTCGTGCCGATGATGCAGCGGGCGATGAACCGCCGCGCAAGCGAGCGCATTCACACGCTGCGCGAAGTCAGCGGCGGGATCGTCGGCGCCTCGGGAGGCGATGCGGCGCTCGCCACGGCGCAGGATGGCCACATCGACCATGTGTTCGCGCTCAACATGGGCATCTTCAAGATCAAGTTCACGATGTATTTCCTCATGAACCTGATGCATCACCTGGGCGTCGCCGCGGTGCTCGGCGTCGGCGGCTGGTTCGCGGTGCAGGGGCGCATCGAAGTCGGCACGGTGGTCGCGTTCGTTTCGGGTCTCGCCAAGGTGAACGACCCTTGGGGCGACGTCGTGAACTGGTACCGCGAGATGACAGCCGTCGAGATGCGCTACCAGCTGGTTGCCGAGGCAATGCGCGAGATGACGCAGGAAGAGAACCCGGGCTGAACTGCGCCTGCGATTGACGCAGGTCAAACGCGGCTGGAGCGAGGCTCCTAGCATCGCTAGCATGTCCCTCGCTGCGTGCTTTCACTGTGATTTGCCGGTCGCCGAGGCGGGGCGGTGGCGCGCGCCGGTGCTGGGCGAGGCGCGGGAGTTCTGCTGCGCGGGATGCGCTGCCGTAGCGTCCACCATCGTCGCGGGCGGATTCGAAGCCTATTACGCCACGCGTTCCGGGCCCGCGGCCGCACCCGGCGCATTTCCGGCGCCCGCGGTCTATGACGATTCTCAGGCGCAGGAGCAGTTCGCCGTCACGAGCGGGCCGAACGAGCGTACTGCAACGCTCATCCTGGACCACATCCGCTGCGCCGCCTGCCTGTGGCTGAACGAGCGCGCGCTGCGCCGGTTGCCGGGCGTATCGCGCGCCGACATCAACTACGCCACGCAACGCGCGACCGTCTCCTGGGACCCGGCGCGTATCCGCCTGTCGGCGATCATCGAAGCGATCCGCGCCATCGGCTATGACGCCTTCCCCTACGACCCGCAAAGCCAGGCGCGCTTCAACCAGGCGGCGCGCCGCAAGGCGCTGTGGCGGCTGTTCGTCGCCGGATTCGGAGCGATGCAGGTGATGATGTATGCGTTCCCGGCGTACGTGGACGGGGGCGCGGGCACGCTGTCGCCCGAGGCGGAGAGCCTGATGCGCTGGGCGAGCCTGCTGATCACGGCGCCGGTGATCGTGTTCTCCTGCGGGCCGTTCTTTTCCGGCGCCTGGCGCGAACTGAAACGGATGCGACCGGGCATGGATACGCCGATCGCACTCGGCATCGGCGCCGGATTCGCCGCCAGCGCCTGGGCCACCGTGACCGGCGCCGGCGCGGTGTATTTCGATTCCATCGCGATGCTCGCCTTCCTGCTGCTCGGCGCGCGCTATCTCGAATTCGCCGCGCGCCAGCGCGCCGCACTTTTCGTCGACCGCCTTTCCCGCTGGTCTGCTTTCACGGCTTTTCGGTTTGAAAACAATTCCTTCAAACAGGTGCAGGCGCACGAGCTCGTCAAGGGAGATGAAGTCCTCGTTCCAGCCGGCGAGCGGATTCCCGCCGACGGCGTGGTGGAGCGAGGCAGCTCCAGCGTGGATGAATCGCTGCTCACCGGGGAGCCGCTGCCGCTCGTGAAGGAGCCGGGCAGCGCGCTCGCCGCAGGCACGCTCAATCTCGAGCAACCGCTCGTGATGCGCGTCCTGCGCGCGGGCCTGCAAACCCGGGCCGCGGAGATCGCGCGCCTGGTCGAGCGCGCCGCCGCGTCGCGGCCGCGGCTGGTGGCGGCCGCGGACCGGATCGCGCAGCCGTTCACCTGGCTGGTGCTGGCGGTCGCGGCCGTGGCGGGCCTGTCATCGGGCGACGGCTGGATCGCCATCGCCGTGCTGGTCGCGACTTGCCCCTGTGCGCTTGCGCTCGCGGCGCCTGTTGCGCTCACCCGCGCCGCAGGGGCGTTGCTCGCACGCGGCGTGGTGCTGACCCGCGCGAGCGCGCTAGAGACGCTGGCGGCCGTGACCGACGTGGTGTTCGACAAGACCGGCACCCTGACTGAAGCGAAGTTCAGGATCGCGCGCGTCACGTTGCTGGGGCGCGCCGGGGAAAACGAATGCCGGGCGCTGGCCGGCGAACTGGAATCCTCCAGCCGGCATCCGCTCGCGCGCGCGTTCGAGGGAGCCGGGGCGGCTGTGGTTCAAGACGCAAGAAACGTCCCCGGGCTTGGCATCGAGGGGCACGGCGGCGACCGCCGCGTACGTATCGGTACGGAAGCGTTCTGCCGGGAACTGGCCGCGGCACCCCTGCCGGCGCAAATGATTTATCCCGGCCTGACGCCGGTCTACCTCGCCGACGAGCGCGGCTGGCTGGCCGCGTTCCAGCTGGAAGACGCGCTGCGCGAGCAGGCCGCCGGCGCGTTGGCGCGATTGCGCCATGTCGGGCTGGCGATTCACCTCCTGAGCGGGGATCATCCGGAGGCGGTCGCCGCGGTCGCCGATCGGCTCGGCATCGGGCCGCGGACCGGCGGCGCAACGCCGCCGGACAAATTGGCCTACGTCGAACGCCTGCAGCGCGAGGGCCGCGTCGTGGCGATGGTCGGCGACGGATTGAACGACACGCCGGTGCTCGCGCGCGCCAACGTGTCCTTTGCCATGGGCAGCGGCGCCGATGCGGCCCAATCGCGCGCGGATTTCATCCTCCTGGGCAGTTCGCTGGACGAAATACCGGGAACGTTCGAGCTCGCGCGCCATGCCATGCGCGTCGTGCGCCAGAACTTCGCCTGGGCGCTGGCCTATAACGCCGCCGCGCTGCCGCTCGCGGCGATGGGCTGGATCGGTCCCCTGGAAGCCGCGGTCGGCATGGCGGCCAGTTCCTTCATCGTCCTGCTCAATGCGCTGCGGGCCGGCGGCGCCGCGAGCGCAAAGGAATCATGGAAAGCCTCACCCTCCTTATCCCCCTCTCCGTCGCCGCAGTATTCCTGATCGGCTGGGTGTTCTGGCGCGCTCTCCAGGGCGGCCAGTTCGACGACCTCGATCGTCCGGGCGTGCAGGTCCTGTCCGAGGACGAATGAACTTTGATGCAGATCAATCGGCGCCATTCCCGCGCCGATAGCATGGATTCATGCAGACCACGGAAAATTCCTACAACTACAAGGTCGTACGGCAGTTCGCGATCATGACCGTGGTGTGGGGCGTGGTGGGCATGCTGGTGGGAGTGATCATCGCCGCGCAGCTGCTGTGGCCGGAGCTCAACTTCGACATTCCCTGGCTGTCCTACGGGCGGCTGCGCCCGCTGCATACCAACGCGGTGATCTTCGCCTTCGGCGGCTGTGCGCTGTTCGCGACCTCCTATTACGTCGTGCAAAGGACCAGCCACGCCCGCCTGTTCTCGGGCGGCCTCGCGGCCTTCACCTTCTGGGGCTGGCAGGCGGTGATCGTGATGGCGGCGATCACCCTGCCGCTCGGCATCACGCAGGGCAAGGAATACGCCGAGCTGGAATGGCCGATCGACATCCTGATCACGCTGGTCTGGGTGTCCTACGCGGTGGTGTTTTTCGGCACCCTGTGGAAGAGGAAAATCCCGCATATTTACGTCGCCAACTGGTTCTTCGGCGCCTTCATCCTGACCGTGGCGGTGCTGCACCTGGTGAACAGTGCCGCGGTGCCCGCCAGCTTCTGGAAATCGTATTCGGTCTATGCGGGCGCGCAGGACGCGATGGTGCAGTGGTGGTACGGCCACAACGCGGTCGGCTTCTTCCTGACGGCGGGCTTCCTCGGGATGATGTACTACTTCATCCCGAAGCAGGCCGAGCGGCCGATCTACTCGTACCGGCTCTCGATCGTCCACTTCTGGGCGCTGATCTTCACCTACATGTGGGCGGGCCCGCACCACCTGCACTACACGGCACTGCCCGAGTGGGCGCAATCGCTCGGCATGGTGTTCTCGCTGATCCTGCTCGCGCCATCCTGGGGCGGGATGATCAACGGCATCATGACGCTCTCGGGCGCCTGGCACAAACTGCGCGAGGACCCGATCCTCAAGTTCCTCATCGTCTCGCTTTCGTTCTACGGCATGTCGACGTTCGAAGGGCCGATGATGTCGATCAAGACGGTGAACGCGCTGTCGCACTACACGGACTGGACCGTCGGCCACGTCCATAGCGGCGCGCTAGGCTGGGTCGGCCTGGTCACCTTCGGCTCGATCTACTTCCTGATACCGAAATTGTACGGCCGCGCGCAGATGTGGAGCGTGCGCCTGATCAACGTGCATTTCTGGATCGCCACCGTCGGCATCGTGCTCTACATCGCAGCGATGTGGATCGCGGGCGTGATGCAGGGCCTGATGTGGCGCGCAGTCGGCGCCGACGGTTCCCTCACCTATACCTTCGTCGAGAGCGTCAAGGCGACCTATCCGTTCTACGCCATCCGCCTGCTCGGTGGCCTGCTTTACTTCTCGGGGATGCTGATCATGGCCTACAACGTCTTAAAGACGGTGCTGGACGGCAAGACCTTCGAGGCGATGATCCCCGCGCCGGCGCACGCCTGACCGCATGAAACTGACTCACGACCTGATCGAACGCAACCAGGCCCTGCTGATCGTGCTCGTCATCCTTGCGATTGCGGTGGGTGGCCTGGTGGAGATCATCCCGTTGTCGTTCATGAAGAGCGTCACCGAACCGGTGGCGGGCCTGAAGCCCTATACCGCGCTGCAACTCACCGGGCGCGACATCTACGTGCGCGAGGGCTGCTACAACTGCCACTCGCAGATGATCCGGCCGTTCCGCGCCGA
>JBDTRO010000290.1:0-5714 GCA_039931635.1 Betaproteobacteria bacterium | reverse complement strand
CATGTCATCCGCGGCTTCGCTGAAGAGCTCATGGCTCGCCTGCCTGCCGACGCGATCGCCGGTCCTGCCCGGGCGGAATGGGGTTCGAAGGATCCGGCGCGCGCGGCGCATTGGTCGCAACGCACCGCCGGATTCCATGGGATCGTCACCTGGTCTCCGACCGTCGACCCCGAGCGCCTGAAACTCGCTTCGCAGGAAATTGTGCTGGAGCAGAAAGTGCGTCTGGTATTCCATTCCTGGGTGGCCCTGCCGCTGCTGGAGGAGGGCAAGGTGCGCGGCGCGATCTTCGAAAGCAAGGCCGGGCGCCAGGCTGTACGCGCCAAGGCGGTGGTAGATGCCACCGGCGACGGCGACCTGTTTGCGCGGGCCGGTGCCGCCTATGAATCCGATATCGAGGCGGCCGACATCCACCACTGCATGAACACCGCGTGGTTGCTGGGCGGCGTCGACATGGACCGCTGGATCGAATTCAGGGCCGGCCAGCCCGGGCAGTTCGCGCAATTCATGGCGCGCGGCCGCGAGGAATTGAAGGCGTTCGAACGCCCGTTCGTCTCCTGGCGCAACGACATCGCCCTCTTCATGGGCCCGCGCCAGTCCGGCTTTTCCGCGCTCGACGTAGACGACCAGACGGAAGTCGAAATCCGCTCGCACCGCCTGATGACACAGCATCTGGTCTTCTACCGCGCCCATGCACCCGGCTTCGAGAACGCCTTCCTGTTCCTGAGCGCGCCACAGCTGGGCGTGCGTCATGCGCGCCGCCTGACCGGAGTCAGCAAGATGCTGCGCGCGCACTGGCCGACCGGGCAGGTATTCGACGACGAAATCGGGGTCACGCCCAGTGTCTCGCCGAAGTTTCCGAACATCTCCATCCCTTATGGCAGCCTGGTGCCTGCCCGGTTGGACGGGCTGCTCGCCTGCGGCCGGCACATCGCCTGCGACCCGAACTCGCACGGCTTCATGCGCGAGATTCCGCAATGCTGGATCACCGGACAAGCAGCCGGCGTGGGCGCCGCGCTGGCTGCGAATCGCGGCCTCGAACCGCGCGCGGTGGACCTGGACGAGCTGCAATCCGCGCTCGCCGCGCAAGGCGCCCACCTGCGCCCGCGCGCAGCCAGGAAAGCTGCAACAGCGTGATCTAGAATGCACGCCATCCCGTCAGCCAAGGACCTGTCATGACCGCGCGCTCCACGCCCCCATTCCGCGCCGACCACGTCGGCAGTTTCCTGCGGCCGAAGTACCTGCTCGAGGCGCGCGACCGGAAAGCGCGCAGCGAGCTGAGCGCGGCGGAGCTTCGCAAGGTGGAAGACAAGGCGATCGCCGAGATCGTGAAATTCCAGGAAGACACCGGGCTGCAGGCGATCACGGACGGCGAATTCCGCCGTACCTATTTCCACATCGACTTCCTAGAACAGATCGGTGGCGTCAAGACCGAAATCCCGGTGATGGTGACCAAGCCTGACGGCAGCCAGGAGCTTGCGCCACCGGTGATGCGCGTGATCGACAAGGTGCGCCACACGAAGGACATCCAGCTGGCGGACTTCCAGTATCTGAAATCCTGCACCGCGCGCACGACGAAGGTGACGATCCCCTCGCCGACCATGCTGCATTTCCGCGGCGGGCGCGCCGGCATCAGCAAGCAGCACTATCCGGAACTGGAGCCCGAGTTCTACGAAGATGTCGCCAAGGCCTATGGCGAAGAACTGCTCTCCCTGTCGAAGGCCGGCTGCAAATACGTTCAGATGGACGACACCAACCTTGCGTACCTGTGCGACGACAAGATGCGCCAGGCAGCGAAGGCACGCGGCGACGATCCGGACGAACTGCCGCACCGCTACGCGAAATTCATCAACCGCGTGGTGGCGAAAAAGCCCGCCGGCATGACGCTGGCCATCCATCTGTGCCGCGGAAATTTCCAGAGCACCTGGGCCGCCCAGGGCGGCTACGAACCGGTCGCCGAGGCGCTGCTCTCCGAGATGAAGGTGGACGCGTACTTCCTCGAGTACGACGACGCCCGCTCGGGCGATTTCAAGCCGCTGCGCTTCCTGCCCAAGGGCAAGATCGTGGTACTGGGGCTGGTCACCACCAAACTCGGCAGCCTCGAGAAGAAGGACGACCTGAAGCGCCGCATAGACGAAGCCGCGAAGCTCGTGCCGCTGGAGCAACTGGCGCTCAGCCCCCAATGCGGCTTCTCCAGTACCGTACATGGCAACAACATCGCCGTCGAAGCACAGCGCGCGAAGCTGCGCCTGGTGATCGAAACCGCCGAAGAGGTCTGGGGCACGGCGTAGCCGGCGCCCCGGGCCGCACCAGCATGTCGGCGCTGCAGCACGCTTTCTGGGATGAAGCGAGCGCGGAAGCACTTTCCGACGCCAGGTTGCTCGCGGCAATGGCGCGCTTTGAAGCGGGCCTGGCCCGCGCCTCGGCGCAAGCGGGCGTCGTTCCGGAGGCGGCGGCAAAGACCATCGGCGAAGTCGCCGGTCGCGCGCAATTCGACGCGGCAGCGCTGGCCCGCGCCGCGCGGACCGCTGGAACGCTCGCGATCCCGTTCGTCAAACGACTCACGGAGCAGGTTTCGGAAGTATCACCAGAAGCGGCGCGCTACGTGCATTTCGGCGCTACCAGCCAGGACGTCATCGATACCGGCGTGGTGCTGTGTATCGTTCCTGTGACCGCCCGTTTGCTTGCCTTGTCCTTGCGCCTGGGCGCAGCAGCCGGGATGCTGGCGAGTCGCCACGTGCACACGCCGATGGCGGCGCGCACGCTGCTGCAACCGGCCGTACCGGTGCCCTTCGGCTGGAAAGTCGCGGTATGGCTGTCCATGCTCGCCCGCTGCCACTCGCGCTTCCGCACCGCGGCACGCGAAGCCTGCGTCCTCCAGTTCGGAGGTGCTGGCGGCACGCTTTCGGCCTTTGGCGACAAGGGCGACACGGTGGCGCTGGCGCTGGCCGCAGGCCTCGGCCTGCCGCGGGCGCCGGTAACCTGGCACAGCACGCGCGACGCCTTCGCCCGGCTGGGTGCTGAAACGGCGATTCTTGCAGGGGCCGCGGGCAAGATCGCGCGTGATGTGTCCTTGCTGATGCAGCCCGAGGTCGGCGAAGTCACCGAACCGGCCGGCGAAGGCCGCGGCGGGTCGTCCAGCATGCCGCACAAGCGCAACCCGGCAGGTTGCCTCGCGGCGCTGGAGGCCGCGCAGCGGGTACCGGGGCTGGCCGCCACGCTACTCGCACAGCTTTCTCCCGAGCACGAACGCGGCATCGGCCACTGGCAGAGCCAGTGGTTCACGCTGCGCGACCTGCTGAGCAGCACGGGCAGCGCGCTGGCCGCAATGGCCGAGGTGCTCGAGGGCCTGAAAGTCGACGAACAGGCGATGCGCGCGAACCTGGAGCGCACGCGCGGGCTGATTTACTCCGAGAACGTGTCGTTGCAGCTTTCTCGTTCGCTCGGCAAGCAGGCGGCGCACGCGCTCACGGAGAAACTCTGCGCGACTGCGGTACGCGAAGGCACGACGCTTGCGGAGGCGTTGCGCGCCGATCCGCAGGCCGGCAAAGCCATCGACGCCAGGGCGTTCGATGCGATGTTCGATCCGCAAAGCGGCTTCGGCGCTTCGGCGGCCATGATCGAGCGAGCGCTTGCGGAATGGGCGCTCTCCACCAAGACCTGAGGGAATCTCATGCCTGACATCAAGAACGAAAAGCAGCGTTACAGCCGCGGCCTCAAGCGCCGCTAGGAAGTGCTGGGGGCAAAGTACGTGGAAGCGCGCCGAAGGAGTTGCTGATGCTGGCTACTATTTACTGCGGCGTGCCGGCGGCTAACACCGCCTTCGGCCATCCGAAGAAGATCATCGGACCCTGAACAGGGCTTTCAATTCATCGCCGATCATCTGGCCTTTCATCGGCGACCCCGGTCCGTCCTCGTAGCGACCCCAGACTCGCGTCTCGGAGCCCTTCGCCAGCAGTACGTCGTCCGAACGCACGACCTCGTGCCCGACGACGAACGATTTACCGCCCCAGCGCATGATGCGCGAGCGCACCTCACAGCGGTCTTCCTGCCCGGCCGGACTCTTGAACTCGCAATCCGCAGCCACCAGAGGCATCGCGAGGTGCTCGGCGCGCATCCGCTTGGCGTGATACCCCACGGCCGCGAACATGTTCCAGGTCGCGGCGTCGAACCAGCGGAAATAGGTGGGATAGAAAATGATTCCCGCGGGGTCGCACTCGCCCCATTGAAGCTGCACGGGAAATACCACAACCACGGATATGAACTCTTTGTCCGCCACGCTGCCGGATAATATCAGCACGATGCGCACACAAGTCGGGATCATCGGTGCCGGACCGGCAGGGCTGCTGCTCGCTCACCTGCTGCGCCTGCGCGGCATCGAGTCGGTGGTTCTCGAAACGCGCAGCCGCGAGGAAATCGAGGCGACCCTGCGCGCCGGCGTGCTGGAGCAAGGCACTGTCGATCTGCTGAACGAATCGGGCGTAGGCGAGCGCATGCGGCGCGAAGGGATGCCGCACGAAGGCGTCATCCTGCGCTTCGGCGGGCAGAGCCATCGAATCCACCTGTCCGAACTCACCGGCGGGCGTTCGATCACGGTCTACGCGCAACATGAGGTCATCCGCGACCTCGTCAAAGCGAGACTCGATGCCGGCGGGCAGATTCTGTTCGGCGTCAAGGACGTGAGCCTGCTCGATCTCGACTCGCAGCTGCCGAAACTCCGCTTTCATGACCGCGATGGCGCCGTGCGAGAACTCGCCTGCGACTACATCGCCGGCTGCGACGGCTTCCATGGCGTGTCGAGGCCTTCGATTCCATCCAGGATGCGCAGGGAATACACGCGCGTCTATCCGTTCGGCTGGTTCGGCATACTGCTGGAGGCGCCTCCCGCGACCGACGAACTGATCTACGCGTATCACGAGCGCGGCTTCGCCCTGGTCAGCACGCGTTCGCCCCAGATCCAGCGCCTGTACCTGCAATGCAATCCTGCCGACGAAACGGGCGATTGGCCCGACTCGCGCATCTGGGACGAACTCCACGCGCGGCTGGCAGGCGGCGACGGCTGGCGCCTAACCGAAGGGCGCATATTCCAGAAGGGCGTCATTGCCATGCGCAGCTTCGTGGTCGAGCCGATGCAGCATGGCAGGCTGTTTCTCGCTGGCGACGCAGCGCACATCGTGCCGCCGACCGGAGCCAAGGGTCTCAATCTCGCGGTTGCCGACGTCCGGGTACTGGCGCAGGCGCTCGGCAGGTTTTACGCTTCCGGGCAGGCGGACCTTCTCGAGCGATATTCCGACACCGCGCTGCGCCGGGTGTGGCGCGCCGAACATTTTTCCTGGTGGATGACGTCGATGCTGCATCATTTCCATGACGAGAGCCCGTTCCATCACCGCCTCCAGCTGTCGCAGCTGCAATACGTCACCGGGTCGCGCGCCGCAGCAGCCATGCTGGCGGAAAACTACGTCGGCCTGCCGTTCGAGGAGGCCTGAAAATGGCTGAGCCTGGAAACTGGGCGTTTCCCGCGGCCCTGCAACCCAGCCTGGACGAGGCGCAGTTCGATCTGGCGTCGGCGCTTGATTCCGTCGTGTTGTTGCGCACCGAGATTCCGGACGATGCGTTCACCGCCCCGATTCTGGGAACCGAGCGCGCCGGCAACGGCGTGGTAATCCGGGAAGACGGCCTGATCCTGACGATCGGCTACCTGATCACGGAAGCCGCAT
>JBDTRO010000289.1:0-4018 GCA_039931635.1 Betaproteobacteria bacterium | reverse complement strand
CCGGCGCCGCTTGCCGGGCTGCCGGGCCTGTCGATACCCTGCGGCTTCGACGGCAAGGGCCTGCCGGTGGGCCTGCAGATCATGGGCAACTATTTCGCCGAAGCGAAGATGCTCGGTGCCGCGCACCGCTACCAGCAGGCCACCGACTGGCATCTGCGCGCGCCGACGGAGACGCCGCTATGAGAAACCTGCTTTTTCTGCTGGCCGTGTGTTCACATCCGGTACTTGCCCAGGTGAATACCGAGACGCGCGAACTGATCGGCAATCTCGGCGGACGCGCGGCGCTGATTCATCTTTACGCGACCGACCAGCCCGATGGCTCCTCGCGCGTGACCGGCGAATACGTCTTCCTCGGGACCATGCAGCAGCGCTTTCTCGAAGGCGAGCGCAGCAAGCAACTCGGCGTGACCCTGCTGAATGAGGGCACGTCGCCGATCCTCTACGGACGGCCGCCGACCGCGACCTTGCAGGGCACTTTTTCCGGCGGCGTCTTCAAGGGCACCCGCTACGGGCCGAGCGGGCAGGAACGCGAGCGCTTCGAGTTCAGCGAGGCATTTCCGTCCATGGACGGATACGGCGCGACCGTGCGCTGCGAAACCGCCGAAGGACGCTATGCGTCGACCCTCGCCTACGCAGTGGAAAGCGGCAAGCTGAAGAGCCTCGAGTGGCGCTCGACGGTCGCGCCCGGCAATCATCCCTGCACGATTTCGGGCCTCGAACAGCGGCCGGCCAACGGCGGCCTGCGGTTCGCTTCCGGGCGCTGCAGCGTTTCGCTGCGCGATCTCGGGGACTACGTGCGGGTTGTGGCCGAAGGCTGCGCCGCGATGTGCGGCTCGCAGGGCTATCTGGAGCCGGTGCTGGTCGATCGCAGGGGCAGTTGCCAGCTGCTGCGGCCGCAGGCGAGGTAGCATTCGTGGCCTGGGAAATCGTCGTCGGGATCGAGACCCACGCGCAGCTGCTCACGAAGAGCAAGATATTCTCCGGCGCGTCCACCGCCTTCGGCGCCGAACCGAATACGCAGGCCTCCGCGGTGGACATCGCGCTGCCGGGCGTGCTGCCGGTGCTGAACGCGCAGGCAGTCGAACTGGCGGTGCGCTTCGGCATCGCGGTGGGCGGAACGATCAGCCGCAAATCGATATTCGCGCGCAAGAATTATTTCTATCCGGACCTCCCCAAGGGCTACCAGATCAGCCAGTACGAAATCCCGGTAGTGCAGGGCGGTTCGCTGCGGATCGTGTTGCCGGAGGGCGAGAAGACGATCCGCCTTACACGCGCCCATCTGGAAGAGGATGCCGGAAAGTCCCTGCACCAGGATTTCCATGGCATGACCGGCATCGACTTGAACCGGGCCGGCACGCCGCTGCTCGAAATCGTCAGCGAACCCGACCTGCGCGGCGCGAAGGAAGCCGTGGCCTACGCGCGCGCCATGCATGCGCTGGTGCGCTGGATCGGCATTTGCGACGGCAATATGCAGGAAGGCTCGTTCCGCTGCGATGCCAATGTCTCTGTGCGCAAGGTGGGCGACGACAAGCTCGGCACGCGCTGCGAGATCAAGAACCTGAACTCATTCCGCTTCATGGAGCACGCCATCGAGTACGAGGCGCAGCGCCAGATCGACCTCATTGAAGACGGGAAAAAGATCGCGCAGGAGACCCGCCTCTACGACCCCGAAAAAAACGAAACCCGCTCCATGCGCTCGAAGGAAGACGCGCAGGACTACCGCTATTTTCCGGACCCGGACCTGCTGCCGCTCGTTATTTCCGAGCAGGATATCGCGCGCATCACGGCGGCAATGCCCGAGCTTCCCGCCAAGAAGCGGGAACGCTATGCGAAGGAGTATGACCTCCCGATTTACGACGTCGCGCTGCTCACCGAGTCGCTGGAAAAGTCGAAATACTTTGAGAGTTCATTGTCGGCGGGATTTGCCGCGGTTCAGCCGAAGCTGCTTGCAAATTGGCTGAACGGTGATTTTGCTTCCAAGCTGAACGAATCCGGTCTGGACTTTGCTGCGTCGCCGATCACGCCCGCCGACTTCGCGAAACTTCTCTCTCGAGTGAGCGATGGAACGATCACGCAGAAGGCGGCGAAGGACGTGCTGGCCGAGATGTGGGGCGGCAATGCCGATCCGGATGGCATCATTGCTGCCAAGGGCCTGAAGCAGATCAGCGACGTGGGCGCGATCGAGAAGATCGTGGACGAGGTGCTGGCGGCGAACGCGAAGCAGGTGGAGGACTATCGCTCAGGGAAGGAGAAGGCGTTCAATTCGCTGGTCGGACAGGTGATGAAGCGCAGCCAGGGCAAGGCGAACCCGGTGCAGGTGAACGAGATACTGCGGAAGAAGCTGGCCGGCTAGCGTGGGGCCGTCATCCGGCGATCGCGCTTCGCGTCGGCGGCGGCCTTGATTACCTCCCGCGCCGCCGCTGCGCTTACTTCGAGCTGCTTTTGGTCAGCTCCGCGTAACGCTTCTTGTCGTCGTCATAGCGGGCGTTGATCAGGTCGACTTCCTTTTTCTTGGACGCCATCAGCTCTTCCTGCGTCTGGATGTCGAATTCCGTGTTGCGGATGTCATCGGCGAGCTTGGCCGGCGGCTTGTTCTTGCCGGTATAGAAGTCGAGTTCTTTCTTTTGCTCATCCAGGCGCTTCTTCAGGCCGCCGATGCGCCGCTCGATGTCCTTTACTGCGGCCTCGTTGCCCTGCAGCGCACGGCCGCGCGACGCATCGATGTCCTTCGCGCTGGTGTAGGTGGCGAGCAGCGCGCGATTGCGCCGGCCTTCCTCCTTGGTGACCATCTCGCGCTTCTTGCGCTCTTCCTCGTCGGCCGCCTTCTTCTCGCGCTCGGCGGCGGAGGCCACCGCATCGAAGCGCTTGATAACCAGGCCCTGGGGACTCAGTTGCTCGACCGGCAGCCCAAGGCATTGCGAGGGAACCGTCGAGCCGTAGTATTTCTTGCCATCCTTGCCGGTACACCGGAAGGACTGCGCCTCCGCCGCGAACGGCGCCAGCGCGACGGCGGCGATGAAAAGGATGACTGCGGTACGCATTTCTATTTTCCCTTTTTGGTCAACTCGGCGTAGCGTTTCTTGTCCTCGTCGTACCTGTGGTTGATCGCGTCCGCCTCCTTCTTCTTCGCCGCCAGCAGGCTCTCCTGCGCCTTCAGCTCGATGTCGATGCCGGCCAGGTCCTCGGACGGCACGGCACGGCGTTTCCTGAGCGCGGCGATCCTGGCCTCGCCCTCTTTCACCTGCTGCCGGTTGCCTTCGAGCGCGCGGGCGCGCGCATCCTCGACGTCCTTCTCGCTGGTGTAGGTGGCCATCAACGCGCGGTCGCGCCGGCCCTCGTCCTTGGAAATCGCCTCGCGCTTCTTGCGGTCGGCCTGCTCGGCTTCCTTCTTTGCGCGTTCCTCGGCCGATGCCTGCGCGTCGATCCTCTTCACCACCAGGCCCTGGGCGTTCAGTTGCTCGACGGGCAGGCCTACGCATTGCGGGGGCACGCTCTGGCCGTAGTATTTCTTGCCGTCCTTGCCAACGCAGCGGAAGGACTGGGCGTCGGCGGCCATGGGCACGGCGGCGATGGCGATGATGAGAAAGGCGCGCAGCATGAATACCCCCAAGCAGTATCAGTATGGATTCTAACGCGGCACAGGCCCCGCAAGTTGACCTGCTAGAATCCGCCGCGCCACCAAAGCCCACGCCATGCATTCCGCAGACCAAGCCTTTATTGCCGCCACGACCGCCAGGATGCTGCTGGAGGTGAAGGCGGTGCTGTTTTCCGAGGACCAGCCCTTCATCTTCACCTCGGGCTGGGCCAGCCCGGTTTACATCGACTGCCGCAAGCTCATTTTTTATCCGCGCATCCGGACGCAGCTGGTGGATTTCGCCGCCGCGACGCTGTCGCGCGACGCCGGTTTCGAGCAGTTCGACGTCATCGCGGGCGGCGAAACCGCGGGCATTCCCTACGCCGCCTGGATCGCCGACCGCTTCGGGCTGCCGATGCAGTACATCCGCAAGAAGCCCAAGGG
>JBDTRO010000288.1:0-15126 GCA_039931635.1 Betaproteobacteria bacterium | reverse complement strand
AGCCTTCGCGGCGCATGTTCTCCAGCAGGATCGTCAGGTGCAATTCGCCGCGGCCGTGCACGATGAAGGTGTCGGTGTCCTCGGGATACTCCACGCGCATCGCCACGTTGCTCTTGGTCTCGCGCTCCAGGCGCTCGCGGATCTGGCGGCTGGTCAGAAATTTTCCTTCGCGCCCGGCGAGCGGCGAGGCGTTGACGAGGAAATTCATCGTCAAGGTCGGCTCGTCCACAATCAGCATCGGCAGCGCGTCCGGATGCTCCGGCAGGCACAGGGTGGTGCCCACGCCGACTTCGTCGATGCCGTTGATCAGCACGATGTCGCCCGCCTCGGCCTCCGGGACCTGCACGCGCGCCAGGCCCTCGAACATCAGGACCTGGTTTATTCTGGCCTTGGTAAAGGAAGCATTATCCCCATTTAATACAATGACTTCCTGCCCCGGCTTGATGCGCCCGCGGCGGATGCGGCCAATGCCGATCTTGCCGACGTAGCTGGAATAGTCCAGCGAGCAGATCTGCAGCTGCAGCGGTTCGTCCGGATTCTCGTCGCGCATCGGCACGCATTCGAGGATCGCTTCGAACAGCGGCTTCAGGTCCGTGCCCTTTTCGTCCGGCTTGCGGGTCGCCCAGCCTTCCAGCGCCGACGCGTAGACCACCGGGAAGTCCAGCTGCTCTTCGGTCGCGCCCAGCTTGTCGAACAGGTCGAAAGTCTGGTTCACCACCCACTGCGCGCGCGCGCCGGGGCGGTCGATCTTGTTGACCACCACGATGGGCTTGAGGCCCAGCGCCAGCGCCTTGCGCGTGACGAAGCGCGTCTGCGGCATCGGCCCCTCCACCGCGTCCACCAGCAACAGCACGCCGTCCACCATCGACAGCACGCGCTCCACCTCGCCGCCGAAGTCGGCATGGCCCGGGGTGTCTACAATGTTGATATGCGTGCCTTCGAACCGGACCGCGCAGTTCTTGGCGAGAATCGTGATGCCGCGCTCGCGCTCCAGGTCGTTCGAATCCATCACCCGTTCCTGCAGATGCTCGTGGGCGGCAAAGGTGCCCGATTGCCGCAGCAGTTTGTCCACCAGGGTGGTTTTGCCATGGTCGACGTGGGCGATGATGGCGACGTTACGTAAAGCGCGAGGCATGATCTTGATTTTCCAGCAAAAAAGAGCCGGCATTGTACGCGAACTATGCGTTTAAAGACACTTCTGGGTGATTACCCGGTCAGCCACGCTTTACGCAGTGGCGCGCTGCGCAGCGACCGCGTGCAATTCGACTTCGCCGACGTCAAGGTGCCGCACACCGCCTTCAAGCGCGTAGTGCGCGACCTGGAGTTCGACGTCGCGGAAATATCGATCGTGACCTTCCTGCTGGCGAAGGCCTTCGGCAAGCCGTATGTGCTGCTGCCCGCGGTGATGTTCGGGAGGTATCAGCACTCCTATCTGGTCAGTACTTCTTCAATGAAACCAGAAGAACTGGAAGGAAAACGCGTCGCCATCCGCTCCAGTTCCGTCACGACAGCGGCGTGGATCCGCGGCATCCTTTCGGACGACTACGGCGTTGATCTTGCCAAAGTGAGCTGGGTGACCTTCGAGGACGCGCACGTGGCCGAGTACCGCGATCCGCCGAACATGCAGCGCGCAGCCGAGGGCAAGACCGCGCTCGGCATGCTACTGGAAGGCGAAGTGGACGCCGCGGTGCTGTCCGATCCCGTGCCGCAGGACCCGCGCCTGAAACCGGTGATCCCCGATCCCGCCGCCGCGGCCGCAGACTGGCACCGCCGCAAGGGCGCCATCCAGGTAAATCATCTGGTCTGCGTCAGGAATTCTCTGCCGCAGGACGTCGTGGACGAGGTCTATCGCCTGCTGCAGGAGAGCAAGAACATCGGCGCAAAAGATTCCCCGACTTCGCCGTTCGGCCTTGAGGAAAACAGGCGTAACCTCGAAGTCGCCATCGACTACGTCTATCGCCAGGGCCTGATCCCGAAGAAATTTTCCGTGGAAGAATTGTTCTGAGATGACCGCCCCCATTTCCGCAACGGATTGACCCTGCAGTCGATGCTGCTGGAATACCGCATCGACCAGGTGCCGGGCGCGGGCGCCTTCGGATTCACCTACCGCGCGTGCGCCACGAACCTCGACAAGGACGTCGCGATCAAGGAATACCTGCCCGGCGAGCTGGCGATCGGCGCCGCGGAAGGCAACCGCGATCCACGCCACGGGCTTCCTGCACCGCGACATCAGGCCGGACCACATCTTCATCGTGGACAGGAACCCGCCCGACGCGGCGAGCCGCATCTCGACGCAGGAGTTCTTCCAGGCCAAGCGCCAGATGGCCGAAAGGCGCTTTCCCAGATAGGCGGGTTTACCGGTAGGCGCAGGAGAACTTCCCCGTGCTCACGCAGGCGTCGCAGTACTCGCCGGCAGTCGCGCTCGCGGACTTCGTGTACCCCCGGGTCTCCCAGGGATCGCGCATCCGCTTTTGCGTCGCGGTGCGCGCCTTCGCGGCGCGCTCCCCGGCGGACGCGACAAACCTGGCCGCCGTGGGCCCGGTCGCGACATCGGAGTACTGCTGCATTAGCGTAAAGGTTACGAGGGCCATGGCGAAAAAACTCGGACAGATCATCAGCACCAGCGCCAGCAGTTCCTTGCCACTCATGGTTGTCTCCCGTGGACAAAGTGATAAGGCAATCTAGGGGAAGCAGGCGCACGGCACAGCGAAGACTTGCGCCCCAAAGGTGTGAAAAAAGTCCGTCGCCGCCGCCCGACGGGACATAATAGGTAGTCCGGACCAGGCAGTCCGGACACCCTGTCTTGTGGCGCGCATGACCACTCAATTGCGAACCCTCTTCACGCTCTCCGAGGCCGAACTGCAGGCAATCGGCGGGCACGGCGTGGCCCGCACTTTCCCGAAGGGCGCCGTCGTAGTCACCGAAGGCGACACCACCGACACGCTCTTCGTCATCCTCGAAGGCCGGGTGAAGGTCTACGCGTCCGACGACCAGGGCCGCGAAATCGTCTTCGTAACGCAGGGGCCTGGCGAATACTTCGGCGAGCTGGTGCTCGACGGTGGATTGCGCTCGGCCTCGGTCATGACGCTGGAAAAGACCCGCCTGCTCGCGGTGCCCAAGGCCGAGTACGAGACCTTCGTCGCCGAGAACCCCGCGTTCGCCCTGAATGTGATGAGGAAGCTGATCACGCGAGTGCGCACTCTCAGCGCGAGCGTGAAGAGCCTCGCCCTGATGGACGTCTACGGCCGGGTTGCGCGGCTGCTGCTCGATCTCGCCGAGCAGACGGACGGCAAGATGGCGATTTCCGAGCGCCTCACGCACCAGGACCTGGCGAACCGGGTCGGCGCGTCACGCGAAATGGTCGGCCGCATCCTCAAGGACCTGACCGAGGGCGGCTACATTACGGCAGAACGGAGCAGGATCGTAATCAACCGGCGTCCCCCCGAACACTGGTAACACGGTCCTTGCCCGTGGGCGGCAGGGACGGACTTTTTTCGCTTTTGGGAAGCGACGTATTTCGCTGTGCATGTTGCATGCGGTCCCTAGAAAGAAGGGGTGGACACATGCGCAGAGAGCTTATTGAGGCCGCGCTTCTCCGAATCTACCGGGGAAGCCGGCAAATCGACCTCGCGGTGGGTATTCTTTTCCGCCGCCAACGGGGGATTCACGGCTGCAGTTGCGCGCGAAACAATGTCTATGGAAGAAAGCAACGACAAGGATTTCGCTGACGCTGCCCGCTCCGGCAAACAGCGCAAGGTCATCATGATGGTGGACATGGTCGAGTCCGTCCGCTTGATGGCGGAGGACGAATCGAATGTAGTCCGCGGCTGGCAGCAGTTCACCAAGCGAGCGCGTGCAGAGGTGGTACCCGCCCACGGCGGGTCGCTCCTCAGAAGCCTCGGCGACGGCTTGCTGCTGACATTCGAAGATGCGCGGCGCGCGGTCGACGCATCAAGGCAACTGCAGCTCGTCCTCGACGACATCAACGCGAAGGGGCTCTTGGCGCAGCCGGCGGCACAGCCCATATTCCTGCGAACAGGAATCCACGTCGGCGACTTCGTCACGGACGACCTCGATATCTACGGACACAGCGTCAACCTGGCGGCGCGGATCACCAACCTTGGCGGGCCGGGCGAAACCATCGTGAGCGCCGAAATCCGCGATGCGCTCACCGACGGCCTTGACGCGGAAATCGAGGACCTCGGCGACTGCTACGTGAAGCACATCGAGGAACCCGTCCGCGCCTACCGGATCAGCAGCGCCGGGATCGAACCGAACCTACCAGCGAGGCGTGACTACGAAATGGCTGCGCAGACAACCATCGCCGTGATTCCCTTTGATTCGCGCAGCGACCAGGCGGACCATCTCGCGATAGGCGATTTGATCGCGGACGGAGTAATAGCGCAACTCAGCCGCACGCGTGAACTGCGGGTGATTTCACGGCTGTCCACCACGGCGTTCCGTGGCAGGAACGACGGCGTGCAGAAGATGGACACGCACCTTGGCGCGGCGTACGCGCTTTCCGGAAGCTATGCGGTCTCCGGCACGAAGCTGCTAGTCACCGCAGAACTTGTAATGGTGCGGACCGCCGAAGTGGTCTGGATAGAACGGATTGCGGGGGACATCGGCGACCTGCTCCAGGAGCGCAGCGAACTCTGCAACGCGATAACCAATGCCTGCCACAGGGCGATTCTCGATACCGAAGCCCATGGCGTGCTGACGCAGCCGCTTCCCACTCTCGCCAGCTATTCCCTGCTTCTGGGCGGGATTACGCTCATGCACCGCAGCGGATCGCGCGAGTTCCTGCGCGCCCGGGAGGTCCTGCAAACGCTGGCGGAACGCCATTCCCGCCATCCGCTGGCCCGCGTCTGGCTCGCGGAATGGTACGTGCTCAGCGCGACGCGCGGCCTCTCAAAGGATCCGAAGGCCGACGCGGCAATCGCTCTCGACCATACCAATCGCGCGCTTGACCGGGACCCTCAGAACGGCCTGGCGCTGGCGATGCAGGGATTCGTCTATTGCCACCTGATCAAGGATGTCGAGCGCGCCCAGGCGATCTGCGAGGCCGCGGTGCAGGCCAACAAGAGCGAACCCCTGGCGTGGCTTTTCAAGGCGATGATCCATGCGTTCGACGGTGATGGCGAGCGCGCATATCCGGCGGGGCTCGAAGCTGCGCGGCTTTCGCCGATGGACCCGCTGCGTTACTACTTTGATTCGCTGATGGCATCGATAGCGATTTCCGCCGGCCGCTACGACGATGCGATCGTTTCGGCGCGGCGGGCAATCAGGGCGAACGCCATCCATACGTCCAGTTACCGGGCGCTTGCGCTCGCGCAATCGCTCTCGGGCCGGATCGACGAAGCGAAAATGACGCTGCAGAGGCTGCACGCGCTGGATCCGGGTTTTACAGTTGAAAGATTCGCCAGAAATTATCCGAGCCGCGACCGCGTGCCCGACTATCTGGCGATGCTAGCGAATGCATTCAGGGCCGTGGGCGTACGGGAGAGCTGATCGTTCATCGATTCAAACCTGGGAGGGGAAAATGGCAAAGCTTGGGGGATACGGCGGGTACGGCGGCTATGGGGGATACGGTGGCTATGGCGGCTATGGAGGGTACGGGGGATACGGTGGCAATGGAGGATATGGCGGCACGACTTTGGCCGATGCATTCGCGAATCCACTCGAGCTGGCGGCGCTGGGCGCCAGTCGCGACGCCACCTGGAATCCACGGGACAAGGCGCGCACGCGCACGGAACCGCCCTTTGCCAACGGCAATCAGATCGACCGATGGGAACCGTGGGTCCGGTCTCACCTGATCCAGTCGGAACTGATTTCCGGGATTGCATTCGCGCGCGCAAAGCGTGGCGCGAAACAGGGCCCGGGCTGGACCATGAGCCACAACGGAAGCCCTCTCGCGACTGTGACGCGGCCAGATACGGCGTTCTTCCGGAAGCAGGTCAAGCTCACCCTTAACTGGGCAGAGCTCAGGCAGGAACGCACTCCGGAAATCCTGGCCCAGATCGACAACCAGTTCGCGTTTGTCGCCTCGGTCACCGGGCTGCACCCTGAGCGGCACCGCTGGACGACCGAGCTGCTGGTGAACGCGATCCTCTTCGCGGTCACGGCCGGCATGCAGTTCAAGCACGCCCTGGCCTGCTGGCGCCCCCACCAGTATTCGCCCGACGTGCAGCCGATCATCACCGCGCCGGGCCATGGCAGTTTTCCCAGTGGTCATTCGACCCAGGCGTTCATGCTCGCCTTTCTGATGAAGGAGCTGCTGAACCTGCCGCCAGACACGATGACACAGCTGGAACGCCAGGCTGCGCGCATTGCCACGAATCGCGTTGTCGCCGGCGTGCACTTTCCTATCGACAGCGTGGCCGGCAGGCTGCTTGGCAAGAGCCTCGCGCAATACGTGCTTGCGCGACTCGGCCTGAGGAAAACGGTTGCGAATCGCACTTTCGATGGCGACCGCGCGAGCGGCGTGAAGGAAGACATTGATCTCAATATTGCGCTCCAGGATCCGGATGCGGGCAACCCGAAGGCGCCCTACTACGTCATAGGGAAAGCCGTGAAAGTCCCGGGGCCCGGCGCGGATTCGGTGCTGCAGGCGCTGCTCGATCGGGGAGAACGCGAACGCAAGGCGTTGCGCTGAAATTCGCCGCGGAAACCAAGATGAAAAACGTGACCGCAAAAAAAACGCCGGCCTGGTGGCACCTCGCGGACCCGTATCTCCGCTGGGCCCATCACACCGACTTCGATTTTTTCGAGCACGGCAAGGGTGCGCACTTTGGCGTACTCGCCGCGCTCGGGGCCGAGCTCGACAAGAAGCAGCACAAGCTGCTCACTGCAGCCGGCGTTTTCGTCGGCAATTCCTACATCGGCAAGCGTTTTGTCACCGCCGACCTGGAAATGAGCAACCGCAAGGCGCAACTCGCGGTGTTTGCGGAAATCGGGGCGATTCGCCTCGAGCTGGCAACGCCAATCGCATCTCCGCGTCCGGCCGGGCTCTTTCCCCTGCGGAGCCCCGGAATCAGCCCGAGGCATCTGATCGGCGTTGTTGACGATGGCTGCCCGTTCGCCCATGCGGACCTCCTTGCGGGCAAGAAATCCCGCGTGACGTTCCTGTGGGACCAGGGAGCAACAAGCGCGCGATGCCAAAGCGCCGGGTCGGACTATGGCTATGGGTATAAATTTGATGAGCAGTCGATTGCCCGCGCGATCAAGCTGGGGACCCCGGCCGGGGCTGGCGCCGCCGATGAGGATTCAGTCTACGAGTCTGCGGGCCAGGATCGATTGCGCCCGCTCGCCACGCACGGTGCGCACGTGTTCGGGCTCGCTGCTGCGAGCGTGCCTGCGCGCAATCGAATCAGTCCTTCCCGCTTCGATCAGAACCGGTCGGACGCTACCGCGCCCCCTTCATGGGCAGCCGAACCTGCTCCCGGTCCCGACCTGGCGTTCGCATTCGTTCAGATCCCCAAGGACTCCCTGGACGATTCCTCGGGACGCTGGCTCGATCGGAATATCCTGGATGGCATCCACGCGATCCTCGACTACGCCCGGAGCACAAAGTCGGTCACGCGAGCCACGATCAATGTCAGCTTCGGCCCACAAACGGGCGCGCACGACGGTTCCAGTCTTCTTGAGCGCGCAATTGACGACCTCGTCAGCAAGCCGGGCGACATCGAGGAACTGTTCGTCGTCGTGGCAGTGGGCAATTCCTGCCAGTCCCGCGCGCACGCCGAATTTGACCTGGAACAAGGCGGGGGCCAGCTTACCTGGCACGTGCCTCCCGACTCGGAAACGCCCGCGTTCCTGGAAATCTGGCTGCCTCGCGGTGCAGGCCTTTCAGATGCCCAGGTCAGGATCACCGCCGCCGATCTCGAGTCGAAGACGCCCGTCGCCGATCGGGTCGCGGGATCGGCGCAGGATTCCTGGCATTTGGTCACCAGCAATGCCGCCATCGACGGGGAGCCCGCGCAATGGGTCATTGTCGTCGCCCTCGGCGCTACAGGCGGGTACCAGAACTCGGCACGTCCACCGCATGGACGATGGATAGTGTCAGTTACTGCAGGACCTCGGGCACAGGGTTGCGCGCACGTGTATGTTGCGCGAAACGACTACAACTTCGGCGGCTTGCGGCGGGGTCGGCCGAGTCACCTCTGGCTCGAAAGCTACGACCCCGTCAGGTTCATGCGCAGCCGGGAGTACGACCCCCTTGAGGATGGAAACAACCCGCGACCCGCGGTGCAGATCTGTTCCAGGGGAACCGTGAGCGGCCTCGCGACCGGCGAGCTTACCAACGTCGCCGCGGGATACCGGATCGCGGACTCCGAACCGGCGATCTATAGCAGCGCCGGACCGAGCCGGGGCATCCGTAATGGGCCGGACTGGGCGTATCCCACCGATGAGAGCCGCGTATTTCCCGGATTGAATTCCTGGGGCACCCGCAGCGGCGCTTCCGTTCGCCTGGCCGGCACCAGCGCGGCTGCGCCGCAGTATGCGCGGGATATTGACCGATGCGGCAGAAAGGCCCTGCCGCCAGAAGGCGACCCCCCCAAAAACGCCGACCCCCGCGTAGGCTGGGGCCGCAAGTGATGAACTAAGCCGTTCCGGGTTCGCGGTTCACGCCGCCGCCAGCGCGTAACTCTGCACCGGGTGCTGGAAGCCCTTGAGCTTGAGCGCCTCGCCGGGGATCAATTGGTGGGTCTTTGACCCCTCGCCCAACAGTTCGATGGTGCGCGCATCGATCAGCACTTCGCCGTGCGCCGCTTCCGAACAGAGCCGCGAGGCGAGGTTCACCGCCGGTCCGACCGCGGTGTATTCCAGCCGCGAGGCGGCGCCGATCACGCCGACGGTGACGAAGCCGCTGGCGACGCCGACGCCCACGCCCAGGCTCAATTCCGCATCCGACCAGCGCGCGGTGATTTCCATGCCTTTCTCGCGGATGCGCCTGGCAAGCATCAGCGCGCGCTGCGCGTGGTCCGGAAAGGAAATCGGCGCGCCCACCAGGATCAGCACCCCGTCGCCGGCCTGGTCCTTGATGGTGCCGCCGCATTCGGTCGCGGCGACGCCCACCGCGTCGTAGTACTCGCGCAGAATCGCAATGACCTTCTTCGACGAGGTCGCCGCGGTGAACGCAGTGAAGCCGCGCAGGTCGCAGCACACCACCGACAATTCTATGGTCTGCTCGTCAGTGGCGCTCTTCAGGCCGCGACGCCCGACCATCTCGGCCACCGCGGGCGACAAAAAGCGCGACATGAACTGCGCGCGCCGGCCCTGGATCACGTGGTATTGCACGCCGCCCACCAGGAAGATCAGCAGGCCGACCGCCGTGGTCACCGGCGCGATGGTGTTCGGCAGCACCATGCCCGAAGCCATGAACGGCGCGGCGACCGCGAACGCGATCAGGCGCAGGGACTCGGCCTGGTCCGGGCGCCGCCGCAGCATCAGCAAGCCTGAAAACAGCGAGAGCGCGAGCGAAACAGTCAGCGGCAGTGCGAAAAGCCAGAACTCGGGCTCCGCCGCCATGAACACCTCATGGAAGCCGGCGTTCAGGAACTTCTCCGCGCGCACGCGCGGGAATGCGATTGCGGCCAGCAGGTAGAACACCGTCAGCCCCTGCCCGATCCGCAACAGGCGGTCCGGCCCCGAAGTCTTCAGGCCGGCCGCGGGCACCGTGCGGCGCACGCGCAGGATCCACTCGTAGGCGAAGAAGAAGGCCATCGCTTCCGGAATCGCGAGCAGGCCGTCCCACCATTCGATGCGCCCTGCGTAGTGCATCGGATAGGCGATCTGCGAGCCCACGCCGATGGCCAGCCCGATCGACGCGAGGAACAGCGCCAGCGCGCGGCTGGTGGGCGAGCTGCGGTCGGCGATGATGAACGCGAGCGCCATGCCCATCGCAAGCAGCGAAGTAATGATGTGCGGAGTGGTATTTATCACCTGGGTACTGGGGCGAAGCCAGCCAGCATCTTCTGGTCGAATTCTTCCGCCACCTTGGCGTCGTTGTCCAGCATCTCCTGGGCATTGGTGTTGGCGTACTGCATGCCGCCCAGGTCGGCGAAGGCCTTTTGCACCTTGTCGCTCCACAGGCCGATGTCGCGCACCGTCGGCACGATGCGGCTGAAAAGGCGCTTGCGAAAGCGGATCTGCCCCTCGGCCTGGTCGAGCACCGGGCCGACGTCCTTCCAGTCCATGCCGAGCTGCTCCCACATCTCGGGCGAATTGAAGCGGTCGCGCAGGTGGTAGCAGCCCTCGATGACGAATTCCTCGCGCTCGCGACGCTCAGGCTCGGTGAGCTCCGGATAGTAGTCGCGCAACGCCAGGCGCCCGAAGGCGACATGGCGCGCCTCGTCCTGCATCACGTAGGCGTTTACCGAGGCGCACAACGCGTTCTTCGAGTAGTCGCGGATGCGCTGAAACGCGACCAGCGCCAGCCCTTCGATCAGCACCTGCATGCCAAGGTAGGTGAAGTCCCAGCGCGGGTCGTTCAACGCCTGCTCGAGCAGCGTCTTGAGCGGCTTCGAGATCGGGTAGACGAAGCGGAATTTCTCGGTCAGCAGCCGGCGGTAGGCCTCGACGTGGCGCGCCTCGTCCATCACCTGCGTGGCGGCGTAGAACTTCGATTCGATGCGCGGCGCGTCCTGCACGATGCGCGCGGCGCACACGAGGGCCCCCTGCTCGCCGTGCAGGAACTGCGACAGGTTGAACACCTGGCTGTGGTAGCGCAGGTCGGCCTGCTGTTGCGCCGAAAACTTTTTCCACAGCGGCGTGCCGAACAGCGGCACCACCTGGTCGTCCATCTGCATCGGGTCTTCCGGGTCCACCGGCAGGCTCCAGTCGATGCGCTTTTCGGCATCCCACTGCTCTTGCTTACCCTTGGAATAGAGCTTCAGCAGGTCTTCGGAACGCGCGTCGTAGTCCCAGGTGAACGAGACTTCGCCGCTGGCGGGAAAGTTCCAGTGCGTTTCCTCCATCGGCACGGTGTACTTGAACTGTTGCGCCATTGTCTATCCGGTCAGAGCGATTTTTTTGGCGAACAGCCGCTCGAAGTCGGCCGACTCCAGCGCAGCGCTGAAATGATGCCCCTGCCACTCGTCGCAGCCGATCGCCTGCAGGCGCGCGAGCTGCGCCTCGTTCTCAACGCCTTCGGCGGCGACGCGCAGCCCGAGCGCCTTCGCCATCGCCGCGATCGTCTGCACGATGGTCACGTCGTGCGGCTGGCTGTCCAGTTCCCGCAGGAACGAGCGGTCGATCTTCAACTTGTCGATCGGCAGCTGGCGCAGGTAGGCCAGGCTCGAGTAGCCGGTGCCGAAATCGTCGATCGCGACGCGCACGCCCAGCGTGCCGATCTTGCGCAGCGTCTCGACATTTTCCTTCAGCTGGGACATCAGCACCCGTTCGGTGATTTCCAGCTCGATGCAGGTGCCGGGTACCTGGTTCGCGGCGAGCGCCTCGGCGAGCTGCGCCACGTAGGCGTCGCCCTGCGCCAGTTCATGCGCCGAGACATTGAGCGCGAACCACAGGTTCTCGGCCGTGCCACGGCGCATTGCGCCGTCCTGCCGGCGCGTTGCGCCGTCCTGCCGGCGCCAGGCGCCGATCTGCGACAGCGCACGCTCGAGCGTCCATTTGCCCAGCGGCCGGATCAGGCCGCAGTCCTCCGCGACCGGGACGAAGCGATCCGGCATCAGCATCCCGTGCTGCGGGTGCTGCCAGCGCACCAATACCTCGGCGCCGACCAACTCGCCGGCGCGCGCCGGGTTGCTGGACACGACCGGCTGCCAGTGCAGCTGCAGCTCGTCGCGCGCGAGCGCGCTGCGCAGGTCGTTCTCCATGCCCAGGCGCGCCAGGGCGCGCGCATTCAGTTCCGGCGAGAAGAAGCGGACGTTGTTGCGCCCGGTGTCCTTCGCGTGGTTGGCGGCGGCATCGGCATTCTTCAGCAGCTCGCCGAAGTCGCGGCCGTCCTCCGGATAGACGCTGATGCCGATCGAGGCCGTGACGCTCAGGGTTCGGCCTTCGATGGTGAAGGGGCGCGCAAGGATGGCGAGCGCACGTTGCGCCAGGGCGCTAGCGTCCTGCGCGCCCTTCAGATCGTTCCAGAGCAGCACGAACTCGTCGCCGCCGAGGCGCGCGAGCGTGTCGTCCCGCCGCAGTGTGGCGCCCAGGCGCTCGGCGACGGCGCGCAGCAGCGCGTCGCCGGCGGCGTGGCCGAGCGAATCGTTCACCAGCTTGAAGCGGTCCAGGCCGAGCAGCAGCAGCGCCAGGCTGCCGCGGCTGCGCGCCGCGCTCAGGATCGCCTGGCCGGCGCGGTCGGCAAGCAGGATGCGGTTCGGCAGCCCGGTAAGGGCGTCGCGCGTCGCCAGGTACTGGATGCGCTCCTCGGCCTGCTTGCGCGCGGTGATGTCGGCGCCGGTGCCGCGGTAGCCGGCCAACTTGCCGTCGGCATCGAATACCGGCACGCCAGTGACCGATTGCCAGATCACGCGGCCCGATTTTGTAAGCGAACGCAGCACCAGGTCGCGGAATGCCTGGCCTTGCGTAGTGCGCTGCGCAAACCAGTCTTCCTTCGATCGTGCCTCATCCAGCGGCATGAATTCCCGCGGCGTGCGCCCGATCATCTCGTGGCGCAGGTAACCCAATACCGCCTCGACCCGCTCCGACAGGAAGCTGTAGCGCCACGCCGTGTCGGTCTCCCAGACGTATTCGCCGGAGGCCTCGAGCACGTCGCGAAAGCGCTTCTCGCGCAAGGCGAGCTCCTCGCGCACCTTGCGTTGCTCGCTCACATCGCGCAGTACCGATTGCATCACCAGGCGCCCGCGCTCGAGGTACGACAGGCTGGAGCTCTCGACGACGATGGAACTGCCGTCCACGCAGCGCAGCTCCCGTTCCTGGAATCCGGTCGCGCCGGGCCCGGCGGAGAGGTATTGCATGCGCCCGCGGAACTGCTCGAGGTGATCGGGCGCCACGAAATCCTCGAGCTTCCTGCCCATCAGTTCCCTGGCGGACGCCGCCTTCACCAGCCGTACCGCCGCCGGGTTGGCGTACTCGATGATCCCGTCGGAGAACACCACGACGCCGTCGGGCGCGAGTTCTATCAGAGAGCGGTAGCGGTCCTGCGCCTCGCGCATCGCCTGCTCCGCCCGCTTGCGCGCGTCGATGTCCACCGTCGTTCCGGAAACGCGCAATGCGCGGCGGTGGCCGTCGAGCTCCGTGACGCGCCCCATCGCGTGCACCCATCGCCAGCCGCCCTGCTCCATCCGGATCCGGAATTCCGCGCTGTAGGCAGGCGTCTCGCTCTTGATCGTCTTCACGAACGCGTCGCGCATTGCCGCCCGGTCCTGCGGGTGGACCGTTTCTATCAGGTCGGCCGCGCGCAAAGTAAACGGCAGCAGCTCCCGGCCCATCAGCCCGGCGCCGCGTTCGTTGAAGTAGATCCTGTCCTGCCTGAGGTCGGCATCCCAGATCGCGAGATTGGCGCCTTCGGTGGCGAGTTCCAGGCGCTCCTTGGCCTCGGCGAGCGCCCGCTCGGCGCGCCGCTTCTCGGTGATGTCCTGCCCGACGCCGCGGTAGCCGAGGAAGCGCCCGGCAGCGTCGTAGCGCGGCTTGCCGGTGACGGCGTGCGCGCGGCGTTCCCCTGCATCGCTGCGCGAGATGACGAAATCGAAGAACGGCAGCTGCGCATCCAGCTGCTGCAGGCGCTCGAAGTGCTCCACCAGCGCGCGCGGCTCGACCGCGACGCCCGGCACGTCCCAGAGCCGCTTGCCGTGCGCCATCTCGCCGCCAAATAACGCCGCCACGGCGGGCCCGCCCGAAAGCCAGCTGATGCGGTGCTCGGCGTCGGTTTCCCAGAACCAGTCCGCCGACAGCGTCGTCAGGTGACGGAAGCGTTCCTCGGATTGGCGCAGGGCCTGCGTCACCTGCCGGTCGCGGCGCCGCGCGCCAGTCCAGACGCCGAACAGCACCAGACCGCCGATGACCAGCAGCAGCGCCTCTACGAGCTGCGACCAGTCCACGAGCTAGTCCGCCATTTCGATCGCCGGCGGCGCGGTCTTGATCACTTCTTCGATGGTGGTAAAGCCCGCGGCCACCTTCATCGCGCCGCTGATGCGCAGCGGCTTCATGCCGTCGCGGAACGCCTGGTCGCGGAGCTTCGACAGGTCTGCGCCGGCGCCGATGATTTCCTTGATGCCGCGCGTGCAGACCAGCGTCTCGTAGATGCCGACGCGGCCGATGAAGCCGGTCATGCGGCACTCCAGGCAGCCCACCGGCTTGTAGACCGATGCGGGGCGGTTCGCCTTCCACGGCGACACCAGGCCTTCCCAGGCGTGCACGTCTTCCACGCGGTGCAGGTCGATCTTCTGCTTGCAGTGCGGGCAGAGGATGCGCACCAGGCGCTGCGCCATGATGCCGTTCAGGGTCGCCACCAGCAGGTAGGGCTTGATGCCCAGTTCGAGCAGGCGCGTCACCGCGCTGGGCGCGTCGTTGGTGTGCAGCGTGGAGAGCACCAGGTGCCCCGTGAGCGCGGCCTGCACCGCCATTTCGGCGGTTTCCAGGTCGCGGATCTCGCCCACCATGATGATGTCCGGGTCCTGGCGCATGAGTGCGCGCAATCCTTCGGCGAAGCCCAGGTCGATCGCGGTCGTCACCTGCATCTGGTTGAAGGAACCCTCGACCATCTCGATCGGGTCCTCGATGGTGCAGACGTTGACTTCCGGCGTCGCGAGCTGCTTGAGCGTCGAGTACAGCGTGGTGGTCTTGCCCGATCCCGTCGGTCCCGTGACCAGCACGATGCCGTTCGGCTTCTCGGTCATGTCCTTCCAGCGCTGGCTGTCTTCCTCGGAGAAACCGAGTTCCGTGAAATCGCGCACCAGAACTTCGGGGTCGAAAATCCGCATCACCAGCTTTTCGCCGAAGGCGGTGGGCAGCGTCGAGAGGCGCAGTTCGACCTCTTCGCCGGCCAGCGTGCGCGTCTTGATGCGGCCGTCCTGCGGCCGGCGTTTTTCCACCACGTCCATGCGCGAGAGAATCTTGATGCGGCTGGTCATCGCCGCCAGCACCGAGACCGGCACCTGGTAGACCTGGTGCAGCACGCCGTCGATGCGGAAGCGCACGATGCCGAATTCG
>JBDTRO010000287.1:0-2132 GCA_039931635.1 Betaproteobacteria bacterium | reverse complement strand
CTGGGCCGACACCGCCGCGGCCTACCGCAAGGCGATTCGGCACCTGGCGGAGGCAGGCTGCACCTACCTGCAACTGGACGACGTGAGCTTTTCCTACCTCTGCGACCCGAAGATCCAGGACACCGCGCGCAGGAATGGCGATGATCCGGCGCAACTGCCGCGCACCTACGCCGACGCCATCGCCGAAGCGCTAAAGGACCGTCCCGCCGGCATGACGGTGACGATGCACACCTGCCGCGGCAACTTCAAGAGCAGCTGGGTCGCCTCGGGCGGCTACGAATCCGTCGCCGAGGCTATGTTCTCCTCGGGCGTGGATGCCTTCTTCATGGAGTTCGACTCCGAGCGCGCCGGCGGCTTCGAGCCGCTGCGCCATCTGCCGAAGGGCAAGAAGGTCGTGCTCGGCATCATGACCTCAAAGTCGCCGGAACTGGAATCGAAACAGTTCCTGATCGGGAAAATAAAGGAAGCGTCGAAATTCGTTCCCCTGGAAGACCTCTGCCTGTCGCCGCAATGCGGTTTTTCCAGCACCCATCACGGCAACAGCCTGACCGCCGACGAGCAGTGGCGCAAGCTGGAGCGCATCGTCGAGGTGTCGCGCGAGGTCTGGCGCTGAGCTGACATGGTTGCACCGGTCTCCATCTCCCATACGCATGTCCATTCATTGCGCGTCGCGTCGGGCGACGAAGCGCTGGTGGCGCGCGTGCTCGCCGCCGGCGGGACCGCGGGCTTCGGCTTTACGCTGAATCTCGATGCCGGCGTCGCGCGGGACATGGCCGCCTGGGACGCGTTCGGTCGGGCAAAGGGAGTTCCCCTGTTTGGCCTTCTTGGGGGTTCTTACAGGCGAAAAATCAGGCTGCTGCAGGACGAAAACCCTGCCATTGCTCCCGACTGGACCGCCCTGCGCAAGGACATCCTGGACGGCAGGCACGAACTGCTGCGCATCGATCCCTTCGCCTGGGGCTCGGTGGAGATGGTGCAGACCATCGCGGCGGTCGCCACCGCTTTCGACCTTGGCATCGCCCTCCTCGCGCCGAACGCGCACCCTTGGGAATTGGATTTCTGTGCTGCACTTGCCGCCACCCTCAAGGGCGACGACACGAGAATAATTGTTCGAACCAAACCTGAAAAAAAAGACCTTCCTGTAAAAAGCGAACCGGGAATCGGCATCAACTGGCAGATCGAACCATCTTTCGACAAGATTCAGTGGCAAAGCTAGGCATAGCCTCGATACGCCTCACCCGCGTATCGATCCCGCTCACGATGGTACACGCGGGCTCCATGTACGTGATCCAGAAGACGGAGCGCACGGTGGTCGAACTGATGCTCGAGAACGGCGTCACCGGCCTGGGCGAGTCCTGGGGCACGCCCGAGGTCTACGGCCTGCTGCAGTATTTCGCGAAAAGCTGGCTCGGCAAGGACGCACTGGACCGCTTCGCGTTGCGCGAATTGACGCTCGGAAAATCGGGCTACGACAACAAGTTCGGCCGCAACGGGCGCGCGGCGCTCGCCGGCCTGGACCTCGCGGCCTGGGATGCGACGGCACGGTCGCTGCATATGTCGCTTGCCGAACTCATCGGCGCGCGTCGGCAGGATTCGACCAAGCGGGAATCCGTGGATGTGGTGTCAACGCTGCCGGCCGCAATCCTGCCCAGGGCAGTATCACGCCAGGAGCTGACCGCGCACCTGGACGTACTCTCCAACACGAAGCTGGTGGTCGAATTCGCGCTGGCGCAGGTGCGCAAGTCCGGTTTCCGCTCCTTCAAGCTGAAAAGCGCAGCGCATTCACCCGCGTGGGACTGGAAGCTGCTGAACGAGCTGCGCGATGCGATGCCCAAGGCGCGCATCCGCTTCGACCCGAACGCCAATTACGGGCCGGCCACGGCGACCGAACTGTGCCGCCGGCTGGATCCGCTCGGGCTGGAGTTCTTCGAGGACCCGACCGGCGAGCTCGAAGGCATCGCGCGCCTGAAGGCAGCGGTGAAGACCCCGGTCGCGACCAACATGTGGGTGGTGAAGGACGAGCAGCTGGTGCCGGCGATCCGCAGGCAGGCGGTGGACGTGGTGCTGGGCGATCTCTTCATGTGGGGCGGCATCGACGCGTGGCGGCGCATGGCGCGCGTTTCGCATGCCTA
>JBDTRO010000286.1:0-1883 GCA_039931635.1 Betaproteobacteria bacterium | reverse complement strand
AACGGCGACTACGGCGTGGCGCTGGCGTATTGCACGGTGTTGATCGTGTTGATGTTCGCCGCGATCGTGCTGATCCAGTGGCTGGTCGGCGCGCGTCGCGTCGGCCGCAGGGCGGCGCCGGCAGCACTTGTGCGGGGCGCATGAGCCGCGCCGCGACCATCGAGTTGCGCGGCGTCACCAAGGCATACGGCGACGTCGTGGCAGTGCGCGAGGTCGGCCTGACCATCGAGGCCGCCACGCTGGTGACCTTGCTCGGACCCTCGGGCTGCGGCAAGACCACGACCTTGCGCATGGTCGCGGGCCTCGAACTGCCCTCGAAAGGCGAAATTCTGATTGGCGGGCGCGATGTGTCGGGGCTGCCTGCCTACGAACGCGACGTGGGCATGGTGTTCCAGAGCTACGCGCTGTTCCCGCACCTGAACGTGATCGAAAACGTTGCCTACGGCATCGTGCAGCGCGCCAAATCGCGCGCCGCGGCCGAGCGCACCGCCGGCGAGGCACTGGAAACGGTCGGCCTGTCCGGCATGGCCGAGCGCCTGCCCTCGGAGCTTTCCGGTGGCCAGCAGCAGCGCGTCGCCGTGGCGCGCGCGCTGGTGCTCGAGCCCGCCGTGCTGCTGTTCGACGAGCCGCTGTCCAATCTCGACGCGAAGCTGCGCCGCTCGATGCGCGAGGAAATCCGCGCGCTGCAGCGGCGCACCCGGATGACCGTCATCTACGTCACGCACGACCAGGACGAGGCGCTCGCGGTGTCGGATCGCATCGTGGTGATGAACCAGGCGGTGATCGCGCAGCAAGGCACGCCGCGCGAACTGTACGAGTCGCCCGACAGCGTGTTCGTCGCCGGCTTCATCGGCGACGCCAACCTGCTCAAGGGGACATTGCGGCGACTCGACGCGACGCAGGGGAGGCTGCGCTTCGGGTCGTTCGAGTGCCTGGTGCCGAATCGCGGCCTGCCCGATGGAGAAGTGGCGTTCGCCGCGCGCCCGGAAGCGTTTTCAGTCGCGGCCGCGGGTACCGCGCGCGCCGAAGTCCTGCACGCCGCCTACCTGGGCAGGTACATGGAATATCGATTGCGCTGCGAACTGGGAGAACTCTTCGTGCGCTCGCCGGACGTGAATCCCGCGTACGACATCGGTGCGCAGGTGGCGTTGTCGGTGGCAGGCAGCGGCATCGCGCTGCTGCGCCCCTGATGGATATACTCCGCGCACCATGAGCTGGGAGAAAGAGATTGAAGAATTGCGCCGGCGCGCAGCGCTCGCGCAGCGCATGGGCGGCCCGGACAAGGTCAAGCGCCAGCACGACGGCGGCAAGCTCACGGTGCGCGAGCGGGTCGACCGGCTGCTGGACCAGGGTTCGTTCCACGAAATCGGCGGCCTCGCCGGCGTCGCTCAGTACCATGAGGGAGGACTGCGGGATGGGGAGCTGGCCGAACTCACGCCCGCCAACCTGATCTTCGGGCGCGGCCGTATCGCCGGACGCCCGGTGGCGGTCACCGGCGACGATTTTACCGTGCGCGGCGGCGCGAACGATGGCGGGATCAAGAACAAGCTGCTGGCAGTCGAGCGCATGGCCTGCGACCTGCGGCTGCCGCTGGTGCGGCTCGTGGACGGCACCGGGGGCGGCGGCTCGGTCAAGAACCTCGAGATCCACGGCCATTCGCCGATGCCCAAGGCTTTTCTCTGGGACTGGTGGACGGACAACCTCTCGGAGGTCCCCGTGGTTTCGCTCGCGCTGGGTTCGGTCGCGGGCCTGGGCGCGGCGCGCGTGGTGGCGAGCCACTACTCGGTGATGGTGAAGGATACGTCGCAGATGTTCGTCGCCGGGCCGCCGGTGGTGGAGTGGACGCACGGCAAGTTCGAGAAGAATGAACTCGGCGGCAGCCA
>JBDTRO010000285.1:0-7057 GCA_039931635.1 Betaproteobacteria bacterium | reverse complement strand
GTGAATTCCCAGTGTCCGGTCATGAGGTCCACGCCGAGCAGTTTCTGCGCCTCGATCATGTCCTGGCCGCGCGTCCACAGTGACGTGGCCGATCCCTGCCAGGTGTCGCCGCCATCGAGCAGCAACGCGCCGGGGCGTGCGGCACGGACCCGGTTCACGAGTGTGGCGAGGTGCGCGAAGCCGCCCAGCTTGCCGTAGCGCCGAGCCGCGGCATCGAAATCGAGAAACGTGAACGCATGCGCTTCCGGGCTGCCCGGCGGTATGCCCGCATGCCGCAACAGGTATTCGCCCACCAAATGCGGCGGGCGTCCGGCGGCGTCCGCGACGCCGATGTTGGCGCTGGGTTCGCGGAAATACGTCGGCAGGAGCTGCGCGTGGCAGTCGGTGTAATGCAGGAAGCTTACATTGCCGAACGCCGGCAGGTCGTACAGTCCCTGCGCGGCCTGTGCGCGCGCGGCGCGCAGCGGCGCGCCCAGCGCCGCCGCCGCGGCGAGGGCGCCGAGGAACTCCCGCCGCCTCACTGATTTACCGGCGAGCTCGGATCGAGCAACAGCGCGGTCACATCCTTCATCTGCTGCTCCGTGAGGATGCCGTTGTGGCCGAAGCGCGGCATGTTGGAGCAGGCGCTGAAGGCCTGTGAATTGAAGACCTTGCCATAGGTATAGCGCTGGATCGCATCGCTCGTGCCGCGCAGCTTGCCGAAGTGGTACAGGCTCGGGCCGATGGTGCCGTAGGAGATCTCGGCCTTGGAGAGTTGGTGGCAGGCGTAGCAGTTGGCGCCGGAGGGCCGCTTCGGATCGTCATTGAACTGCATGCCTTGCCCGCTCTGCGCGATGCGCTCGCCGTTCTTCCAGTCGCCGATCAGCTTGCCGTCGGCCGGATAGCGGATCGAGGCGAGGTTCTCCTTTTCGATTCGCGCGGCTACATCCTTGGCGAGTTCCTGGGTGGGCGGCTTGCTGCACAGCCTCTGCGCCTCGTCCTGGTTCAGGCGGTCGAGCTTGGCTTGGCCGCGCTCGTTGAAGGAGGCCTTCATCATCGCGAGCGCCTTTTGCGAAGCTTCCTGGTCGCTCACGCTGGCGCAGCCCGCGACAAACGCGGCGATGCCGATCAGTACTGCTTTGCCGGAGTTCATGGTTTTCATCTTGGTTCTTTCAGCGCTTGATCGCCGGCGCGTTGAACGCGGCGCCATTGGCGTTGCGCGCGAGGAAGGTGGTGAGCGCGATCGACGCGTCCGAGGCGAACTTCAGGTCCGGAAAGCGCTGCTGCCGGAAGCAGTCGTTCAGGCGCCACTGGAAGGTGCGCAATTCGCCCTGCGACACGCGGTATGCCGGCCAGGTCGTGTAGGCGAGTTGCGCCCCTGCCTTCTCGGTCAGATTCGGCAAGTCCTGCAGCCGGATCCGTTTGCCGCTCTCGCCGTGGCAGGTGGCGCAGGCGAAATCGTGCGGTCCGCCGCGGAAATAGAACATCTTTTCTCCCAGCTGGTACGCCTCGTGTTCCTTGGCGTGGCCCAGCGCGACGTTCATCGTCACGCCCCGCGATTCGGCAGTGATCCATGCCGCGAGGGATTCAAAATCCGACCGATTGGTGCCCGCGCCGAAGACGCGCTTGGTCGCATCCTCGTAGCGGAATCCCTGCAGCGTGACCATGCAGTGCGCAAGGCGCGTTTCCAGATCCATCACGCGGTCCGCGTCGGCAAAGTGGCGCGGCAGTTCGGCATACGCCCCTTTCACCACGCCGGGGCCCTTGCCGAGGTCGCAGGCTTCGAATGACGCGTTCTTCGGGCCGCGCTTCTGCTTCCACAGCGCCTCGCCGCGCGCCTCCCACAGGTCCGCCGGGTTGCCTGCCGCGAGGGCCTCCCGATACTTGGCGATTTCCGCTTCCGGGCTGCTCTGCGCCAAAGCGCCGAGCGCCGCTCCCGCCGCCAGCACAGCGGCGGCCATCCTCCTCCGGATCATCATGCATTCCCCCTAGTTGATGGTCGTTTCGTCGGTACGAGTCTCGCCTTTGTTGTCTTCCCAGGTAACGACGACCTTGTCACCCTTTTTGCCGCCCTTGAAGTTGAACTCGAGGAACGGATTCTTGGACACCGCCGGCCCCCACTGCGCAGAGAGCACCGTCTTGCCCTGGTGGGTCGCGGTGATCTTGCTGATGAAGTGCGCCGGCACGATCTTGCCTGCCGCGTCCTTGCGCTGCCCGGTCTCCATTTCGTGGCTCATCAGGACCTTCACGTTCACCACGCCGTCGCGCTCGGCGGCGCGGATTCTCATTGGATCTGACATCTCGTCTCTCCCGTTTCGCTCAGCCGCCGCAGCCGCCGAGCGTGATCTTGATTTCTTTCTTCGCCATGAAGTACTTTCCCTCCGCCTTCACCAGCGCATAGACGTCGGAGCTTTCGCCAATTTTCACCCGCGTCGATACGTTGGGTTCGGTGCCCGCCGGGATATTGAAGCTCGCGGCCAACGGGTTCGGATTCTTTTCGATCAGCA
Source organism: Betaproteobacteria bacterium (assembly GCA_039931635.1). Classification (GTDB taxonomy): domain Bacteria; phylum Pseudomonadota; class Gammaproteobacteria; order Burkholderiales; family SG8-39; genus RBG-16-66-20. Next base: position 4,571 of record JBDTRO010000285.1, on the reverse strand, counting down.
AGGTGATGGACTCGGTGCCCGCCAGCCTGCTCTCGACGGCGATCGGCACGACGGCGCCGTTTTCGGCAATTTCCGGCGCCTTGATCAGGATGCCCGCAGATGCCGCCGCGTTTTGCGCGCCCAGCGCGCGCATCGCGTCAGGCACCGTCTTCATGGAGAACGCGTTTCCGCTCTGCGCCAGGCCCTTGGCCGGCCTGACGATGCCTGCGGCAAACAGCAACGCCAGCACGCCGGCGCCGCCGCCTGATTTGAGAACTTTCCTGCGTGTGTGCTGCATGTCTCCTCCTTTAGTCACTCGTAAGTATCCATCGGACCAGCGCGCGCGCCTCGCTTTCTTCGATCCGCGGATGCGGCGGCATCGGTACATTACCCCAAACCCCCTGGCTGCCAGCTTTGACATTGGCTGCCAGGCGCGGTTCGGCCCCGGCATCCGTCCGGTAGCGGGACGCAATTTCAGCGAACGAGGGTCCGACCAGCCGTTGCTTGGCGCTGTGGCAGCCGAGGCAGCCGGATTTTTCGGCCAATGGCTTAATCTTGTCCGCGTTGGCAGGGAGGGCAATGGCCAGGCGCGCGCCGCGCGTCGGCCCGATCAGGCGATTCTGCAGGGCGAGGTCGCCGTGCGTGCCGCGTGCCTGGTCGGGCAGCTGCGAAGTAATGTCGCCCTTTGCTGGACAATCATGCATGCAGGCGACGTTCCGCACGTCGCCCCGCCCGGACGCATGCCACATTCCGGTCATCCGCATCAGGCCGTCGCGGTTGGGCAGGCGTTGCTGGACTTCGGCGATGTTGCGCTCGTTCAGTTGAAAATCCTCCGGCACGATGCGCCCGAGATTGAGGAGGTAGGCCGTAAGCGCATAGACCTCGTTGGGGGCGAGCGTCTTGGGGGCATTCCAGGGCATCGCGCGGTTGATGTAGTCCCACAGTGTCGAAATCTGGGACAGTTTCATCAGCATGGTGCGCTGCTCGCCGGGGCGCGCCAGTGCGGCGACGCGTCCGCGTTCGATGTCCTGTGGCGTGACGCCGCCTGAGATCGGTGCGAACACGGCATTGGATTCGCCGAAAGTGCCGTGGCAGGAGGCGCATTTTGCCTCCCAAAGTTCCTCGCCCTGCTGCACGCTGCCCGAGCCCGCCGGCAGGCCCTTGAAGTCGGGCCGCACGTCGATGTCCCAGGCGGCGATCTCCGGCGCGGTCGCTGCGCGGCCGACGCCATTAAATTTATCCGCAGGAAAAGCCGCGCGACAAAACAGCAAAAAAAGGACGAGGCTAATCCACCTGGACATTGCCGACCTCGCCGTTCGCCGCCACCCGCCACGACTGAATGGCGTTGTTGTGATAGATCGACCGCGTGCCGCGCACTGCTCTGAGCTGCGCGATCCTGGGTTGCACATAGCCGGTGTCGTCGATGGCGCGGCTCTGCAGGAGCGCGGGCGCGCCATTCCAGGTCCAGTCGACGTTGAAGCGCGTGAGCGCCTTCGGCAGCACCGGCGCTTCGAGCCTTGCGGTGCGCCAGTTCCTTCCGCCATCGAAGGATACGTCGACGCGCTTGATGCGGCCGCGTCCCGACCAGGCCAGGCCGCTGACGTTGTAGTAGCCCTTGTCGAGCAACGTCTGGCCGCCCGACGGGGTGGTGATCACGGACTTGCACTCCTGGATCGACGTGAACTGGCGATGACGGCCATCGGGCATGAGGTCGATGTAGTGGAGCGTTTCCTCGCGCGTATACCAGGGTTGGTCGCCGACTTCGAGACGGCGCAGCCACTTCACCCACGACACTCCCTGGACGCCCGGCACTACGAGCCGCAGCGGATAGCCGTTTTCGGGTCGGAGCATTTCGCCGTTCATGCCCCAGGCGACGATCGCGTCATCGAGCGCGCGTTCCATCGCGATGGTGCGGGTCAGGCCGGATCCGTCCGCGCCTTCGGCGAGCACGTAACGGGCCTTCTTCGCGTCGGCGCCACAATCGTCGAGCAGCGTGGCGAGGCGCACCCCGGTGTACTCGCAGCAGGAGAGCATGCCGTGCGTGTACTGGACCGAGGGCACCGAAACGTTGCCCCACTCCATGCCGGTATTGGCACCGCATTCGATGAAGTGGATTCGCGATACGGCCGGCAGCCGCATCAGGTCGTCCATCGTGTAGACCTTGGCTTGGCGCACCATTCCCATCACCATCAGGCGGTGCTGGCGCGGGTCGATGTCCCACCATCCCTGGTGATGGCGCTCGAAGTGCAGCCCGCTCGGCGTGATGATGCCGAACATGCCTTGCAGCGGCGCGAACGAGACCGAGGCCTGGGATACGCGCGTCAGGCCGGGGCTCTCGCGGCGCTGGAGATTCGTTTCGTGCTCCGAGGGCAGGCCGTAGGGGCGTGCGGCCACCGGCTGGCCGAGGCCGGTGGAATGCGGCGGGAGCGTGAGGATCGCCGGATCGCCTTGCGCACGCGCGCGTGAAGCGGAGAGCGCCGCGGCACCGCCGGCGATCGCGAGCGATTTCTTGAGGAACCCCCGGCGGTCTTCCAGTGCGGGAAGAATCCGGCCGCTGCGGACGGCGGGGCGGGTCATCGACCGGCTCAGGCGGCGCGTTTTTTCGCCGCGGGCAGCAGTTTCAGGAACTGGCGCCTGAGCGGGCGGCGCTCGTCGATGGTGCCGGCAATCCGGTTGCATACCGAGCGGCACAGTTCGATCATGGTCGGATCGGTCACGCGGTAAATGACCTGCGTGCCCTCGCGGCGCCGTGCCAGCACGCCGTGGCGGTGCATCAGCCCGAGGTGGCGCGAGATATTGGTCTGCGTGGCGCCGGTGTCCGTGACGATCTGCGATACGCTTTTCTCGCCGTTGCAGACTGCGTGCATGATCTTCAGCCGCGTAGGTTCGGAGAGGACCGAGAAATACGCGGCTACCGCATCGAATACCGGGTCGAGTTCGTCCATCGCAGGCGTTATATGATTACATGCGCATATAGTCAATCATGCGTTGCAGCAAACGGCTGGAAGGTCCCCGGCGGCTCTACTAGAGCGTGCCTGGGAAGGCGCCACCGTCCATCAGCAGGTTCTGGCCCGTGATGAAGCCGGCGTGCGCGCTGCACAGGAAGGCGCAGGCGGCGCCGAACTCCTCGATGCTGCCGAAGCGTTTCGCGGGGTTGCCTTCGGCGCGCACTTTCGCCAATTCTTCCGGCGTCTTGCCCAGCTTTTTCGCGTTGAAGGCCATGTTGCCGCGAAGGCGATCGGTGTCGAAGGGCCCCGGCAGCAGGCCGTTGATGGTGACATTGTGCGCCACCGTCTGGCGCGAAAGGCCGGCGACGAAGCCGGTAAGGCCGGTGCGCGCGCCGTTGGACAGACCCAGCTCCGGGATCGGCATCTTCACCGCTCCGGAAGTGATATTGACGATGCGGCCAAACTTGCGCGCGATCATGCCGTCCACCGTCGCCTTGATCAGTTCGATGGGTGTCAGCATGTTGGCATCCAGCGCCTTCAGCCAGTCTTCGCGCGACCAGCTCCTGAAGTCTCCGGGCGGCGGGCCGCCGGCGTTGTTGACCAGGATGTCGGGATTCGGGCAGGCGGCGAGCGCCGCCGCGCGGCCATCCGCCGTGGTGATGTCGCCGGCCACGGCGATGACTTTCGCGCCGGTACTCTTTCTGATTTCTTCCGCCGTTGCCTCCAGCGCGTCCTTGCCGCGCGCGGTGATGACGAGGCTCACGCCTTCGGCGGCGAGCGCCAGCGCGCAGCCCTTGCCCAGGCCCTTCGATGCCGCGCACACCAGCGCGGTCCTGCCCTTTATTCCCATGTCCATGATCAGTTCCTTTTCAGAGAGACGAGCAGCACGCCGGAGATGACGAGGGCGCCGCCCAGGATTTTCGTCATGGTAAGCGAGCCTTCGAGCAGCGCGAAATCGGCCAGCACGGTGGTCACCGGCCCGAGCGCGCCGATGAGCGCGAAGTGGTTGGCGCCGATGCGCCGTAGCGCCTCGGCCACCAGCAACACCGGCAGCACCGTGCATACCGTGGCGAGTGCGATCGCCACCCACCATACGCTCGCGGGCAGCGCGAGCGCGGCGGGCGATTCCAGTAGCAGGAACTGCGCCACCGCAGGCACGGTGGAGACGATCATCGTGTAGGCGGTGAAGCGCACGCTGCCGACGCGTTTCACGACCTGGCTGCCGGTGACGAGATAGACGGCATAGCACATGGCGGAGGAGAAGATCAGGATCGCGCCGAAGACGAAACCGCGATTCTCCGGCGCCGCCGATATGTGGCCCGACAGCACCAGCGCGATCCCGACGTAGGTGATCGCAAGCGCGGCAAGCTCGCGGATGCTCGGGTTTTTCTTCAGGAACACCGCGCTCAGGATCACGACCAGCGTCGGGTAGAGAAACATGATGAGGCGCCCGACCCCGGCGGAAACGTACTGCAGGCCGAGGAAATCGAGCAGGCTGGCGAAGTAATAGCCGAGCAGGCCCAGGCCGACGATGCCGAACCAGTCGCGCCGCGCGATCGGTGCGCCGCCTCTTATCCAGAACGCCATCGCGAGGAAGAACGGCAGCGACAGCGTCATGCGCAGGAATAGGAGGGTGGTGGCGCT
>JBDTRO010000284.1:0-8933 GCA_039931635.1 Betaproteobacteria bacterium | reverse complement strand
AGAAGCAGCGGCGCTTCACCGCGTCGTGAATCTCGCGCGTGCGGTTGGAGGTAATGATCACCACCGGCGGTTCCACCGCCTTGAGCGTGCCGATCTCGGGAATCGTGATCTGCCAGTCCGAGAGCACTTCCAGCAGGTAGGCCTCGAACGGCTCGTCGGTGCGGTCCAGTTCGTCAATTAGCAACACCGGCGCGGCGCCCTTCTTGCCCTCGAGCGCCTGCGCGAGCGCGCGCTTGACCAGGAATTTCTCCGAGAAAATGTTCTGCGACATCTTCTCCTTCGACTTCTCGCCCGCCGCCTCGGCCAGCCTGATCTCGATCATCTGGCGCGCGTAGTTCCACTCATACGCCGCCTGCGCGATGTCCAGCCCTTCGTAGCACTGCAGACGGATCAGCTCGCGGCCCAGCGATGCCGCAATCACCTTGGCAATTTCGGTCTTGCCGACGCCCGCTTCGCCCTCCAGGAACATTGGCCGCTGCATCGCGAGCGACAGGTACAGGGCCGTCGCCAGGCTGCGGTCGGCCACGTAATCGGCCTCGCCGAGCATCTTGTGCGTTTCGTCGATGGATTTTGGCAGCGCGCGGGGCATGGGCAGGGTCTCGTGTCGCAGTGCGGAAAGCCAGCATTTTCCGGTATTTGGCGCTTCGCCGCCACTCGCGGTTCGCGCCGTGAAGAATCCGCAACCGCGACGCCCCAATGAGTATCAGAATGGCCTCGCAGCTGACGCGGGTACGGGGAGGGGGGATGGACCGGCGCAGATTCGTCGTACTGATCGGGAGCGCGCTTGTAGCGCAGCGCGCGCTCTCTCAGCAAATGGTGAAGGTCCGGCAAATCGGCATTCTCGGCCCTCTTTCCGCTCGGGAAGGCGAAGCCTTCATGGCAGTGTTTGTTAAGGGGATGCACGAACTAGGTCATGAACGCGGCAAGGACTTCGTGCTGGTCGAACGCTATGCAGATGGCAAGAATGATTTGCTGCCCGCCCTGGCAGCGGAGTTGGTTCGACTCAAGGTGGACGTGATCTTCACTTCGACTGTCCAGGCGGTGAGCGCCGCGCAAAAGGCCACGGCCAGCATCCCGATCGTGTTCGTCGCGGTGGCTGACCCGGTTCGCATGGGGTTTGCGGACAGCGTGGCGCGGCCCGGGCGGAACCTTACCGGCCAGTCCAATTTTGCGGGGGATCTTGCCCCCAAGCGGCTCGAACTCCTAAAGACGCTGCTGCCCAAGCTTTCGCTCATCGCATTTCTAGGGAATCCCGGCAATCCGAGCGCGGCCGGGCTGGCTGAGCGCATGCGTGCTTCAGTGAGCAGCCTCGGCCTCCAGATGCAGCAGGTGAACGCCGGAACACTTGACGACATCGACTCTGCCTTTGCGACCATGAAGCGGGAACGGATCGGAGCGGTCGTTGTTACAGGCGACGTCTATCATTTCGCGCAGCGAGAACGGATTGCCGCGGCGGCAATGAAGTACCGGATCGCTTCGATTTTTCCATTCCGGGAATGCGCCGAGGCAGGCGGCTTGATGAGCTATGGAACCGACATCGCCTACCAGTTCTGGCATGCAGCCGCGTATGTCGACAAGATCCTGAAGGGTGCCAGGCCGGGCGACCTGCCGATTGAGCAGCCGGCGAATTTCGAGCTAGTGATCAACCGCAAGACCGCGAGCACGATCGGGCTAGTGATACCGCAGGAACTGCTCTTGCGCGCCGACCGGGTCATCGAATGAGGGGCAGTTCTATGTAGACGCAGTACTGACAAGGAGAGGGCAGACATGGCTATGTTCATCGTGTTGGGAAATTTCACCGAGCAGGGCATCCGCACCATCAAGGAGTCGCCGAAACGCTCCGACGCGTTCAAGGCGCTGGCGGCGAAGGCGGGCGTCAAGGTGAAGGATATCTACTGGACGCTGGGGCACTACGACATCGTCACCATCGTGGAAGCGCCCGATACCGCCACGGCGACTTCGCTGGGGCTGGCGATCGCCGCGCTGGGCAACGTGCGCACCGAGACGCTCACCGCGTTTTCGGCCGAGGAGTTCGGCAAGATCCTCGCCAAGATGCCGTAGGGCAAAAAAAGCCCGCCTAGGGTATGGGAGCCGTAACTCCCAGGCCCTAGACGGGCGCACTTCCTCCAACCCCCTCCGGATCCTTAAGAATTGAAGCGCGGCTTCTGGCGCTCCTTCATTTCAGTGCGGCCTCCACGGCGCGCCGGGCCATGACGGTCACCAGGTGCGCGCGATATTCGGCGCTGGCGTGCAGGTCGCTGTTCAGTCCGTCCTGCTTGACCTTGATGCTGGCCACCGATTCGGGCGCGAACTTGGCCGTGAGCGCTTTTTCCATGTCCGCCTGGCGGAACACGCCAGGGCCGGCGCCGGTCACGGCGACCCGCACCGAGCCACCGAAATCGGCGACGAAGACGCCGACGATGGCGAAGCGCGAGGCCGGGTTCTTGAATTTCACATAGGCGGCGCGTTTGGGCGCCTGGAAGGTGACCGAGGTGATGATCTCGCCGGCCTTGAGCGCCGTATCGAACAGGCCCTTGAAGAACTTGTCGGCCTCGTGCTTGCCCTTGTTGGTGGTGATGGTGGCGTTCAGCGCCAACACCGCCGCCGGATAGTCCGCAGCCGGGTCGTTGTTGGCGATCGAGCCGCCGCAGGTGCCCATCGCGCGCACCTGCCGGTCGCCGATCATGCCGGCGAGCGCGGCGAGCGCCGGAATCGCCTTCTTCACGTCGGCGGAGTGCGCCACTTCGGCGTGGCGCGCCATCGCGCCGATGGTCACGGACTTGCCGTCGGACTTGATGCCGGCGAGGTCCTTGATGGTGCCCAGGTCGATGATGTCCGAGGGCGAGGCGAGGCGCAGCTTCATCGCCTGGATCAGCGACTGGCCGCCGGCGAGGATTTTCGCTTCGCCCTTCACGAGCGCGGCGGCGGCATCGACGCTGGACGGACGGTGGTATTTGAATGCATGCATGGTGTTCTCCTATTTCTTGTTCTTCAGGGCCGTCCACACCGCTTGCGGCGTGGCGGGCATGGGCATGTCCTTCACGCCCAGCGCATCGGTGATGGCGTTCATGAGCGCCGCCGGCGCGCCGATCGCGCCGGCTTCGCCGCAGCCTTTCACGCCGAGCGGATTGTGCGTGCAGGCCGTCACCCGCGTGTCCACCTGGTAGAAGGGCACGTCGGTCGCGCGCGGAATGCAGTAGTCCATGAACGAGCCGGTCGTGAGCTGGCCGGTGGCGTCGTACTGGCAGCCTTCGGTGAGCGCCTGGCCGATCCCCTGCGTCAGCCCGCCATGTACCTGCCCCTCGACGATCATCGGATTGATGATGTTGCCGAAATCGTCCACCGCCGAGAACTTCTCGACCTTCACGGCGCCGGTTTCGGGATCCACCTCGACTTCGCAGACATAGCTGCCGGCGGGGAAGGTGAAGTTGGACGGATCGTAGAACGCGTTTTCGTTCAACCCGGGCTCGAGCTTGTCGTGCGGGTAGTTGTGCGGCACGTAGGCCGCGAAGGCCACCTCGCCGAACATCTTCTTCTTGTCGGTGCCGGCAACGCTATAGACGCCGCGGTCGTACACAACGTCGGCTTCGGCCGCTTCCATCAGGTGCGCGGCGATCTTCTTGCCCTTGGCGATGACCTTGTCCAGCGCCTTCACGATGGCGGTGCCGCCCACCGCGATCGAGCGCGAGCCGTAGGTGCCCATGCCGAACAGGATCTTGGAGGTGTCGCCGTGCACGATGTCGACGTTCTCGATCGGCATGCCCAGGCGGTCGGCGACGACCTGCGCAAACGTGGTTTCGTGCCCCTGGCCGTGCGAATGCGAGCCGGTGAACACCGTCACGCTGCCGGTCGGGTGCACGCGAACCTCGCCCGCCTCGAACAATCCGGCGCGGGCGCCGAGCGCTCCTGCGACCGCCGAGGGCGCGATGCCGCAGGCCTCGATATAGGCCGCGTAGCCGAGGCCGCGCAATTTCCCGTTCTTGGCCGATTGTTCTTTGCGTTTTGAAAAACCGGAAACATCAGCCAGCTTCTGCACCGCGTCCATGGTGGCGTTGTAGTCGCCGATGTCGTACATGAGCGCAACGGGCGTCTGGTACGGGAATGCCGTGATGAAGTTGCGCCGGCGGATCTCGGCCGGATCGAGTTTCATCTCGCGCGCCGCGGTTTCCACCAGGCGCTCGACTACGTAGGTCGCCTCGGGCCGGCCGGCGCCGCGGTAGGCGTCCACCGGCGTAGTGTTGGTGAACACCGCCGTTACTTCGCAATGGATCGCCGGCGTTCGGTACTGGCCCGCAAGCAGCGTCGCGTAGAGGATCGTCGGCACGCAGGAGGCGAACGTGGAGAGGTAGGCGCCCACGTTGGCCGTGGTCTTGACCCGCATGCCCAGAAAATGGCCTTCCTTGTCCATCGCCAGCTCGGCCACCGTGTGGTGGTCGCGGCCATGCGCGTCGGTGAGAAACGCTTCCGAGCGGTCGGAGGTCCATTTCACGGGCCGGTTGACCTGCCTGGAGGCCCAGGTGACTGCGACATCCTCGGCGTAGAGGTAGATCTTCGAGCCGAAGCCGCCGCCCACGTCGCCCGCCACCACGCGCACCTTGTGCTCGGGCAGGCCCATCACGAACGCGGTCATCAGCAGGCGCTCGACGTGCGGGTTCTGGCTCGCGACGTAGAGCGTGTAGCTGTCGTCGGCGCGCGAATACGATCCGTTCGCCACGCGCGGTTCCATCGCATTCGGGATCAGGCGGTTGTTGATCAAATCGAGCCTGGTGACATGCGCTGCCTTGGCGAATGCCGCATCGGTCGCGGCCTTGTCGCCGATCGCCCAGACATAGCAGGTGTTGTCCGGCGCGATGTCGTGCAGCTGCGGGGCGCCCTTGGCGCGTGCCTTGGAGCCGTCCACGACCGCGGGCAGCACCTCGTAGTCCACTTCCACGAGTTCGGCGGCGTCGCGCGCCTGCTCGCTCGTCTCCGCGATCACGATGGCGACCTGGTCGCCGACGTAGCGCACCTTGCCCTGCGCGAGGCAGGGATGCGGCGGCTCCTTCATGGGCTGGCCGTTGACGTCGGTGATCAGCCAGCCGCAGGGCAGGCCGCCGAGCTTGGCGGCGGCGAAGTCCTCGCCGGTGTAGATCGCGATGAAACCGGGGGAATTTTTTGCTTTTGCACTATTTATTTTTTTAACAACCGCGTGAGCGTGCGGGGATCGAACAAAGGCCGCATAGCTCTGGCGCGGCAGTTCGACGTCGTCCGTGTACTGGCCCGCGCCTGTGAGAAAACGGTAGTCCTCTTTGCGCTCGACTCTCGCGCCGATCAGCGGTGCACCCATGGTTGCCTCCGGTTGCCTGTTATTTGCCGGCCGCCATGGCCCTGGCGCCCGCGCCAATCGCCTTGACGATGTTGTGGTAGCCCGTGCAGCGGCACAGATTGCCTTCCAGCGCCTCGCGGATTTCGCTTTCCGAGGGATTCGGATGGCTCTTCGCGAAGTCGATCGCGTTCATCACCATGCCCGGGGTGCAGAAACCGCATTGCAGGCCGTGGTGCTCCTTGAATGCCGCCTGCATCGGATGCAGCGTGCCGTCGGGCTTGGCCACGCCCTCGATGGTCATCACGTCCGCGCCCTCGGCCTGCATGGCGAGGAACGAGCAGGACTTCACCGCCTTGCCGTTCATGCTCACGGTGCAGGCGCCGCACTGCGCAGTGTCGCAACCGACGTGGGTGCCGGTAAGCCGCAGGTGCTCGCGGATCACGGTGACCAGAAGCGTGCGTTCCTCCACCTCCGCCGATACCGGTTTGCCATTGACTTTGAGGGATACCTTGACCGCCATGCTGCCTCCTGGGGAGATCGTTATTTCCTGGGGACGTGCATCCTATCCAAGCGCTACCGCGGGAGCAATGTTGCGCCGCGTCATGGCCCCTGTCAGTTAATTGACTGCTTGGCGAAAGGGTTGCGACAAGCGGCTTTCCTAAACTGCTGGCACTCCATGAAGCAATATTCTGTTTTCCCGGCGTTTATCGCCCTCACCGCGATATTGCTGTGCGCCTCCGGCTGCCAAAAAAGAGATGCCCCGGCGGCAGTCGCGGGATCAAAGCCCGCGCTCGACGGCGGCGCCCGGACTGTCCGGATTCGCGCCGCGCAAATGCAGTTCCTCGGCATCGAGCCTGCTGGCGCGGATGGAGGCAGCGACGTTCTGGCATTGCCCGGCAGAATCGCGTTCAGTCCGCAGGCACAGTTCGCAATAGGCGCTGCAATGGCGGGACGGGTGGCCGCGGTGCTGGTTCGCGCGGGGCAGGTGGTCAAGGCTGGGGCGCCTCTGCTCACGATCGACAGCGCGGACGCGGCGGCCGGGCGGGCCGCGCTCGACCAGGCAGCGACGCGCCTGGCTTCGGCCGAGAGCATGCTCAAGCGTCAGGTCGAGATGGTTGAAAAGGGCGTCGGCCTCGAAATCGATCGGCAGGATGCCGAGGCGAGGCTGAAGGAAGCACGCGCCGAGCATGAGCGCGCGCGCCACACGGCGGGACTGATCGGTTCGGGGCAGGGCATCCGGTTCACCGTCAGGGCGCCCGCCGACGGCGTGGTATCTGCAATTCGCGTTGCGGCCGGAGCCACGGTAATACCAGGCGGCGAAGCGCTGGTGGAACTTGGTGATCCGGCGCGCTTGCTGGTCATCGCGCAGGTACCTGAGGCGGAATTGCGCCGCATTGCTGCCGGACAGCAAGCCGAAGTCGAGATTCCGGCGCTCGCCGCCCGCATCGCGGCGCGGATCGAAAATTTCAATCCGCGCGTCGATCCGGAATCGCGGCGCGCGCAGCTCTACCTGACGCTCGCGGCGCGCACCGAAGGCTTGCGCGCAGGCATGCTGGCGCAGGCATTTGTGCACATTGCGAGCGAACCAGGCCTGTCGATACCGGCTGCCGCGGTGCTGATCAAGGACGGTAAGCGCCGCGTGGTTTACGTCGAGCGCGCCGACGGCGAGTTCGTTGCGCGCGACGTGCAGACGGGCCGCAACCGGAATGGCCGGGTGGTGATCCTGGAGGGGCTCAAGGCGGGCGAACGGATCGTGGTGCGGGGCGCGCTGCTGCTGGATACCCAGGCAGAGCAACTTCTCTAGTCATGCTGCGTCTTTTCATCGAGGCCTGCGTTCACCGCCGCGTGGCAGCGCTGTTCGCGACGCTGGTCGTCGCCGTTTTCGGGCTGTACGCCTACCTCGAGACGCCCATCGAAGCCTACCCGGACGTCACCAACACGCAGGTCACGGTCATAACGCAGTTGCCCGGCAATGCACCTGAGGAAATCGAGCGGCGCGTTACCGTACCGCTTGAGCGTGAACTCAACGGCACACCGGGGATGAGGCTGATGCGCAGCGAAAGCCTGTTCGGTCTGTCGCTCATCACGCTTACGTTCTCGGACGAGACGGACGGCTTCCGGGCACGCACCGTAGTCCTGCAACGGGTCGCTGCCGCCTCGCTGCCCCAGGGAGCGACGCCGGAACTCGCGCCTGAGGCGACGCCCCTGGGTGAGGTATTCCAGTTTCGCCTCGCAAGCGACCGGCACGACCTCTACCAGATGCGCGCCGAAGTCGAATGGAACGTCGTGCGCGTGCTGCGGCAGGCGCGGGGCGTCGCCGACGTCGTGCCCTTCGGCGGCTTCCTGAAGGAGTTCCATGTCGAGGCCGATGCGGTGCGCCTCTTTGCGCAAGGCCTGACGCTGGCAGACATCGAGCAGGCGATCGCGAAGTCCAACGTAAACGTCGGCGGCGGCTTCGTGCGCCATGGTGACCAGGAGCTCACGGTGCGCGGCCTCGGCTATCTCGTTACAGCCGAGGACATCAAGCGCGTCGTGCTCAGGAGCAAGGATGGGACCCCGGTCACGGTGGGCGACGTCTCGAGCGTGGTGCAGTCGTACACGCCACGGCGCGGCTCGGTCGGTGTCGGGCTCGAAAAGGAAGGCATAGAAGGATTCGTCTGGATGCGGCGTGGCCAGAACCCGTCCCTGGTGCTCGACGGGATCCATGCCAAGGTGCGCGAACTGAACGAGACCATTCTGCCGAAGGGCATGCACATCGAGACGTTCTACGACCGCAGCGACCTCGTTGGACAGACGCTCTCTACGGTCCACAAGAACCTTCTGAGCGGCTTCATCCTCGTGGTTGGCGTGGTCTGGCTGTTCCTTCGCAGCATGGTGGGCTCGGTGGCGGTGGCGGTGGTCATTCCGCTTTCCCTTCTGGCGGCATTCATCGGCCTATTCGCACTCGGCCTGCCGGCCAACCTGATCTCCATGGGGGCGATCGATTTCGGCATTCTGGTGGACGGCGCGGTGGTGCTGGTCGAGAACGTGATCCATGCGCTGCGCCACGATCACCCGAAAGACCGCCGCGGCGTATTGCGGCTGGTGGTGCGCTCGGCGGTGGACGTGGGGCGGCCGACGTTCTACGCGATGCTGATAATCATTGCGGCGCTAGTGCCGGTGTTTACGCTCCAATCCGTCGAAGGCCGGATCTTCCGGCCGCTCGCCCTCACCTATTCCTTCGCCCTCATCGGCGGACTGGTTTTTTCGCTCACGTTGGTCCCGGCCCTATGCGGCGTACTGTTCAGGCCGCGCCATGCCCGGCTCGAGGAACCGGCCTGGATTGAGCGCCTGCGCGGCGCCTACCGCCGATCGCTGGTGTGGGCGCTCGGCCACCGGCCGAGGGTGATCGCGGCGGCGTTTGCCCTGCTGGCATTGGGCGGCCTGACCGTCACCCGCCTGGGCACCGAATTCCTGCCGGAACTGGATGAAGGCGACATCCAGTTGTTCGTCGAAATGCCGCCCTCCATCTCGCTCGAAAGCGGGCAGGACGTCCTGCTCGAGGTGCGCCGGCGAATTCTCGAGTTTCCGGAGGTGGTCCGGACCCTGAGCGAGCAGGGCCGCCCCGAGGACGGCACCGACAATGAAG
>JBDTRO010000283.1:0-4117 GCA_039931635.1 Betaproteobacteria bacterium | reverse complement strand
ACGCGCATCGCCGAGCGGCCCGACGAGGTGCGCTCGACGTAGACGATTTCGTCGTCGTGGCGCACCGAGAGGTTGACGGTTTCGCCGATCTGCGCGTGCAGCTCGCGCATCACCGGCAGCGCCATCTCGCGCACGTTGATGCGCGATTTCACGAGATTGCCCAGTTCCAGCAGCCGCATGCCGAGCCGGTAGCTGCCGGGTTCGACGCGGTCGACGATGCGGTCCGCGGCCATCGCGGACAGGATGCGATGCGCGGTGGAAGGATGCAGGCCGGTGTATTGCGCCACCTGCTTCAGGCCGAGGGGCTCCGGATGCGCGGCCAGCACGTCGAGCAGCTTCATCATGCGCGCGATGACCTGGATCGGATATTTCTGTTCGCTCTTCGCGGCCGGCATGGGGGTGGCATTGTATCCCACGATGTGAAACACTCGACCTTATGCCGGTTGTCACCAATATCGAAGACCTGCGCCAGATCGCCGAGCGGCGGGTGGCCAAGGCCATATTCGATTACGTCTCCCGCGGCTCCTACGACGAGGTGACGCTGCGCGCCAATCGCGACGATGTGGAGGCGCTCAAGCTGCGCCAGCGCGTCGCCATCGACGTCGACAATCGTTCGACGCGCACCACGCTCGTCGGCCAGGAGGTGAGCATGCCGGTGGGCATCGCGCCGGTCGGCCTCACCGGGCTCAACTGGGCGGACGGCGAGATCCTCGGCGCGCGCGCCGCCGCGAAATTCGGCGTGCCGTTCACGCTCTCGACGATGTCCATCTGCTCGATCGAGGACGTGGCGAGCGCGGTGCAGAAACCGTTCTGGTTCCAGCTCTACGTGTTCCGCGACCGCGGCTTCGCCGCCTCGCTCATCGAACGCGCCAAGGCGGCGAAGTGCTCGGCGCTGGTGCTGACGCTCGACCTGCAGATCCAGGGCCAGCGCCACATGGACATCAAGAACGGCCTTACCGTGCCGCCGCAGCTGAAGCTGGCGAACCTTGTCGACATGCTTTGCAAGCCGTCCTGGGTCTTCAACGTCATGCAAAGCAAGCGGCGATCCTTCGGCAACCTCGAAGGACAGATCAAGGGCGCCGACAACCTGCTCACGCTGTCGCAGTGGATCGCGGGCCAGTTTGATCCGACGCTCTCCTGGAAGGACATCGAATGGGTCAAGAAGCAATGGGGCGGCAAGCTGATACTCAAGGGCATCCTCGATGCGGAGGATGCGAAGATCGCCGCGTCCACCGGCGCTGACGCCATCGTCGTCTCCAACCACGGCGGCCGGCAGCTGGACGGTACCGTGTCTTCGATCCGCGCGCTGCCCGAGGTGACCGACGCGGTGGGCGACCGGCTCGAGGTGTTCTTCGACGGCGGCGTGCGCTCCGGGCAGGACGTGCTCAAGGCGCTGGCGCTGGGCGCTAGGGGCGTCTTCATCGGCAAGGCATTCGCCTGGGCGCTGGGCGCGATGGGTGAGGCGGGCGTGACGCTCGCACTCGACATCATTCGCAAGGAACTGGACGTGTCCATGGCGCTGTGCGGGCTCAAGGACGTGAAGGACGCAAGTCCCGCCATCCTCCGGCAGGGCTGATGCTTGAGCGCTATGCCTGGTACTCGGTCGCGGCGGCACTCGCGACCATCGCGCTGAAGACTTATGCCTGGCATGTCACCGGCTCGGTCGGCCTCCTGTCGGATGCGCTCGAATCCCTGATCAACCTCGCCGCGGCGCTGCTCGCGCTGTCGATGCTGCGCCTGGCGGCCACGCCGCCGGACACTGCGCATCCCTATGGTCGCTTCAAGGCGGAATACTTCGCCAGCGGCATCGAGGGTGCGCTGATCGTATTCGCCGCGGGGTGCATTGCCTACGCCGCGGTGCCGCGCCTGGCAGACCCGCAGCCCATCGACGCGCCCTGGCTCGGCATCGTGCTGTCCGTCCTTGCTTCCGCGATCAACTTCGCCTGCGGGCGGATGCTGATCTCGGTCGGGCAGCGCATGCACAGCATCGCGCTGGAGGCCGACGGCCGCCACCTCATGACCGACGTGTGGACCTCGGCCGGCATCATCGCGGGGGTGGCGCTGGTCGCCGCCACCGGCTGGCACATCCTGGATCCGCTGATCGCGCTGGCGGTGGCGGTGCATATCGTGTTCACCGGCTTCATGCTGATGCGCCGTTCCTTCTCCGGGCTGCTGGATGCCGCGATTCCCGAAGCCGAGCGCGCCGAGATCGAGAAGATCTTCACCGAGTACCGGCGCCGCTACGGGGCGGATTTCCACGCGCTGCGCACGCGCCAGGCGGGCGCACGGAGATTCATCACCTTCCACCTGCTGGTGCCCGATGCCTGGCCGGTGGATCGCGCGCACCAGCTCTCGGAGGAGATCGAGGAGCGCATCCGTTCGCTCGTGCCCAACGCGATCACGCTCAGCCACATCGAGCCGATCTCGCAGCCCGCGTCCTACGACGACATCAAGCTGGAGCGCTGGTAGCGGCTTTCCTTTTTTTTCTCAGGAAAAACCGCTCAGGCGCGACCGCGGCTGCAAGCTTGCGTTCCACCGGCAACGGTTCGCCTTCGAGCATGCTCGCCAGCAATTCGCCCCCGAGCCCGGCCCACAGCAGGCCGCGCGAGCCGTAGGCGAAGGCGCCAAACAAGCCCGGGCCTCGAGGGTCGGCAAGGGGCCCGATCATCGGCAGGCGGTCCGGCACCACGGCGCGAAACCCGACGCGGCCATCGAGTTTCTCCGGATCCAGCCCATGCGAGGCGCCCGGCAGGATCTGCTCCAGCCGTGCCAGGTTGCCTGCGTGGCTGTCCGCGCGCAGCTGCCGGTCCTCATCGTCGATGTCGTAGCTCGCGCCCACCATCGACATGCCGTCGATGCCGGGCAGCGCCATGCCGCCGCGCAGGAGGACGTGATTCAGGCCGTCGATGGCGGGAATCAGCGTCAACTGGCCGCGCAGGCGCCGCAGCCTGACTTCGGGTTGAGGCGCAAGTCGCAGCGCGTCCGCCGCATTGGCGAGCACCACGACAGGCGCGCAAGCAATGACATGGTGCTTGCTGTCCTTTGCTTTCCAAACGTCGTCTTCACGAGAGAGAGAAGAAATTTCCCGGTCAAAAATCTTTTCAATCTCAAAGCGGGAAAGCAACCCTTCAACAAGGCTGCGTGGCTTGACCCAACCGGCGTCGAGATACCAGATTCCGCCCTTCGCCTCGTCGAACTGCGCGTAGCGCGCCGGAAAGCCGAGCGTTGCCAGGGCGCGCCGCTGCGAGGCTTTTTCGTCCTCGTTGCGCGCGAGCTGCAGCACGCCGCAGGGCTGCCATTCCAGCTGGCCGAGATTTTTCCAGTGCTGCAGCAGGAAAAGAAACGAGGCGCGCGTGTAGCGCGCGAACAGGCTGTCGTCCGGCGACACGATGGGGTGGAAAATCCCGGCCGGATTGCCAGAGGCCTCTTGCGCGGGGCCGCCGTGCCGCTCGATGACGGTGACATTCCAGCCGCGGGAGGCCAGGCGCTCGGCCGCCGCGGCCCCGGCGACGCCCGCGCCGATGACGATCGCGGCGCGGGATGCGTGCTCCACTACCGGCGCTCTATTCCTGGGTACCAGAACTCCCCTGAGCATCTCCCTTTTGCTGCCGAATCCTCTGTCCTTCTCGACCGCGAAACCAGCTTCCTGAAGCGCCGCGCAAACGGAGGCCGCGACGCTCCAGGTCGCGACGGTCGCGCCGGGGGCGGCCAGCCTGCCGAGGTGGCGCAGCAGTTTCGGTTCCCACATCTGCGGATTTCTCGCCGGCGCGAAGCCATCGAGAAAGATCGCGTCGGCCGCCATCGAAAGTTGCGGCAGTCCTTCGGAGATGTCGCCGAACAGGATTGTCAGGACAACCTTGCCGCCGTCGAATTCGATGCGGTGCATGCCCGGCAGCAGCATCGGCCACTGGGCAAGGAGTTGGGCCGATTCTTCTTTTAATTCAGGAAACTTCTCGAACAGAAGAGCAATGTCAGTCTCCTGAAATGGATGCTTCTCGATCGACACGAAATGCAGCCGCCCGCAGCGCGCCGGGTCCTCGCGCCAGGCGCGCCAGGTGACGAGGAACGACAGTCCAAATCCGAAACCGGTTTCCAGCACGCTGAAGACGCGCCGCCC
>JBDTRO010000282.1:0-7249 GCA_039931635.1 Betaproteobacteria bacterium | reverse complement strand
CGTTGCGACTGGGCAGAGCCCGCGGCGCTCGTGACGGTAATCGCGATGACCGCCGTATAAGAAGTATTGGGCAAGAGCGCGGCTGATGTAGTTAAGGTCGCTACCTGTGAGAGGACGTCATAGGTCACCGACGCTGGCGTGAGGACAGCGCCACCCACCGGCGTCAGCGTAAAGCTTGTTGCGTTGATCGTTGCGGCGTTCATCGCCAGACTGAAGGTGGCGGTGATCCGTTTGCCGCCGCCAGCAGCACCAACACTGCTGATCGTCACATTCTGGTTGCCACTAGTGGGATCCGACGCGGTAACCGTGGGTATGGTGGGTCCCGCGGCTGCAGTACATGCAGCGCCAGGGACGATCGCACCCGCTGGTGCGCCGGGAATGGCTCCGCCGGCTGCGAGACCGCCTGCGCCCAGAATTGGATCTTGCCCGCCGCCGCCGCCGCATCCGGCCACGAAAGCGGTCAGCAGGAAGGCCATCAACCACACTGGCCGCTTGGAATAACTCTTGAATCTGTTCATTCGCTTTCCTTCCTCATGTTCTCCGCCGTTTCTGGCCATTGCCGCTGAACTGACGCGCGCTGCCCCGTGAATCAGCAGCAGTTTAAGCGGGTGATCCGCGTCTCGCCGATTTTCGCTCTCGACTGGCCAACGCCGATCCACAGTACCGTGCTGAAATCTGTGCCGCTGCAAACGGGCTGCTTATATTAAGAATAATAAAATCATATAGTGATAGCAAATTTATAAAGTGAATTCTAGGACACTGGGGCATGACCGTCACCGCAACTTTGGCTTTCCGGCAGAAATTACTCTGGTTGTTGCGTGAATACAACAGCCACACGGGCCTGTTGATATTCAAGTATTGCTAACCTGCACCCGCAAAAAAAGGACCCGGCCGGGTCCTTTACTCCGAAGCAGGGCGCCTCCACCCTTTTTCTCATATCCGTTGTGATGCTGTCACCCTGGATACCGCATGCCTTACGGGGCGATGCCAGAGATCCTTCATAGAAGGAAAATCAATCTGGCCCCGCCCGCGCGCCGTCTTATCGCAATGGTCTTTCTTCATATTGGCAGGTATGGCCGAGCCCGCCCAATGCAGTTTATGTCGCATCGCGGGCCGTGTCGCGGAGAAGACCGGGGTGGGATATTTCAGCGGAGCTAGTTCAGCGCCCTGACAATCAGCGATGCACCGCTCGCCAGCAGCATCAGCGCCACCGCGCGCATCAGGGCGTCGCGCGAAATGCGCCGGAACAGGTGGCCCGCCGCCCAAAGCCCCGCGAGCCCGGCGGGAACGATAACGATCGCATAGATCCACACTTTCGCATCGAGCAGGATGCCGGTCGCAAAAAAGGCGATGGTGCGCAGCGAGATGCTCGTCAGTGTCGCAAACCCCATCGTGGCGCGGTACTGCTCCTTGGCGAGGCCGCGATGCGAGAGGTAGATCGCGTACGGCGGTCCGCCGGCGCCGAAAATCGTGCTGGTGACGCCGCCCGTGAATCCGGCGAGGTAGGCCCAGCGCGTCGATACGATGCGCCGCGTCTCCCCGCTGCTGGCCAGGCTGTAAACCGCGAACAGCAGCACGAAAATGCCCAGCGCCAGCGTTGCAGCGGCACGCGGCAGGTTGACCAGCAGCGTGACGCCGGCGACGGTGCCGATGAGGATGGCCGGCACCATGCGGGTCCATTCGGTCCTGACGGCGTTCTTCGGATTCTCGAAACCCAGCCGGAAGGCGTTGGCAAGGTCCATCAGCACGAAGAGCGCCAGCGCGAACGGCAGCGGGACGAAGTGCGTCGCGAACGGCACGGTCACCAGCGCGGCGCCGAAACCCGTGACGCCGAAGATCACCGAGCCGGCGAAGGCGGCGGCGGCAAGGGCCGCGAGTTCGACCGGATCGATCGCCACCTTATGCGCCCTCCGCCGGCACGTTGATCAGGAGCTCGTCGGTGCTCCAGCGGTTCATCGTGCGCAGCCGCTCCACGTAGCGGGGAAACGGCAGGCCGTAGGTCCGTTCGAGCGCCACCGCGCGCGCCCGCAGTTCGCGCCAACCGATCCTGGGTGGCGCGCCCTTCAAGCCGATGACGACGATGTTCGGGTCGCGCAGCGACTGGAACGCGATCACCGCGCCGCCGAACGCGCGCTCGATGCGCTGCAGGTTGCGGTCGAAATCCGGATCATCGTCCATGAAATTCACCACCAGCGCGCCGGGATCCTCCAGCGCCCACCAGGAGGCGTCGAAGAATGCCTGCGACACCATGGCCGCGGGCGTCGCCTCGTCCTCGTAGCCATCCACCACCAGCAGGTCGCAGCATTCCGGCGCCAGCGCCCCGACCCCGTCGCCATGCTCGACCGTGAGCCGCGCGTCGTCGGCCGGCACGTGGAACAGCGCGCGCGCCGTCGCTATCACGCGTTCGTCGTATTCGACCACGTGGGTGCGCAGGCCGGGGAGGCGCCGGTGGAAGAACTTGGCGAGCGATCCGCCGCCCAGGCCGATCATCAGCGCCCGCTTTGGCTGCGGATGGAACAGCAGAAAAGCCATCATGCAGCGCGTGTAATCGAGCTCGAGCGCGAAGGGGTCGTCCATGCGCATGGCGCTCTGGATCGCCTCGCCGCCGACGTGCAGGTGGCGCACCCCCCGCTCTTCGCTGACCACCAGATCCGGCCGTTTTCTTTTTCTTATGGAACTCACCTCAATTAATTGCGTGCGCGCAACAATCTCACGCCGGCGGCGGCAATCAGCGCGAACGCCGCCGCGCCGAGGATGGGCGCGCTGTAGCTGCCAGAAGCGTCGAAAGCCGCGCCCGCGAGCGGCGGCCCGAACAATGTGCCGACGCCGGCCGCGGTGTACAGGCAGCCGATGATGCCGGAGACCGAGCGGGCGCCGAAAAGGTCCATCACCACCGTCGGGAACGCCGCCACGAAGCCGCCGTAGAAAATGCCGAAACCGATCGCCACGATCGACAGCGCGCCGGCACTCGTTGAAGCCCACCACAGGACCAGCATCAGCGCCATTCCCAGGTACATCAAGGCAAGCGAATTCATCCTGCCGAGACGGTCGGCAATGCCGCCGATGGCGAAGCGCCCGACCAGGCTGCCCAGGCCGATCAGGCTGACCAGCATCACCGCCACCGACTCGGGATGACCCGAGTCCACGGCGTAAGGTCCGATATGGACCAACGGCACGAAGCAGCCGAAACCGGACAGCGCGAGCGTCACGTACAGCACCCAGAAATTGCGCGTCGCGAGTGCTGCGCGCAGCGGCACGCCCGCGGCCGCCCTGCCCTGCCCCGCCGGGCGGTTGCGAATCGCGGCCGCGGCCGCCCCGCCGAGCACCAGGGCGCAGGCCGCGAGCGCGAGATACGCGCCGCGCCAGCCCAGTGTCTCTATCCACCAGGCCGCGAGCGGCGGCGCCAGCAGATTGCCGGCGCCGATCCCGGAGACCGCGATGCCCGAGGCGAGCACGCGGCGCTTTTCGAACCAGGGCTGCACCGCGCCCACCGAGGGCACGTAAGTCAGGCCGATGCCGATCCCCAGCCCGATCGAGTACGTGGCATAGAGGACTTCGACCGACTGCGCGAAGCTCGCCGCCGCCAGGCCCGCCACCATGAACGCGACGCCCGCCAGCGCGACGTTGCGCGTGCCGTAGCGGTCGGCGAGCATGCCGCCGGGCGCGCCGAGCAGGAAGTAGAGGAAAGCGCACAGCGAAAACACCAGCGCGATGTGCGCGCGCGAGGCGCCGAACTCGGACTGGAAAGCGCGGAAGAACGAAGCAAAGGAGTAGGCGGCGCCGAAACCGACGAACATCAGGGTGAAGGCGCACAGCACCACCACCCAGCCGTAAGAGGAGCGCGGCAACGCGGCGGAGTTCAACCCTTCTTCTTTTTCGCTTTCGCGGGCGCCGCTTTCTCTTCCACCGCCGCGATCACCTCCACTTCCAGCAGCAGGTCGTCGTGCACGAGGCGTTTCACGCCGACCAGCGTGCTCGCCGGCATGCGTTTCGGGTCGAGGTAGCGGGAACGGACCTCGCGATACAGGTTCACGGAGTCGGCGTTCATCCTGACCATGTAGCCGTTCAGCTTGATCACATCGCTCCAGGTCGCGCCGGCCGCCTTGAGGTTATGCGTGAGGCACTTGAATACCTGCTCGGCCTGCGCGCGCATGTCGTCCTTGCCGATGACGAATCCGTCGCGGTCGTAGCTCACCTGGCCCGACACGTGGATGATCTTGGCCGGCCCGGAGACCGTGGTGGTATGGGTGAAGAACGGCGAGTGGAACAATTCCTTCGGATTCAAATATTGCTTGCGCATGCCTTTCTCCCCAGTGCTAGTAAAGAGCCCCACGCGCCGTGATAGGCCACAGCGCTTCGACCACGCCGCCCCGCACGCAAACATACCAGTCGTAGAGGTTCACAGTCGGGTCGCAGTGGCCCGGCACCAGCAGCAATTTATCGCCCAGTCCGGGCGCCGCGGCGCTGGCAGCGATATCCACCCAGCCATGTTCGTCGGAGGCACGCGAAAACGAGAGCCCCGGCCGTTCCCAGACACCAGGCATGCCCGAATCCATGCTCGATGCCTTCAGGCCCGCGTCCACAATTGCCAGCGCGGGTCCCGGCCGGCTCATCACGGTCGCAAGCACGAACAGGGAATGCTCGAAGCGCGGCATCGGCGGCGCCCATTCATTGCGCGCGTAGTCCCAGTCCATGAAGACGTAGGACCCCGGCTGGATTTCGTCCCAGACGCCGATCTCTACTTCGAGCATGAAAGTGCCAGTGCCCGCGCCCGTGACGATGGGGCAGGCAATGCCGGCTTCCAGCAGCAGGGTTTTCGTATTCTTGACCTGCAAGGCGGAATGATTGATGACGGCGCGGCGCTCTGCCACCGAACGGATGTGCTGCGCGCGGCCGTGATAAGCGTGGATCCCGGCAAACCGCAGGCTGGGAGAGGCGAGAATCCGCTTCGCAAGCGCCAGTGCCGGCGCGCCCGCCGCCACGCCGCAGCGCCGCATGCCGACTTCGAGCTCCAGGTAGACATCGATTCGCGCGCCTGCCTTCTGCATTGCTGCTTCCAGGTCGCGCACGTTGTCCGCGTTGTCCACGCAGACGCCCAGCTTCGCGCGTTTGGCGAGAGCCGCAAGCCGCTCCAGCTTGCGCGCGCCCACCACCTCGTTGGACACCAGCACGTCGTCGATGCCGCCCTCGACCATCGCCTCGGCCTCGGACACCTTCTGGCAGCACAATCCGACCGCGCCGGCGGCGATCTGGCGCTTGCCGATCTCCGGGCATTTGTGGGTCTTGGCATGCGCGCGCACGCGCACGCGTCCCGGCACGGCATCCATCAGCCGCCGCAGATTGGTCTCGAACGCATCCAGATCGAGAATCAGCGCCGGAGTATCGACATCCTCGAGCCGCATCCCCACCTCGGCGGGTGCCCGCAGCGTCACGCCCTGGCCCCTTCCCTGCGGACGAACAGGAATACGAGCGCCATGATTACCACCGCGATCAGCGGCAGCGCGGCGTAATTCACCTTTTCCCAGCCGGCGTTGGTGACGATCATCCCGGAACTGAACGAGGAGACCGCCATCATCGCAAAAATGGAAAACTCATTGGCGCCCTGCGCCTTGGCGCGCTCCTCGGGCCGGTAGGTCTCGGTCAGCAGCGCGGTGGCGCCGATGTAGAGGAAGTTCCAGCCCACGCCGAGCAGCACCAGCGCCCACCAGAAATTCGCCACCGTCACGCCTGCCAGCGCGACGGCGATGCACACGATGTTCAGCGCCGCCCCGGCGAGCATCACGGGAATCGTGCCAAAACGCCTGATCAGGCCGCCGGTGACGAAGGACGGCGCGAACATGGCGATGACATGCGAGGAAATCACGAGGGCGGCATCGGCGTAAGGATGCCCGCAGACTCCCATCGCGATCGGCGTCGAAGTCATGAGGAAGTTCATCACGCCATAGCTCAGGGCGCCGGCCATCACGGCGACGATGAATTTCGGCTGCCGCGCGATCTCCGACAACGGCCGGCCAGCCGCCGCCTGCTCGGCCGCGCTCAGGTCCGGAATGCGGATGCGGGTCAGCATCGCAATCGTGATAAGCACGAATATGATCAAGGCAAGATAGGCGCCGGTGAAGCGCGGGCCGATGAGATCCACCGTGATGCGGCTGGTGCTCGGCCCCAGGATTCCGCCCACCAACCCGCCCGCGAGCACAAGCGACACCGCAGTCGCGCGGAAATCCGGCGGCGAGACCTCGGACGCCACGAAGCGGTAGTACTGGCCGAATGCATTGAAGCCGCCGAATACGAGCGCGCCGAAGCACAGCAGCCAGAAACTGGTCTGCCACACGGCCGCGGCGCAGATCAGCGCGCCGACAATTCCGATGGCTGCCCCGCGGATAAGTCCCGCCTGCCGGCCCACCTTTTTCATGTACTGCGAGGCCGACATGGTTGCCAGCGCCCCGCCCACCACCCAGCAGGTCACCGGCAGCGTTGCGAGCGAAGGGTTCGACGCCAGTGCCAACCCGGCCAGTCCGTTGACCGCGATCAGAGTGGCGTTATTGGTCATCAGCATCGCCTGGCAGGCGGCGAGCAGGCCGACATTGCGGCGGGTATTGCTAGTGGTACTGTTCATCTATACAGTATCAGGAGGGGACAGCAATTCTAGAGCGAATGACGAAGCTGCGAGGGGCACTTTCACAGATCCAGGGCCGGTTCGAGACCGACGCGCGCTCGCCCTTCGACGACGGCTGGGGGGAAGAAGAAAAGACGGGAGAAACATTCCGGACCACGGTGACGGAAGAGCGCGCGCGCTCGATCATCGCGCGCAACGATTCGCCCGACATTCCGTTCGAGCAGTCCATCAATCCGTACCGGGGATGCGAACACGGCTGCATCTACTGCTATGCCAGGCCGAGCCACGCCTACCTGGAGCTGTCGCCGGGGCTGGACTTCGAGACCAGGCTCTTCGCCAAGACCAACGCGGTGGAATTGCTGAAGGAAGAAATCTCCCGCAAGGTCTACCGCGCGAAACCGATCGCCTTCGGCACCAACACCGACTGCTACCAGCCGATCGAGCGGCGCTACAAGGTCATGCGCGGCCTGATCGAAGTACTGGCGGCCTGCGACCATCCGCTGACGATCGTCACCAAATCGGCGCTGATCGAACGCGACATCGACCTGCTCGCGCCGATGGCGAAGAAGAACCTGGTCAAGGCTTTCCTCTCGATCACGACGCTGGACCACAAGCTGGCGCGCACCCTGGAGC
>JBDTRO010000281.1:0-17660 GCA_039931635.1 Betaproteobacteria bacterium | reverse complement strand
GGCCTTCCTCGCCCTTGAAATTCATGAAGTACTTGAACGAGGTGACGCCGTAGTCGCTGATGTACATGCCCAGTTCCCGGATGTGCATCTCGTTGGCGGTACTGAAGTGAAAGCCGTAGTCCACGTGGCAGCGCGTGCGCGCGTATTCCTGCTCGCGCTTGTAGACATCGGCGTAGGCCTCGTTGTTGAGGAAGTAGCCAAGGATGGTGGCGATGCCGCCCTGCGCGGCGTAGGCGGTCTCGGTGGAGTACTCGGTGATTTTCTCGGTGAAGCCGAAATGCACGTGCGCGTCGATGAGGCCTGGGAATACGTGCAGGCCGGCGGCCGTCTGCTCGGGCGTGCCGGGAGGCACCGATGCGCCAGGGGCTAGCACTGCCTTGATCTTGCCGCCTGCCACCAGGATGTCGTGCTGCGCCGGCTTCCTGTCCGGGAACACCACTTCGCCGCCGCGCAGCACGAAATCGCTCATTGTTGTGCCTGCCTCTCTTGTAGTTCCTTCATGGAATAGGTGGCCTGGGTGCCGGCCGCTGTGTTGAGCGCGGGCAGGGTCGCCGCGATGTCCTTCTCGTCCAGGTCACGCGCGATGCATACCAGCCGGTTGCCGTGGTCTGCACTCGGCCATTCGCGAAAGCGCTGCGGCGGATGGAACACGCCCTGCACCCCTTGCACGAACGCGATTTCGCCGTTGTCTTCCATACGGATAAGGCCCTTGACGCGGATCAGCTTGTGGCCGAACTCGGCCTTCACCAGCCGCGACCATGCCGACCAGCCGGCCCAGGTGACGGGGGAGGGCGGCCGGAAGGAAAAGGCGCGGATGCCCGAGGCGTGCGCGCGCTTGCGAATCGGGCCGAGCGATGCGAATGACGTGAGGGGCCTTCCCGTTCCTTCGTAGGGGGAGAATGCCGCGGCAACATCTTCGGCAATTTCCGCTTGCGGGTTCAGCTGCCGCAGAAATTCCATCACCGGCGCGGCATCGGCAAGGTCGCGCTTGGTGATGAAGATGCGCTCGGCGACCGCCGCCTGCTTGTCGGGTTCCGGGTACTGCGCACGCGCAGCGAGGAAATGCCGGGCATCCACCACGCAGACGGTTGCTGCCAGCGTGTACGAGCCGGTGACGAGCGGATGGCCGAGCAGAACATTCAGCAGGGGCGCCGGATCCGCGGCGCCGCTGGTTTCGATGATGACGCGCCGGAAGGCCGGGATCTCGCCGCGCGCGCGCCGGCCGACGAGGTCTGCCAGCGTTTCGTGCAGCGCGCCGGTATTGGCGCAGCACAGGCAGCCGGCGTCCAGCAACACCACGTTGTCGGTCGCCTGCGCGATGATCAGGTTGTCCAGCCCGATGTCGCCCAGCTCGTTGACGACGACGGCCGTGTTTTCCATGCCGGGTGAGCGCAGCGCGGCGTTCAGCAGCGTGGTCTTGCCGCTGCCCAGAAAGCCGGTCAGCAGGAACACCGGGATCCTGCCCTGCGGCGTCACTTTGGGGATTTCTTGCGTTCCGGGCGGTCGCCGAAGAGCTCGATCATGGCGGCGCGCAACCACTGGTTGGCGGGATCGTTCTCGACGCGCTCGTGCCAGTACAGCGACACGTCGAAGCTCGGGATCGGGATCGGCAGCGGATGGACCTTGACCTTCACCAGGCGCGACGAGGCGCCCGCCACTCGGCTGGGCAGGCTCACCACCAGGTCGGTGCCGGCCACGATCAGCGGCACCACCACGAAGTGGGGCACGCGCAGCGCGACGTTCTCCTGCACGCCGCGCTCGGCCAAGGTGCGCTCGAGCGTCTGATGACCCGAGCCCATCGAGGCGATCAGCACGTGGCGCGCGCTCAGGAATTCCTTCAGTGTGAGCGGCGCGCTGCGTCCCAGCGGATGGTCCGGGCGCGTCATGCAGACGTAGTGCTCCTCGAACAGCCGCGCGCGGCGGATCTTGTCCGGCAGCTGCGGCAGGTAGCCCAGCGCGAGATCGATGTCGCCGGTTTCCAGCCGCACCGCGAGCTCGGCCGCCTGCAGCTGCGCCGTCTCCAGGCGCATTGCCGGCGCGTGCGCGTGCAGGTGGCGCATCAGCGACGGCAGCAGCACCATCTCGCCGACATCCGTCATGTAGATGCGCAGGCTGCGCGTCGAGCTGCGTGGATCAAAGGCGGCGCGGCTGCCCATCGCGCCGCGCACCATCGCCAGCGCTTCGGTGAGCGGCGGCGCGAGTTCCAGCGCGCGCGGCGTCGGCAGCATGCCGGCGCGGGTGTTGACGAACAGCGGGTCGCCGAACTGCTTGCGCAGGCGCCCGAGCGCGCTGCTCATCGCCGATTGCGTGAGGTCGATCTGTGCCGCGGCGCGCGTCACGCTGCCGTGGCGGAACATGGCCTCGAACACCAGCAGGAGGTTGAGATCGGGTGTTTCGCCGCTCACGAGTCGCTCATGGGTCACTCACCAGGTCATATCCATGAAATCACTAGTAAAAATCAACTAAATTGATTTGACTAATATTATAGGCCTGCCTAAGCTTTTCGGGTCAACCTGCTCGAGGAGTCCGTGCATGAATCCCTGGGACGGCGTCATCAGCGAGGAGGAGCAGAAAGCCTACAACGCGGCCGGCTTCGGCAGGCCCTCGGGCATCGGCAAACGGCCCGCGCTGCTCATTATCGACGTGCAGTACCGCACCATCGGTACCACGCCCAGGCCGTTCTGGGATTCCATCAAGGAATTTCCGACCTCCTGCGGCGACGTGGGCTGGAACGCGATGCGCAACATCGCGACGCTGCTTGCCGAATTTCGCCGGAACGGCTGGCCGGTGCTCTATCCGCACGTCGCGCCCAAGAACAAGGCCACCGACGGCGGGCGCCTCGCAGCCAAGGTGCCCTCGATCATGAATATCCCGGAGAAGGGCTACGAATTCCCCGCCGAGATCGCGCCGCGCGAGGGCGACGTGCTGATCCCGAAAAAGCACCCGAGCGCTTTTTTCGCCACGCCGCTCGCCAGCCACCTGATCGACCTGCAGGCAGACACGCTCGTCGTCACCGGCTGCACCACCAGCGGGTGCGTGCGCGGCAGCGTGGTGGACGCCTTCGCCTTCAACTTCCGCGTGCTGGTGCCGCACGATGCCGTTTACGACCGCAGCGCGACGTCGCACGCGGTCAATCTGTTCGACATGTCGTCGAAATACGCCGACGTCGCCTCTTCCGCCGAGGTTCTCGAGCGGCTCAAGCCGCTGCGCCGCGCGGCCGCTGCGTGAATATCACTGAAACGTTCGCCCACCACGCGCGCGCGGTCCCCGACCGCCCGGCGATCGTGCATGGCGAACGGGTCGTTCTGTATCGTGACCTCGATGCGCTGGTGAGCCGCGCTGCCGCGCACCTGTATTCGCTGGGCCTGGCGCAGGGCGACGTGGCGGGCGTAGCGCTGAGGGACAGCATCGAGCACCTGGTCATCCTCGCCGCGATGGCGCGCGCGGGCATCGTCATCCTGCCGCTCGACTGGCGCTGGACGCCGGCCGAGCAGGAGCGCGTGGTCGCGCATTTCGGGGCCCAAAAGGTCCTGGTGGAACCTGGCAGGCCTGGTTTGAACGATGTTGACTGCGTGGCCGTTGATTCCTCCTGGAATGAACGGGTAAAAAATTCAAATCCAGGCCTGAAATTTCCCGAGGGCGACCTGCCGCTCCTGATGTCGCTTTCTTCCGGTACCACCGGCCGCCCGAAGGGCCCGCGCATCCGGCACAGCCAGTTTCTCGCGCGCTATTGCGTGTTCTGGATCAACCTCGGCTTCAACAGCCAGGACCGGTTCCTGTCGGCGACGCCGTTTTATTACGGCGGCGGGCGTACGTTTCCGCTCACCATGCTCTATTCGGGCGGCACCGTGTTCATGCTGCCGCCGCCCTACGAACCGGACGCGCTCTGCGAAGCGGTGGAGAAATACCGCATCAGTTCGATCTTCCTGGTGCCGACCTTGATCCGCCGGCTGCTGACCTTGCCCGAAGAAAAGCTCGCGCCGATCCGCTCGCTGCGCCTGCTGCTGTCCTCGGGCTCGGCGCTGCATGCCGAGGAGCGCCGAACGCTGCGGGCGCTGTGTCCGGGCTTCGTCGAGTACTACAGTTCCACCGAAGGAGGCGGAGTCAGCTTCCTCACCTCGGAAGATCCGGAAGCTTTCAACGAATCGGTAGGCCGGCCGGTGTTCGGCGTGGAAGTGCAATGCGTGGATGAAGATCACAGGCCGCAGCCTGCGGGTGTGATCGGGCGCATCCGCTACCGCGGGCCTGCGGTGGCCGATGGATTCTGGAACGATCCCGAGGCAAGTAAGGAGTCCTTCCGCGACGGCTGGTGGTATCCGGGAGACCTCGGCATGCTGGATGCCAGCGGCTATCTGCACCTGAAAGGCCGCTCGAAGGACATGATCATCCGTGGCGGCGTCAATATCTATCCGGGCGAGATCGAGGCCGCGCTGCAGTCGCATCCCGCGGTGGCCGACAGTGCCGTCGTCGGCTGGCCCTCGCGCGAATTCAACGAAGAAGTCGCCGCGTTCGTGATCCTCAAGGACGCCGCGACTCCCGGCGAACTGCGCGACCTGTGTCGCAATTCTCTCGCGCCCTACAAGGTGCCGCGCGAGGTGTTCGTGGTGAAGGATTTTCCGCGCAATGCGCTCGGCAAGGTCATCAAGGCCGACCTGAGCGCGGGCCTGGCGCCACTGGGTTGAGGGCCGATGCGCATCTGGCACCAGAGCCTGACCGTTCTAGGCGACCTGCCCGGCTACGAAGCGCGCATACGCGAGCACATTCGCACGGTGGTGCGGCCCGATACCGAGGTCGTCCTGCACGGCATGCTGCCCGGCACCTATCCGGCGAACTATCCGGGCGACGACATCGCCTTCCGTTTCTTCTTCACAATGCACTCGACGCAGTGGGCGGTGCATGCCCTGAATGCCGAGAGCGGCGGCTTCGACGCGTTTGCCATGTGCTCGCTGCCCGATCCGATGCTCGCTGAAGTGCGCACTCTGGTGGATATCCCGGTGATCGGTTGCGGCGAAACCTGCTTCCAGCTCGCAGCAGCGGGCGGCCGGCGCTTCGGCATGCTGCTGTTCATCGACCGCATGGCGGCGCGCTACCAGCAGCAGATCGAAGAGTTGGGCCTGGCGCGGCAATGCGTCGGCGTGGAGCCGGTGGGATTCCGCTTCAGCGATGTGCTGGCCGCGTTCGAAAAGCCGGGCGACATCGTTGACCGGTTCCGCCGCGCCACGCGGCGCCTGATAGCCAAAGGCGCTGAAGCGATCATTCCCGGCGAAATTCCGCTGAACGTGCTGCTCGCTTCCGCCGGGGTGACAGAAGTGGACGGTGTGCCGCTCATCGACAGCCTCGGCGTGACGTTGAGGCAGGCCGAGTTGATGGCCGGTCAGCGTCCTTCGCGGGCGCGTGCCGACGGTTGGTCCACCTCCGCGCCGCCGCGCGAACGGGTGAGGCAGGTACTCGATTTTTACGGCCTTGGAAAACATTTACACCGGAAAGGAATCCCATGATCGCCAGGACATTGATCGCATTACTCATTTCATGCAGCAGCGCGTTCGCGCAGAGCTACCCGAACAAACCCATCCGCGTGATCAGCCCCTGGGCGCCGGGCGGCCCGGCCGAAGCGCTCGCGCGCACGGTGACGCTCAGGATGGCCGAGTCCATGGGCCAGCCCTTCGTGATCGAGAGCCACGGCGGCGCCAACGGCACCATCGGCGGCGCGCTGGCGGCGAAAGCGGCGCCCGACGGCTACACGATTTTCTTCTCGCACCTGGGTCCGATGGCGATCGCGCCCTCCCTCATGAAGCAGATGCCCTACGACACGCTGAAGGATTTCGAGCCGATTACCCAGGTGGTCGCGGGCCCGACCCTGCTTTGCGTGAGAAATGACCTGCCGGTCAAGTCCGTGAAGGAACTGATCGCCTACGCCAAGGCTAATCCGGGCAAGCTCAGCTATGGCTCGGTCGGCATCGGCAGCACCACGCACCTCGCGGGCGAGATACTGAACCAGCTGGCGGGCATCGAAACGCTGCACGTGCCCTACAAGGGCTCGACGCCGATCCTCACCGACATGATGGGCGGGCGCATCGACATCGCGTTCATCGGCATCTCGGGCTCCATCCAGCAGGCGCAGGCCGGGCAGATTCGCGCCATCGCCATCAGCACTCTGAGGCGCTCGCCGAATTTCCCGGACATTCCCGCAGTGAGCGAGACGGTACCGGGCTTCGAACTCAATTCCTGGTACGGCATGGCGGCCCCGAAGGGCACGCCGAAGGCGATCATCGACCGCCTGCAGCAGGAAGTCGCCGCGGTGCTGAAGAAGCCCGAAGTGGTTGCGT
Organism: Betaproteobacteria bacterium; assembly: GCA_039931635.1. GTDB lineage: Bacteria > Pseudomonadota > Gammaproteobacteria > Burkholderiales > SG8-39 > RBG-16-66-20. The sequence goes on along the minus strand of JBDTRO010000281.1, from coordinate 11,334 downwards.
GGATGAAGCAGAATGGCCTCGACCCGGTGGGCTCGACGCCCGAGGAGCACACGGCGCAGATCCGGTCGGAACTGGTCAAGTGGGCGCGGGCCGTGAAGGACGCGAACGTGCAGGCGAACTGAAGTGGGCCTGTCGCTGCGCATGGCGGAATTCGCCCTGGGCTTGCAGTGGAAGAACCTGAGCGAGGGCCGCAGGCAGAAGGCGCGCTGGTTCGTGGCGGACTACATCGGCAGCACGCTGGCCGGGAGCGCGCTGCCAGAAGCAGCGAGTGGCTTCGTGCTCGCCCAGCCCGGCGCCGTGAAGTTGCCCGGCGACAGCAGGGGCCTCACGCCGGAGTCCGCGGCGGTGGCGATGGGAACCCTGGGCGCGCTGCTGCAGATCCACGACGGCTTCGGCGGTGGCGGCAATCATCCGTGCAGCTCCATTGTTTCGGCCCTTTGGGCCTCGCGCGGCGGCAAGCCGCTGGCCGATCTCCTGTTGCCCGCGGTCGTCGGCTATGAAGTCGCGTGCCGCATCGCCAAGTGCTCGCATCCGGCGCAGACGCTCGCGGGCGCCGCGCCCACGTCGACCACCGGCGCCATCGGCGCCGCCGTTGCCGTTGGAAAGCTGCTGCAATTGGACAAGAGAACGCTGGCCGACGCGATTTCCATTGCTGCATTTACGGTTCCGGTGGCCGCGATGCGCGGACTGACGGAGCACGGTTCGGTGGTGCCCATCCACGGCGGCCTGGCGGCGCGCACGGCACTGGAGGCGGTGAGCCTCGCGCAGGCGGGGCTGGCTGCGGGCGACAACGTGCTGGAAGGCGGCAAGGACAGCGGCCTGCTGCAATTGCTGCGCGGCGACGCGGCATCGCTGCTACCGGAAACCTGGCGCGGCGAGATGCTGGACGGCGTCTACTTCAAGCCTCTGCCGGCTTGCCGGCATGCGCAGCCGGCAATAGAGGCGGTCCTGGATATTCTTTCCAGCGGTTTTCTGGATTATAAAAAAATACAGAATATAAAAATCCACACTTACCCCATGGCCCTGATGTTCGGCCAGCCGCCGCGCGAATCGCACGAGCTCTACGACCGGCTCATGAGCATGCCCTGGGCAATCGCAAGTTGCCTGGTATATGGGGGCTTCGGCTTCGACAACGTCACGGCGCCAGCGCGAGATCCGCGGATTGAAGGCCTTTATGCCCGGATTTCGTCCGTTGCTGATCCCGAATTCGAAAAAGAATATCCGAAGCGATTCATCACGCGCATCGAAATCGAGATGCAGGATGGCGCGACGCGGACCGGCGAGTGCCGGATGGAATACGGCATGCCTTCGGAGTCCGCGCCCTATTCGCCGCGCGGCACCACCACGCCGCCGCTGGATGAGGCCGGCATGCGCCGAAAATTCTTCGATCTGGCCTGCCGGCGCATCAGCCGGGATGATGCCGAGAAAATCCTGAATGACATCTTCGAGCGTGAACTGACCACATGAAAAGGCACGACATCAAGGCCATCGACATCGTCGTCAACATCTGGACGAAGGAGGCCAACGCGCTGCGGCCCAAGCGCGACGCCTTCTACCGGGGGAAGATGAAGGTCACGAAGGAAACGGCGCAAGGTATCAGCCACAAGGAGATGCTGCGCCGGATGGACGCGGCGGGTACCGAGAAGGCATTCCTGGTCGCCACGCGCGCCGGCCGCCTCGGCCATCCGGCCTGCTACCACCTGCCGTACGAATTCGTGGCGAAGGCCGTGAAGCTTCATCCTGACCGGTTCTGCGGCATGGCGGGCCTCGATCCCTACGATGGCATGCACGGCGTGCGGGAGCTGGAGCGCGCGGTGAAGGACCTCGGCTTCATCGGCGCGCATTTCTACCCGCACTGGTACGAGCTCGCGCCCGATCACGCCAAGTGGTACCCGTACTACGCCAAGTGCTGCGAGCTCGACATCCCGGTGCAGATGCAGGTCGGCCAATCCATGATCTACGACCCGACGTACCGGTTGAAGAGCGTCGGCCGGCCGATTACGCTCGACGCGGTGGCCTGCGACTTTCCCGAACTGAAACTCATCGGCATCCATGTCGGCATTCCCTGGACCGAAGAGATGATCGCCATGGCGTGGAAGCACAAGAACGTCTACATCGGCTGCGACGCGCACAGCCCGAAGTACTGGCCTGAATCCCTGGTGCGCTACATCAACAGCTTCGGCCAGGACAAGGTGATGTTCGGCACCGATTTTCCGATCCTCGATTTCGAGCGCACGCGTGACGAGATCGAAGCGCTGGGTTTGAAGCCGGAAGTGAAGAGAAAATTTCTCAGGGACAACGCCGTTCGTGTTTATAACCTAGGGAAAGCGAGCAAACCATGACATCGAGCCACCACTTCACCCGTCGCCGCGCCATCGCTGCCGGAGGCGGTATTGCATTGGCCGCGGCGCTGCCGCGCGTCGTTAACGCGCAATCGGCCTGGAAGCCCACCCGCGACGTGCGCATCATGAATGGATTCGCCGCCGGCGGATCCGGCGAATACGTCTGCCGGGTCGTCGCCGACGCGCTGCGCACGCAGTTCGGCGTTGCGGTGATCGTGGATACGCAGCCCGGCGCAAACGGCTTCATCGCCGCCGGCGCCGTGGCGCGCGCGGCCCCGGACGGCCACACCGCCGGCCTCGCGACCATGAGCATGCTCACGATCGCGAACCAGCTGCCGGGCTCGAAGGCGCCGATCGACGTCGATGCGGACCTTACGCCGATCGCGAACGTCGCCGGCGTCTACAAGCTCCTCGTGACCTATCCGGACGCGCCGTTTCGCACGGTGCCCGAGCTGATCGCCTACGCCAAGGCCAACCCGGGCAAGGTCTCCTATGGCTCGGCAGGCATCGGCTCCAGCCCGCACATGGCCGCGGAACTGTTCCGCAGCCAGGCCGGCATCGACATCGTGCACATTCCCTATAAAGGCGGCGCGCCGGCGATGGTGGACCTCATGGCCGGGCGCATCCAGATGATGATCGGCAACCTGCCGGATTTTCTCGGCCAGGTGAAGGCAGGCAAGTTGCGCGCCGTCGCGTTCGGTGGCGATCGTGCCTCGCCCGCACTGCCTGACCTGCCGCTCATCAAGCAGTGGCTGCCGAACTACAGCGTCACCAACTGGTTCGGCATCGTCGGGCCTGGCCGCATGCCGCCGCACATCCTGCTGGCCTGGAACGGGGCGCTGCAGAAAGCGCTGGCGGACCCGGTGGCGCAGGCGAGGCTGCTCGAGCACGGCGTCGAGGTCCTCGGCGGCTCGGTGGAGAAGTTCAATGCGGAGATCGCCTCTTACCGCACGAACTGGGCTGCGGTGATCCGCAGTGCCAATATCCGCGCCGAGTAAACCGGAACACGAGAAGGTGCTCGCAGATCCTTTCGTCCTGGCCGGCCGGCGATTGCGCAACCGGCTGGTGCATGCGTCCATGAGCACGCGCATGGTGCGCGGCGGCATGGTCACGGACGAAGTCATCCGCTTCTATGCCAACCGGGCGAAGGGCGGCGCGGCTTTGATCGTCACCGAGCCTTTCGGCATGGCGGACGAACCGACGCAGCATTCGACGTTCAAGACGCGTACCTGGAACGACGACAACGTGGACGGGCTCAAGCGCTGGGCCGATGCGGTCGAGGGACAGGACTGCCGCTTGCTTGCGCAGATCCAGCACTCGGGCCGCGCGAGCCACGACCCTGGCCGGCATCGGAACGCGGTGGGACCCTCGGCGCTGCCCTGCGACCTGAGCTGGACCATGCCGCGCGAGATGACGCGCGACGAGATCCGGCGCTTCGTCGACGGCATCGCGCAGTCTTCGCTGCGCCTGCAGCGCTGCGGCTTCAGCGGCGTGGAAATTTCCGCGGGACATGGGCATCTGTTCCACCAGTTCCTGTCGCCGCGCTCCAACGTGCGCGAGGACGAGTACGGCGGCGACTGGCAGGGCCGCACGCGCTTCGTGGCCGAGATCCGGTCGGCGGTCCGCCAGACCTGCGGACGGGACTTCATCCTGGGGCTCAAGCTGCCGGGCGACGACGGCCTGCCCAACGGGATCGGGCCGGCGCAGGCCGCGATCGTCGCCACGATGCTGACGCGCTCCGGCGAAGTGGATTACATCTGCTTCGCGCAGGGCGCGCACGCGAGCACGCTGGAAATGCACGTTCCCGACCGGCATGGGCCGCGCCTGCCGTATCGCAAGTTGACCGCCGGTCTGCGCGCCTCGGTCCCCGGTGTGCCGCTGGTTGCCTTGGGACGGATCGGGGATCCGGCGGAAGCCGAGGCGATCCTCGCCTCCGGCGAGGCGGAGCTGATCGGCATCGGCCGCGCGCTCGTCGCCGATCCGGCCTGGCTGATCAAAGCCGAGAGCGGCCGCGCGCACGACATCCGCTATTGCCTTTCCTGCAACACTTGCTGGGATACGATCGTCACGCGCCAGGCGGTGATTTCCTGCGTCAATAATCCGCGCGTCGGCCAGGTGGACGAGGTCGATTGGTGGCCGGCTAGGGCGTCAACCAAACGGCGCGTCGTCGTCGTGGGCGGAGGAATTGCAGGACTGGAGGCTGCCTGGGTGGCCGCGGCGCGCGGACACGACGTCCTCGTGTTTTCCCGCTCGGCGCAACCGGGCGGCAAGGCGCGGCTGCGCTCCTTCCTGCCGGGTGGCGAGGAAGTTTCCAGCATCTACGACTACCAGCAGGCTGCGGCGCAGCGCGCGGGCGCGCGCTTCGAATTCGGCGTGGATGCATCCCTCGAAGACATCCTGACCGCTTCGCCGGACGCGGTGATCCTCGCTGCCGGCGCGGACATGGTCCGGCCGGACTGGGTACCGGCGGACGTGGGAGAGGCAGGCATGGTTCCGGACCTGCGCGATGCGGTGGCGGGCGCGCTCAGGAATCACGCACGCGGCAAGCGGCAGGGAGGCACGGCGGTGATCTTCGACATGGACCACTCGGAAGGGACGTACGCGGCCGCGGAGTTCTTCCACGCCATGTTCGAGCGCGTGCTGCTCGTGACTTCGCGCAACTCGATCGCGGACCTCTGCTCGCTGGTATCGCGCCAGGGCATCGAGCGGCGGCTCTCGCAGAAGGGAATCGATACGATGTTCCTGAGCGAGCCGCGCTGGGGTGTCGAGGTCGAGGATGGGCGCCTTGCCTGCGCGAATATCCACAGCGGCCGCAAGCAATGGATCGAGGATGTCGCGCTGATCACCTATTCCACGCCGCGCGCGTCAGCGGACGGCCTTGCACCGGCGTTGCGCGCCGCGGGTATCCCGGTCACCCTGGTCGGCGATTGCCGCTCGCCTGCTGAAATGCTGGCGGCGACGGCCGATGGCCATGCAGCCGGCAATGCGGTCTAGATGCCGATGCAACTAAAGATCCTGCAACCGGGCTTCCCACGCCGACCGCTGCTCCCAGGGCGGCGCGCCAGCGATGCCCATGCGCTTGCCGAGCACCCAGGCGAGGCACAGGGTGGACGAGAGCACGGGCTTGCCGAACTGGCGCGCAAGTTCACCGATCGCGCGCAGCGTCGGCATGCCGGTGCCCGAGAGCAGGATCGCATCCGCGTCGCGGCGCTTGAGGCGCCCGGCCGCGGCGACCGCGTCCGCGCTGGTGACATCGTAGACATTGCGGGTATCGGCGGTATCGGCCGCGACCTGGACGACTTCCGAGACCTCGATGCCGGCGTCGCGGTAGTAGGCGGCGGCGGCCTCCGTGAGCCAGGCCGGGTAGGGCGATACCAGCGCTATGCTGCGCGCACCCAGGTGCCTGAGGGACTCGAGGATGGCTTCGGTCGCTGGCACCACCGGATAGCCGCGGCGCTTCGACAGTTCGGCAAAGGCGGCGCGGTCCTTCTGCACGCCAAGAAGGTAGGAGCTCCCGGTGCATGCGAAGCCGAACGCACTGAGAGGAGCGCTGTCAAACGTTTCGATCGTCGTCTCGAGCGTTTCGAAATAGTCGAGCAGCCGCTGGCGCGAATCCGTGCGGCTGCCCTGCAGCCGGGCGGTGATCAGGTTGACGCCGGCCGGCACGAGGGCGCGGAACTCCGCCTCGACCGTGGTGTTCGCCTGCGGGACGCCGATGCCGATCGTTCCCGCCTTGCCGTATTCCCTTTTCGATTTCATGTCGTGCATTCTAACCAGGAGAGATCCATGATCTCGCGCTTCTCGAAGTTCGTCGTCGCCGGTATCGCGGCAAGCTTTGCCGCCGCTTCCTTCGCACAGCAGTATCCGAGCAAGCCTGTCAGGTTGATCAACCCCTGGACGCCCGGGGGGCCGGCGGAACTCCTCACGCGCATCGTCGGGCAGAAGATGGCGGACTCGCTTGGCCAGCCGTTCATCGTCGAGAACAAGCCGGGCGCCAATGGCACCATTGGCGCGACCTTTGTCGCGAAATCGGCGCCCGACGGCTACACCATCCTGTTCTCGCACGTCGGCCCCATGGCCATCAGCCCGGCGGTGGTCGAGAAGATGCCCTACGACACGCTGAAGGATTTCGAGCCGGTCACGCAGGTTGCCGCTGGCGCGCTGGTGCTGCTGGTGAGGAACGACATCCCCATCACCAACCTCAAGGAACTGGTGGCCTACGGCAAGGCGAACCCGGGCAAGATGAGCTGCGGTTCGGTCGGCCCGGCCAGCACCTCGCACCTCGCCTGCGAACTGTTCCACATCCTGGGCGGTGTGCAGACCATTCACGTGCCCTACAAGGGCTCGGCGCCGGTGATCACCGACATGCTGGGCGGCCAGATCTCGATTTCCTTCCTCAATGTCGCCGGCGCGATGCCGCAGATGAGGGCGAACCAGTTGCGGCCGGTGGCGGTGACAACGCTCAAGCGCTCTGGCGTGCTGCCCGACCTGCCCACCATGAACGAGTCGATGCCCGGATTCGAAGTGAACTCCTGGTACGGCATGATGGCGCCGGCGGGCACGCCGAAGGCGATCGTGCACCTGCTGCAGCGCGAAGTCGCGAAGGCGCTCAAGGCTCCCGACGTGGCGGAAAAGCTCAAGGAATTCGGCCTCGATCCGGTGGGCAATACGCCTGAAGAGCATGCCGCGCAACTCAGGGTCGATCTCGAGCGCTGGGGCAAAGTCGCCAGGGCGGCCAAAATCAAGGTCGACTGAGGAATCCCGGTGGAAGCGATTCTGGTTCTGGACATGACGCGGGACTCGGTCGCCCCGGAGGCGCGCGCCGTCGACAAGCGCATCGCGCTGCTGCCGCGCACGAAGGAATTCCTCGCCTGGGGCCGCAAGTCGGGCCGCCCGGTAGTGTTCGTGTGCAGTGCGCGGCGCAGGACCGACAGGTGGTTTCTCAAGCACTGGGAACTCGCCAACGAAATCTGGCAGCCCGGCCAGGAGCCGATCGCCGAGCTTTACGACCGGCACAAGGACACCGTCGTCCACAAGAGGCGCTACAGCGGCTTCTTCGATTCCGACCTCGACCTGACGCTGCGCGAGCTGGGCGCGGAATCGCTGCTGCTGCTCGGCTGGTCGACGTCGCTGGCGGTGGCGACTACGGCCATCGACGGCTGGCAGCTCGGCTACCCGAACACCGTCGTCACCGACCTCACCGCAGCGCACGCCTGGGGCGGACACACGGTGGACGAAACCCAGCAATGGTCGCTGGAATTCATCGCGGCGATGGCGAAATCCAGGCTCGCCACGACACAAGAACTCATGCAATGAACGCTCTTCGCCAGCTGAAGGTCGGCGATCGGACCTTCAGTTACTTCAGCATCGCGGCAGCCGAGGAACTCGGGCTTGCCGGCGTTTCGCGCCTGCCGTGTTCGCTCAAGGTGGTGCTCGAAAACCTCCTGCGGCACGGCGCCGGCGACGACCTGTCCGCCCTCTCCCAGTGGTTGAAGAACCGCAAGGCAGAGCGCGAGATCTCGTTCCGCTTCACGCGCGTGCTGATGCCGGATTCTTCTGGCATTCCGCTGCTGGGCGACCTGGCCGCCATGCGCGACGCGATGGTGCGCCTGGGCGGCGATCCGAAGCGCCTGAATCCTTCAGTGCCGGTGGATCTCGTCGTCGACCACGCGGTGATGGTGGACAACTACGGCCGGCCCGACGCGCTGAAGAAGAACCTGGACATCGAGCTGACGCGCAACGCCGAGCGCTACTCGTTCCTGCGCTGGGGCGCGCAGGCGTTCGACAATTTGCGCATCGTGCCGCCGGGCAGCGGCATCTGCCATCAAATCAATCTCGAATACCTGGCCAGGGTTGTCTGGACCAACGGCGATACCGTCTATCCGGATTCCGTGCTCGGTATGGACAGCCACACCGCCATGATCAACAGCCTGGGCATCCTCGGCTGGGGCGTGGGTGGCCTGGAGGGCGGTGCGGGCGCGCTGGGCGAAAGCGTGGCGATGCTGATCCCGGAAGTCGTCGGCTGCCGCCTGCATGGCAAGCTGAAGCCCGGCGTGACCTCCACCGACCTGGTGCTGACCATCACGCAGATACTGCGCAAGCACAAGCTGGTGGACAAGTTCATCGAGTATTTCGGTCCCGGCGTGGAGGAACTGACCTTGCCTGACCGTGCCACGGTCGCCAACATGACCCCGGAGAACGGCTCCACCATGGGTTTCTTCCCGGTGGACAGGGAGACGCTGCGTTTTCTGCGGCTGACGGGCCGCGACGACGCGCAGGTCGCGCTGGTCGAGGCCTACTGCAAGGCGCAGGGACTGTGGCGCGACTCTTCCATGCCGCCGGCGGAATTCACGGCGATCATCGAAATCGATCTCTCGGTGGTCGAACCGAGTATCGCCGGGCCGAGCAGGCCGCAGGACAGGATCGCGTTGTCCTTTTCGAAAGATGCGTTTGCAAAGGCGTTCCCGGAAAACAGGAAGACGAAAACACGCAAGGACGGTGACGTCGTCATCGCCGCCATCACCAGCTGCACCAACACCTCCAACCCCGCAGTGATGATCGGTGCCGGGTTGCTGGCGCGCAATGCGCTGGCGAGAGGGCTCAGGCCCAAGCCCTGGGTGAAGACATCGCTCTCGCCGGGCTCGCGCGTCGTCGCGGACTACCTGGCGAAAAGCGGGCTGCAGAAATCGCTCGATGCGCTCGGCTACAACCTGGCAGGCTTCGGCTGCATGACCTGCATGGGCAATTCGGGTGCGCTGCCGGCGCCGGTGCAGGCGGCGATCGAGGAAGGTCAGCTGACCGCGGTGGCGGTGCTCTCGGGCAACCGCAATTTCGAGGGCCGCATTCACCCCTCGGTGCGCGCGAATTTCCTCGCCTCGCCGCCGCTGGTGATCGCTTTTGCGATCGCCGGCACGGTGCTGAAGAATCTGGAAAAAGAGCCGCTGGGCGAGGACGCCGGCGGCAAGCCCGTTTACCTGCGCGACGTCTGGCCCGACGGCGCCGAGATCCGCAAGGTGATCGACGAAGTGATTACGCCGCAGCTGTTCCGCGAACGCTATGCCACGATCCTCGAAGGACCGCAGGAATGGCGCATCATCGAAGGGAGCAAAGGCACGGTCTACCGCTGGCAGGCGGGCAGTACGTTCATTCGCCGCCCGCCCTTTTTCGAGGACATGGAGAAAAAACCGGTTTCTCCGGAAAACCTTCTTCGCGCGCGCGTGCTCGGCATCTTCGGCGACATGTTCACCACCGACCACATCTCGCCGATCGGCGTCATATCGAAGGGAACCCCGGCCGCCTGGTATCTCGGTTCGCTCGACGTGGCGCCGCAGGATTTCATCAACTACGCGGCGCGGCGGCTGAATCACGACGTCATGGTCCGCGGCACCTTCGCCAATGTGCGCGTGAAGAACGAAATGACGCCCGGCGTCGAGGGCAGCAGCACGCGGCACATGCCCGATGGCGCGCACATGTCCATCCATGAGGCGGCGGAGCGATACATAAAGGAGGGCGTGCCGCTGGTGGTGGTGGCGGGCGCGGAATACGGCGCCGGCTCCTCGCGCGACTGGGCCGCGAAGGGCACGCGGCTCCTGGGCGTGAAGGCCGTGATCGCCGAATCCTTCGAGCGCATCCATCGCTCCAACCTGGTCGGCATGGGCGTGCTGCCGCTGCAGTTTCCGGCAGGCGTGACGCGCAAGACCCTCGCGCTCGATGGGTCCGAATTGTTCGATATCGCCGGTATTGCCGGCATCGGCGTGCGCTGTGAACTCGACTGCACCATCACGCGCAAGGATGGCCGCAAGGAAAGCGTCAGGCTGCTCGCCCGGCTCGATACGAAGCGCGAGGTCGAGTATTACCGCCACGGCGGTCAACTGCACTACGTCGTTCGCAACAGACTGGAGAAAGCCGCATGAAGCCAGATTTGAATCCACGGAAAAAACTGCGAGCCATTCTGGCGCGCAACAGCTACACCATCGTTCCAGGGTCGTACGACGTTCTGACCGCGAGGCTGATCCAGATCGCCGGGTTCGAAGCCGTCTACCTCACGGGCGGCGGCTATTCGCGCTCCAACGGGTATCCGGACATCGGCCTGCTGACCATGACCGAGGTGACGGCGTGGATTTCCCGCGTGGTCGAGGCCGTGGACGTCCCGGTGATCGGCGACATGGACGCGGGCTACGGCAACGCGCTGAACGTGATCCGCGCGGTGCGCGAGTACGAAAAGACCGGCATCGCGGGCTTTCACCTCGAGGATCAGGTATCGCCCAAGAAATGCGGCCACTACGAGGGCAAGCTGATCGTCAGCAAGGAGGAGATGGTTGGCAAGATCAAGGCAGCGGTGGACGCGCGCCGGGACGCCGACATGGTGATCATCGCGCGCTCGGACTCGCGCGCCATGGAGGGCCTGCAGGCGTCCATCGACCGCGTCAACGCCTATCTGGAAGCGGGCGCCGACGTGGGCTTCGTCGAGGCGCCGCAGTCGGCCGAGGAGCTGGCGGCGATTCCCGGCAAGCTCATCAAGCCCGCGCTCGCCAACATCTTCGAGGGCGGCAAGACGCCGCCGCTGCCGAAGAAGGACCTGGAGAAGATGGGTTTTCGGATCGGGATCTATCCGTCGCAGACGCACCGTGCGGCCATCGCGGCGGCGAAGAAAGTACTGGCAGTGCTCAAGCGCGACGGCGACACCGCGGCGATCGAGAGCGAGCTCGCCACCTTCAACGACCGGGAAGAGGCGGTGGACTCGAAACACTGGCGCGAGCTGGAAGCCAAGTACCTGAAAAATGTCTGAGTTCGCGGACCTGCGGCGATTTCTCGCGCCGCGCCGTGTCGCATTCATCGGCGCCACCGAGGATCTCGGCAAGTTCGGCGGCCGCTGCGTGCGGCTGCTCATCGACTTCGGTTTCCAGGGCGCCATCTACCCGGTCAACCCGAAGCGCAGGGAAATCTTCGGCCTCAAGTGCTACCCGTCGCTTGCCGACGTGCCGGAACAGCC
>JBDTRO010000280.1:0-4279 GCA_039931635.1 Betaproteobacteria bacterium | reverse complement strand
GGTCACGGTGCGCAAGGACGAGCCCGAAACGATCGAACACAATCTCGACAAGGGCATCGGCATCACGGTGTACTTCGGCGATCGTCCCAACGCGCGCCGCGGCCACGCCAGCACCTCGGATTTTTCCGCGGCGGCGCTCACCAGCGCTGTCGAAGCCGCCGCCGCGATTGCACGCAAGACTGCCGTGGACGATTGCGCGGGCCCGCCCGAGCTTGCTCAGCTGGCGAAGGCGCCGAAAGACCTGGACCTCTACCATCCCTGGGGGGTCGATACAGCGGAGGCAATCCGGATCGCAAGGCGCGCCGAGCGCGCGGCATTCTCGCTCTCGAAAAAAATCACGAATTCCGAAGGCGCGACCGTATCTGCGCAGCACGGCCAGTTCGTCTTCGCCAACAGCCTGGGATTCATGCACGGCTTCCCGAGCTCGCGGCACTCGCTGTCGCTTTCGGTGATCGCCGAGGACCGCGGCCTGATGCAGCGCGACGACTGGTACAGCTCTTCGCGCGTGCCCGGCACGCTCGCGGATCCCGAAGCGCTCGGGCGCTATGCCGGCGCGCGCGCGCTGGCGCGGCTGGGGTCGCGCAAGATCGCCACCTGCCAGGCGCCGGTGCTGTTCGAGGCGCCGGTCGCGGCGGGTCTGATCGGGTCTTTCGTCGGCGCGGCGAGCGGCGGCAGCCTCTATCGCAAGTCCTCCTTCCTGCTCGATGGCCTGGGCAAGCAAATCTTCTCCAGCGGCATCACGATCGCGGAACGCCCGCACGAGCCGCGCGCGCTCGCAAGCACGCCGTTCGATGACGAAGGCGTGTCCACCCGCGCGCGCGAAGTCGTCAGCAAGGGCGTGCTGCAGGGGTACTTCCTCGGCAGCTATTCGGCGCGCAAGCTGGGCATGCAGAGCACCGGCAGCGCGGGCGGCAGCCATAACCTGGTGGTGTCCTCCGGCGGACCGGACCTCGCCGGCATGCTCAAGCGCATGGGGCGCGGATTCCTGGTCACCGAGATGCTGGGGCAGGGCGCGAACTTGCTCACCGGCGACTATTCGCGCGGTGCCGCGGGCTTCTGGGTGGAGAACGGCGAGATCGCGTTCCCGGTCGAAGAAGTCACCGTGGCCGGCAACCTCAAGGACATGTTCCTCGGCATCGACGCCATCGGCAGCGACGTCGTCGTGCGCGGCGCCTACCGCTGCGGTTCCATCCTCGTCAATCGCATGACCATCGCCGGAAACTGACCATGCCAGGGACCTTGGCGCCCTATCGGCAGCGCCGTCTGGAGACGGCGTTCTCGCAGGCCATCGGGGGTGCGGAACAGCTCTAGCTGGTGAAGTCCAGCCGTCCTTCCACCAGCACGCCATAGATCCGGATCGGCGCGCGGCGCGGCAATTCGAGCTGCGGCAGCGGTTCGGCGTCCAGGTCCAGGTTTTCCACCGACAGCGCGCCCATCACCGCTTCGGACATCACGAACTCGCCCGCGCGCGCGCGGTTCACCATCGCTTGCGTGAGGCTGACGCTGTCGCCGAAGGCCACGCGCCGCTCCAGGCCGCGCGGTCCGGCGACGCCCAGCACGGCCTCGCCCAGGTGCAGGCCCTGCGCGACGGCGCTGCGCAGCCCGTAGGTGGTGCGCCACCGTTCCGCGAGCGTGGGGAAATCGGCCTGGATGCGCTGCGCCGCGCGCACCGCCTGTTGCGAGGCCTGGATCGCGTTGCCGCGCGTGAAGGCGGACAGCAGCATTTCGTGCTGCGTGGTGATCGGCTCGCCGTTATGCGCGCTCACGATGTCGCACGCGAAGGCGAAGAATTCGTTCGCCAGCAGGATCACCAGGTTGTGGTCCAGTACTTCGGACATGCGCGCCAGGCCGCGCAACTCGGTGCCGAGGAGCGCCGCCTGGCGGCGATCCGTCGTCGTGGTGAAGCCGACCGTGGTCTTCTGGTGCATTGATACCGGAACTGCGCCCATCCAGCTTCTCCCTTGTGCGAGGTGACGCGCCCAGAGTACGATTTGCAAGAATCTGCAAGGGAGGAACTAATACCGTTTTCCCGGGGCAGGCTGACAAAAGGCGTCACCCTGCAGACGAGCGGATTGTGACTTTGTGCCCGGTTTTCCCGGCTACAGGAGCGTAATCAGCGCCACGACGAACACCACCAGCGCGCCGGCGGCGAAGAACGACAGCGAGGCATCGGATACCTGCGGCAGGTCCGGGTCCCGCGGCACCGGCTCCGGATGGTGCTCCTCGTGATGATCTTCCTTCGCGGCGTGCGCGGGCTTTCCGACCTTCTCGTTGAACGTGACGAAGAATTCGTTCGCCACCTTGTTGGCAGCCGCGTCCACCAGCCGCGACCCGATCTGCGCCAGTTTTCCGCCCACGTTTGCCTTGACCTTGTAGGCCAGTCTCGTCGCGTCGCCTTCCGGAGTCAGGTTGACGTCGGCGCCGCCTTTCGCGAATCCCGCCACGCCGCCCTGGCCTTCAAACGCGATCGAATAGGAATGCGGCGGCTTCACGTTCGAGAGATTCAGCTTGCCCTTGAATTTGGCGCTCACCGGGCCGACGCGCGCGGTCATCTGCACCACGAATTCCGTGTCGCTGGTCTTTTCGATCGACTCGCAGCCCGGCACGCAGGCCTTGAGCATTTCCGGGTCGTTCAGCGCCGTCCAGGTGTCGGCCTGCGAGGCCTGGATCAGTTGCTCGCCTGTCATTTCCATGCGCGTTTCTCCAGTGCGGCGCGCGGTGCCTGGTCGGTCAGGGCGCGCGACAGGTCGATGAGGCTTTTCAGATTATGCACCGGCAGGAAGCGGTCCACGTGCGGCAGCATCGCACGCACGCCCGCTGGCCGCGCCTCGAACTTGTCGTAGCGCAGCAGGGGATTGAGCCAGATCAGCTGATGGCAGGACTTGTGCAGGCGCTGCATTTCCTCCGACAGGCCTTCGCCGGCCTCGCGGTCCAGGCCGTCCGATACGAGCAGCAGGCAGGCGTTCTGGCCGAGCACGCGCCGGCTCCAGCGCCAGTTGAATTCACGCAGGCTCCAGCCGATGCGCGTGCCGCCCGACCAGTCCTTGATGGCTTCGGCAACCCGCGCCATCGCTATGTCCACGTCGCGGTGCCGCAGCTGGCGCGTGATGTTGGTCAGCCGGGTGCCGAACACGAACACCGAGACGCGGTCGCGGTCGTTGGTGATCGCATGCAGGAAATGCAGGAACATGCGCGCGTAGGGATTCATCGAGCCGGAGATGTCGCACAGCACCACCAGCGGCGGGTGAATCCTGACTGGCGCCTCGCGCACCAGCGGGATCACCTTGCCGCCTTCGCGCAGCGATGCCCGCAGCGTGGCGCGCAGGTTTATTTTCTTGCCGTGGGCATTCAGTTTGTTTCGCCGCGTGCGGATCAGGGGCAGCGGCAGGCGCAGCGCGCGCAGCATCTTCTTCGCTTCGGCCAGTTCGGCCGCCGACATGGTGTCGAAATCCATGCGCTGCAGCACTTCGTGCGAGGAGAAGGTGAGCCGCGCGTCCAGCTCGATCTTCTGCTCCTGCAGCTCCTGCTCCGCCTTTTTCTGGCTGAAGAGCGCGTCCGACAGGCGCTGGCTCTGCTCCTGCTCGGGCTTGCCGGCGCGGCCGTAGGTCTTGGGCAGGAGCGCGTTCATCATCTTCTCGACCAGCTTCGGGTCGCGCCAGAAGATGCGGAACGCCTGGTCGAAAATCGGGCGCTGCTCTTCCTTCGACAGGAACACCGCCGACATGGTCCAGTACCAGTCGTCGCGCCGGTTGCAGTCGGACAGTTCCAGCGCCTTGACACAGTCCACCACGCGATCCGGGCCCAGGCGCATCCCCGCGCCGCGCAGCAGGCGCGCGAAATGCATGACGTTCTCGGCCAGCTTCTGCCGCGTACCCGCGGCGTCGATCTCCGGGAACACTCAGGCCGCGGCGGCTGCGGTCTTGGACTCGGCCACCAGGCGCGTGGCTTCCTCGCCCGCGATGCGCTCGATGTCGTCCTGGTACTTGAGCAGCACGCCGAGCGTGTTGTTCACGGTCTCTGGGTCGAGCGTGATGCGATCCAGCGCCACCAGGCAGTTGGCCCAGTCGATGGTTTCGGCCACGCCGGGCAGCTTGAAGAGATCCACGCCGCGCAGGCGCTGCACGAACGCCACCACCTCCTTCGACAGCGCGTGGGCGGCCTTGGGCGCCTTGCGCCGCAGGATTTCCAGTTCGCGCGCCGCGTCGGGGTAATCCACCCAGTGGTAGAAGCAGCGGCGCTTCACCGCGTCGTGAATCTCGCGCGTGCGGTTGGAGGTAAT
>JBDTRO010000279.1:0-51486 GCA_039931635.1 Betaproteobacteria bacterium | reverse complement strand
CCGACCGCGCCGTGCTCATTGCGCTGGTGCTGGCCAAGGGGCGCGTCTGGAACGTGGAGAAGCGCGCCGATGAAATGCGTCCGCAATGGGTTGGATTTCAGCCGCGGATCGAGCGACTTTGCCGCGGGCCGGCATAGCAGGCTAAGCCTCCGCTCGATCGCGCGTAACCGGCAACCATTCCAGCCACGGGCGGTCGAAGCAGTCTTCCTATCTGCGGGACTATCTTCAGTATGCGCAATATCATCGCATTGCTGCTCGCCCTTGTTGCGCCAATCGTGCTTGCGCAGCGCTCGCCGTCGTGCGAATCGGCGCCGGCGAACGCGCAGGTGGTCGTTCCGCCGGAACTGCGCAAGTGGATCACCATCGACTGCGGCGACGCCGGGCATGTGATCAGCCCTGCCCGGGGCTATTTTTGGCGCGCGAATTCCGGCGGCCAGCCACTCAAGTTCCCGGCGTTGGGGCCGGCCGGCGTGCCGGTGAACGAGGTGAAGGGCGTGCTCATGGTGAAGAGTCCGACCGGCACTTATGCGCCGCTCGAGGGCGGTGCGCTGATATCCCCGCACGACGCGTTCTTCGCGAAGTCGCGCATCTTTCCGATCACGGACGATTTCCTGGTCGGCACCAACGATGCCGTGTCCAGGCAAAACGGCTACGCCGGGCCGTACCGCAAGGGCTATCTCTACGACCTGCTCAGCAACCAGGGATTCGAATACCGGCTGTTCGTGCTGCTGGTGAACGACGAACCCCACATGATCGACGTCGTATTCCAGACAACGGACAAGTATCGGCGAATCACGGTGCTGGTGACAAGGCAATGAGGCGCGGCGCGATCGACATCCACGAAGGCGAGGAAGTCGACAAGGCCGCCGTCAAGGCGCTCATTCGCCAGGCGGCCGCCCTCCGACGATAGGGTGAAAGAGAAATTCCGCGCCAACGCCCCGCGTTCACTCGTTCCCAACGCCGTCGAAGCGCTCGCCGCCTGTTACCTGCCAAGTGAATTCACTTCCTGGACGTCTGTCATGACAGCGGGATTTTTTTCAATGGCGCTCCTTCCTCCAGACTTCGTAGCGCGCTTTCGTTTCCGCATTGGGCGGATAGGTGCCGGGCAGCGGATGGCCCGAGGCAATTTCTTGCTGTACGAACTCCTCCAGCTTTTCCTGCTCGAACGTGTCGGCGGCGACCTCGTCGGCGATGCCGCGCGGGATCACGATCACGCCTTCGCCGTCGCCGACGATCACGTCGCCCGGATAGACCGCGACGCCGCCGCAGGCGATCGGCACATTGCTTTCGACGGCATGGTGGCCGATCAGGCTGATCGGCGCCGCCGGCGCCTTGCAATAGACCGGAAAGCTGCGTGCCGCGATTTCCGGCGTGTCGCGCAGGCCACCGTCGGTCACCATGCCCGCGACGCCGCGCACTTCGAGCCGGCGCAGCAGGATGCCGCCCGCAGACGCGAAGCGCGCATCCTCCCGGCAGTCGATCACGAGCACGCTGCCCGGCGGCGCGGTCTCGATCGCCTTGCGCTGCGGATGCTCGGGATTGTCGTAGACGCCGATATGGTCGATGTCCTCGCGCGCCGGAATGTTGCGCAGCGTGTAGGCTTCGCCCACCAGCGTCGGCGCTTTCGGCGTCAGGCGCGAAACGCCCTGGAGCACCTGGTTGCGCAAGCCGCGCTTGAAAAGTTGCGTGGACAGCGTGGCGCTGGAGCAGGCCGACAGGCGCTGGCGGGTTTCGTCACTGAGCTTCTGCACTGCCTCTCCCTAGATCAGTTTGCCAAGCACGTAACCGATGACGACGCCGATGATCACCGCGATCGTGAGGCCGCGGTAGGTCAGCACGTCTTTCGCGTAGCCGCGCTTGATGGCGATGAAGGAAACCAGGTAGCCGACCGCGTTCAGCAGCCAGATGAAGCCGATGGACAGGATTTTCACGATCAGCGGCCCGATCAGCGGCACCAGCGTGATGACGCCAAGCAGCCAGGCGAAGGCGTTGGTCACCAGGCCGACCACCACCACGCTGCCCGCGATCACGGAAGGACTAACGCGCGCCTCGACGGCCCACCAGATCATGCCGATCATCACCAGCCAGAGCAGCACCATCACCTTCCAGTTTTTCCACCAGGGCAGTGCTTGAGTCACGGAACAGGAGCTCCGGGCCGATTTCGCTGATACGGCGGCTGCCGCACAGCTGCATTGTACGCACCAGTTCGTCCTGCAGAATCGCCAGCGCGCGCTTCGCGCCCGCCTCGCCGTCCGCGCAAACGCCGTAGAAGGTCGCACGGCCGATCATGACCGCGTCCGCGCCCCGCGCGAGCGCCTTGACGATGTCCGAGCCGCGCCGGATGCCGCCATCCATCAACACCGCGGACCGGCCGCCAATCGCGCGCACCACGCCGGGCAAAGCGTCCAATGATGCGACCTCGCTGTCGAGCTGGCGGCCGCCGTGGTTGGAAACAATCACGCCGTCGCAGCCCACCGAGACCGCGCGCTCCGCGTCGGCCGGATGCACCAGGCCCTTGATCAGCAGCTTGCCCGGCCAGACGTCGCGCACGCGCTTGATGACTTCCCAGTCGAGCGCCGCGTCCTGGTTGCGGCCGATGGAGGACACAAGATTACGGGTGTCCGTACCCGCCACCGCCATGCCGATGAGATTGTCCATCGCCGGCACGCCGCGCAGCAGCATGTCCAGCGCCCAGGCTGGGCGCGTGGCGAAATCGAGCAAGTTCTTCGGCGTGAAGCGAAATGGAATGGAAAAATCGTTGCGCAAGTCGCGCTCGCGCTTGCCGCCCACCGGCAGGTCCGCGGTCACCATGACGGTCTCGTAGCCTGCCTGGCGCGCGCGCTCGATGAGGCCGAAGGTAAATTCCCGGTCCTTGAAGAAGTAGGCCTGGAACCAGAGCCGCCCGGGCGCGGATTCGGCGATCTTCTCGATGCTCGCGGTTCCCGAGGTCGAGAGCGAGAACGGGATGCCGAAAGCCGCCGCCGCTCTCGCGAGGGCGATGTCGCCGCCACGCCAGCCGAAGCCGACGGCGCCCGTTGGCGCGATGGCGATGGGAAGTTTCGCGGTCTTTCCCAGGATCGAGGTCTCCGTACTGACCTCGGATACCCCCACCAGCACCCGTCGCAAAAGTTCGAGTTTTTCGAAAGCCGCGCGATTTCCCCGCAGCGTCCGCTCGTCTTCCGCTCCACCGTCGATGAAGTCGAATACGGCGCGCGGCACTCTGCGCCGCGCGGCCTGCCGCAGGCCTTCGATGGAAAACGCCCCCATAATCCTCCCTTCATGCATTGTAACCACCGCCCGCCCCGGGAGACCCGTGCCGTTGCCGCGTAGCCTGCGGGCGTTTCGCCACCGGGATTTCCGGCTTTACTTCGCCGGCCAGGGCATTTCGCAGACCGGCACCTGGCTGCAGATGATCGCCACCAGTTGGCTGATCTACCACCTGACAGGTTCCGCGTTCCTGCTCGGCCTCGCGTCCTTCGCGCAGTTCATTCCGATGCTGCTGCTCGGTCCGTTCGCCGGCGTCTGGGTGGACCGGCAGCGCAAGCGCAAGGTTCTCATGATCACGCAAAGCTTCGCGCTCGCGCAGTCGCTCGCGATGCTGGTCCTGGTGGCTTCGGGCCACGTGCAGGCCTGGCACCTGATCGCGGCCAACCTGGTGCTCGGGATCCTGAACGCGATCGACTCGCCGGCGCGCCAGGCGCAGCTGGTGGAACTGGTCGGCGGCAAGGAAGACCTGCCCAATGCGATCGCGTTCAGCTCGGTGCTCATGAACGGCGCGCGCTTCGTCGGCCCGATGATCGGCGGCGCGGTGATCGCGGGACTGGGCGAAGTGTGGGGCTTCGGCCTGAACAGCCTGATGCGCGTCGCGGTGCTCGCGGCCCTGCTGCTGATCCGCGCGACGCCGCGTCCGACCGAAAAAACCGATACGGGCTGGCGGGAACAACTCGCCGCCGGATTCCGCTATGCCTATGGCTTCCTGCCGACGCGCAGCGCCCTGCTGCTCATTTCGGCGGTGAGCTTCTCGGTCCAGCCCTACCAGTCGCTCGCTCCGTATTTCGCGCGCGACGTGTTCCACGGCGGCTCGGAGACGCTTGGCTACCTGATCGGCGCCGGTGGCTTCGGAGCGGTTTCGGGCATGGCCTACCTCGCCATGAAGCCCTCGGTGCGCGGGCTGCTCAGCCTGATCCCTTTCACGGCGGCAACGGCGGGCGTTGCGCTGATCGTATTCTCCTTCACGCACACCCTTTGGCTCGCGCTGCCGATGCTGTTCCTGGTGGGGATGGGCTCCATGCTGAGCGCCGCTTCCACGAATACGGTGCTGCAGACGATCGTCGAAGACCGCATGCGCGCGCGCGTGGTCTCCATCTACATGATGTCCTTCCTCGGAGTCATACCGTTGGGAGCGCTATCGGCCGGGCTGCTGGCCGAGCGCATCGGGCCGCCGGCTACGCTTACGCTGGGCGGCGCGCTGGTGCTCCTCGCCGCATTCACGTACTGGATGAAACTTGAGAAAATACGCGACGCGATCCGGCCGATCTATCAGAATCTGGGCATTGCGCCGCGCGCCGACGAATAATTCAAAGGGGGACGCAGGCAATGGCAATCTTTGCGGTGGCACACGGCGCCTGGTCGGCCGGCTGGGCCTGGAAGAAGATGCGGCCGTTGTTGCGTGCGCGCGGGCATGAGCTGATCACGCCGACCCATACCGGCCTGGGCGAGCGCGCCCATCTCGCCTCGCCCGCCATCGACCTTGAGGCGCACATCGCGGACATCGCCGCCGTGCTCGAGCTCGAGGACCTGCGCGAGGTGATCCTGATCGGCCACAGCTACGGCGGCATGGTCGCCACCGGCGTCGCCGACCGGGCGCGCGACCGGATCGCGGCCCTGGTGTACGTCGACGCCTTCGCGCCCAGGGACGGCGAAAGCGTCTTCGACCTGACACCCGCGCGCCGGGAAGCCATGCTCGAGGCCACGCGCAAGAGCGGCGACGGCTGGAAAATGCCGCCCAGCCCGATGCCGCCCGATACCGCCGAAGCCGACCAGGCCTGGGCCATGCCGCGCCGCATGCCGCAGCCGCTCAAGACCTTCGAGCAGAAACTGCTTTTGAAACATGGCGAACCGACCCTGCCACGCCACTACATCTACTGCAAGCGCTGCCGGCCCGACGACAGCTTCCGGCAGTTCTACGAGCGCGCGAAACGCGAAGGCTGGGGCCACCACGAAATCGACGCCAGCCACAACCCGCACATCACTGCGCCGGACGCGCTCGCCGCCCTGCTGGACGGCATCGCCCGATGAGCCGGATGTCGGGCGCCGAGGCGATGGTGCGGATGCTGCAACTGCATGGCGTGAAGCACATCTTCGGCCTGTGCGGCGACACGAGCCTGCCCTTCTACGATGCGCTCTACCGCCTGGACCACGGCATGCAGCACATCCTGACGCGCGACGAGCGATCGGCCGCCTATATGGCCGACGGCTATGCGCGCGTGAGCGGCAGGGTCGGCGTCTGCGAGGGTCCGTCCGGAGGCGGCGCGACCTATCTCCTGCCGGGAATTGTCGAGGCCAATGAGAGCTCGATTCCCGTGCTCGGCATCACCACCGACATTGCCACGACCTCGCGCGGCCGCTACACGCTGACCGAACTCGACCAGGAAGCGCTCTACCGGCCGCTCACCAAGCGCAGCGAAGTCATCGACCGGGCCGACCGCCTGCCCGAAGCGGTACGGCGCGCGTTTCGCGTCATGACCACGGGCCGGCCGGGCACCGCGCACTTGGGGCTGCCCTTCGACGTGCAAAACGGTGAAGTCGCAGGGGATACTGTTTGGGCCCAGGAGGAACTCGGCCGCTACCCTGCCCGGCGCGCGGCGCCGGAGGCGGAGGCGGTAAAGCGCGCTGCCGCTGCGCTGCGGAAGGCAAGGATGCCGGTGTTCGTCTGCGGAGGCGGCGTGGTAATCGCCAACGCTGAAGAAGAACTGGCCGCAGCCGCAACGCTGCTGGGCGCGGTGGTCGCCACCACCGTTAGCGGCCACGGCAGCCTGGCGGACGATCACCCGCTTTGCCTGGGCGTGGTCGGCAGCAACGGCGGCACCCTGCCAACGCGCGAAGTGCTGTCGAAGGCGGATCTGGTGGTCTTCGTGGGCTGCCGCGCGGGCTCGGTGACCACCGAGCGCTGGCGCTATCCGGCGCCTGGCGTCCCGGTGATCCATATCGACGCCGACCCGATGGTGCCCGGAACGAATTACAAGACCGACATCGCGATCGTCGCCGACGCGAAGCTGGCACTGCAGGCGCTGGCGGACGAATTGAAGGGCCTGGAAAAGGGTTGGAACAGTAACGGCAGGGAAATCGTGAAAACGGCAAAAACCGCGAAGTTCGATGCCTTCAGGGAGCTTGCCGCCAGCAACGACACCCCGATCCTGCCGGAGCGCATCGTCGCCACCCTGAACCAGATCCTGCCGCGCGACGCCACCGTGGTCTGCGATCCGGGCACGCCCTGCCCCTACTTCTCGGCCTATTACGAATTTCTCGAAGCCGGCCGGCACTTCATCTCCAACCGCGCCCATGGCGCCCTCGGCTACTCGATGGCGGCCGGGGTAGGCGCGCATTTCGGTCGCCCCGCCACGAAGACAGTCTCGGTGATGGGCGACGGCAGCTTCGGCTTCACTGCCGGGGAACTGGAGACCATCGTGCGGCTGAAAGTGCCGTTGATGATGGTGGTGATTTCCAACAGCAGCTACGGCTGGATCAAGGCCGGCCAGAAGACCGGCTTCCAGGAGCGCTACTACTCGGTGGATTTCTCGCGCACCGACCATGCCCGCGTCGCGGAAGCATTTGGCGTAAAGGCATTCAGGGTTGAAAAACCGGAAGGCCTCAAGCCAGCACTCATTGCCGCCGCGGAATACGGCGGTCCGGCGCTGGTGGATGTCCTAACGCAGCCGCTGCAGGATGCGCGCGCGCCGGTGAGTGAGTGGGTGGCCTAGGAAGCGCCGCGATGACCGAAACCGTACTGGAGGCGATCGTCCGGCACGCGCGCGTCAAGGGCAGCGACGCCGCCTACTGGACGCCTTCGCGCCGCTGGACCTTCGCCGAACTGGACGACGCCTCGAACCGGATCGCCGCGGGCCTGAAAAGCCTGGGCATCGTGGCCGGCGACCGCGTCGCCTGCCTGACCAAGCGCACCGCCGACTGCGTGGTGCTGGTGCTGGGCGCGAACAAGGTCGGCGCGGTCTGCATGCCGGTGAACTGGCGCCTCGCGCCGCCTGAGATCGACTACATCGTGGAAAACGGGCAGGCCAGGCTGATGATGGCCGATCGCGCGTTTCCCTACGGAAAAATCAGGACTTTTATCACGGAGGATTTTCCGGCCTGGTATGGAAAATTCGATGAATTGAAAGGTCAAATTCAAGTCAATCTAGACGACACGGCCCTCCAGCTCTACTCCTCCGGCACCACCGGGCTGCCGAAAGGCGTGGAATTGACGCACCGCAACCTGATGGTGAGCATGGTGCAGTCAGTGTCGAAGGCGATCGGCTACGACGGCGCGCCGGACGTGATGCTGAACGCGCTGCCGACGTATCACATCGCCGGCATCGGGGTCGCGCTGCTCACCGCCTCCAAGGGCGGCATGAGCGTGCTGTTCCCGGACTTCGATCCGGCGAAGGTGGTCGCCGCCATCGCCGAGCACCGCATCACGCACTCCTTCCTGGTGCCCGCGATGATTCAATTCATGCTGCAGGTGCCGGGTGCCGAAAAGGCGGATTTTTCCTCGCTGAAGGGCATCTCCTACGGCGCCTCGCCGATCACCGAGACAGTGCTTCTGGACGCGATGCGCACTTTCAAATGCCACTTCATGCAGGTCTACGGCCTGACCGAGACCACCGGCGCCATCACCTGCCTGCCGCCGGAGGACCATGACCCGGCGGGGCCGAAGAAGGATCTGCTGCGCTCGGCTGGCAAGCCGATCGACGGGGTCGAACTGAGGGTGGCGGACGCGGCGGGCCGAGACTGCGCGCAGGGCGAAGTCGGCGAGGTCTGGATCCGCTGCGCGCAGAACATGAAAGGCTACTGGGCCAACCCGAAGGCCACCGGCGACGCCTTCGTGGATCGCCGGCCGGACGGGATGGGCTGGTTCCGGTCAGGCGACGCGGGCTACCTGAAGGAGGGGTACCTGTTCCTGCACGACCGCATCAAGGACATGATCGTGTCCGGCGGCGAGAACATCTATCCGGCCGAGGTCGAAAACGCGCTGATGCTGCACCCGGCGGTGGCCGACAGCGCGGTAATCGGCGTGCCGGACGAAAAATGGGGCGAAGCGGTGAAGGCCTGCGTCGTGCTGAAGCCCGGCGCCCCGGCAACGGCGGCGGACATCATCGGCTTCATGCGCGATCGCATCGCGCACTACAAGTGCCCGGCTTCGGTGGACTTCCTGGAGACGATTCCACGCAACCCGACCGGGAAAATCCTGAAACGGGTGCTGCGGGAGCCTTACTGGAGGGGCAGGACACGCCGCGTCAACTGATTGGCGCCCGCGGAACGGCCCGGAGACCGGGCTGTTCCGCGGATGTTCCAACTACTTCTTTTTTTTGCCTTTTTTCTTGGCTTTTTTCTTCGCCATGATCGGCTCCTTAGAGGTTTGGGGGAACAGTCACGCCTGGTCTTTCCAAAAGGAAAGGCACAAGCGATCCATGCGGCGAGGCAAGCCTCGTCGCAACGAATGCGGAAATCAGATGGGGAAAAGCGTTGGTGACAACGGGAATACCGAATGCAACGATTGGCCTTGAACTAGGCAACAAGATGAGATTCGGTAGTCAGCACGGTGTGATTAATACACCTTTGCGCAAATCTATGCAAATTTGAAGTTGTGCATCCGGTCAGGTTTTGAACAATTCGTCGATCGGTTCGGGCTTGTGCACACCGAATCCCTGCACGTAATCGGCCTTCAGCAGCTTCAGGTGTGCCAGCACGTCGGCGTCCTCCACACATTCGGCGATCACCTTCACCCCGGTGACCTGGCCCACGCGCAGGATCGCCTTCAGCTTCGCCACGGCGCTGCCCGAGCGCAGGATGTTGCGGATGATGCTGCCGTCCACCTTGACGTAATCCACCAGCAGTGCCTTGAGCGGCTCGAAGGACACCGAGCGGCGCGCGAAGCCGTCCAGCAGCAGCTGGCAGCCGATACCCTTCATCTCGGCGGCGAAGCGCTCGGCCGCCGGGCGCCGGTCCAGCGCGTCGTTTTCGTCGATTTCGAACACCAGGGAGGCCGGATCGAGCGACGCCAGCCGCAGCTGTACCGCGACAAAGGCCACGAAGCCCGGTTCCTCCATGGTCTGGCCTGACACATTGACCGTCAGGCGCTTGACGGTGCCGCCGTGCTCCAGCCGCCGGAGGGCGCTGCGCACCACCCAGCGGTCCAGTTCCCCCATCATCTTGTAATGCTCGAAGGCCGGCAGGAAATCGCCCGGCGGCAGCATCCGCGTCTCCTCCTCGCGCAGTCGCACCAGCACTTCGGCGAGCGCGATCCCGCCCGGCGGTGCCAACGCGACGATTGGCTGCGCATAAAGGCGGAAATGGTCGTAGTCGAGGGCTTCGCGCAGGCGCGCGGCCGGCTGGTCCCAGCCGAGCAACTGCCCATCCATCTTCTTGATGAATTGGCCGGAGTCGTCGACTTTGTCCTTCTCGGTCATGCCCAATTGTATGCGTGGGAATAAAATCCCTCCCATGGACTGCCTCGAAATTCTCTACGCCGTGCAGGACCGCGTCGCCACGGTCACGCTCAACCGCCCCGACAAGCTGAACGCCTTCACGCGGCGCATGCGCGACGAGCTGATCGGCGCTTTCGCGAGCGCCGATGCCGACGATGGGGTGCGCGCCGTGATCGTCACCGGTGCCGGGCGTGCGTTCTGCGCCGGCGCGGACCTTTCTGGCGGAGGCAGCACGTTCGACTATGCGAAACGCGACGACGCCGGCCTGGAGGACCACCGCGACGGCGGCGGCCGCGTGTCGCTGGCCATCTACGGGCTGAAAAAACCGGTCATCGCGGCGATCAACGGCCCGGCGGTCGGCGTGGGCGTCACCATGACGCTGCCGATGGACATCCGCATCGCTTCGAGCGCGGCGAAGTTCGGTTTCGTGTTCGCCCGCCGCGGCATCGTGCCCGAAGCCTGCTCGAGCTGGTTCCTGCCCAAAGTAGTCGGCATCAGCCGCGCCGCGGAGTGGCTTTACACCGGGCGCGTCTTCGGCGCCGACGAGGCGCTGGCGGGCGGCCTGGTTTCCCGAGTCGTCGCGCCGGACGAACTCCTGCCCGCCGCGCAGACGCTGGCGAGGGAGATCGCGGACAACACTTCGCCGGTTGCGGTTGCGCTGGCCCGCCAGATGCTCTGGCGCATGGCGGGCGCCGACCACCCGATGGAGGCGCACAAGGTGGACTCGCGCGGCATCTTCGCGATGGGCGCCTCGCCCGACGTCAAGGAAGGCATCACCGCCTTCAAGGAAAAGCGCGCGCCGCGCTTCGGCATGAAGCCGAGCAGCGATATGCCGCCCTTCTATCCCTGGTGGGACGAACGGCCGTTCAAATGAAGGTCATCGTGCTCGGCGCCGGCCTCGAAGGCACCGCCAGCGCCTGGTACCTGCGCGCCGCCGGGCACGACGTCACGGTGCTCGAGCGCCAGGCGGCCGCCGGCATGGAAACCAGCTTCGCCAATGGCGGCCAGATCTCGGTCAGCCACGCTGAACCCTGGGCCAACCCGGGCGCTCCACTGAAGGTCCTCAAGTGGCTGGCGCGCGAGGATGCGCCGCTGCTCTTTCGCCTCCGGGCCGACTATCGCCAGTGGCTGTGGGGACTGCAGTTCCTGATCGAATGCCTGCCAGCGCGCGCCAGGCACAACACCGCCGCGCTGGTGAAGCTGGGCATGTACAGCCGCGCCTCGCTCCAGGAACTGCGGCGGGAAACCGGCATCCATTACGACGAGCTAACGCGCGGCATCCTGCACCTGTATACCGATCCGGAGGAATTCGAGGCCTGCAAGGCGCCCGCCGGACTCATGCGCGCCATGGGCATGGACCGGCAGCTGAAAACGCCGGAGGAATGCGCCGCGATCGAGCCCGCGCTTGCCTCCTGCAAGCACCTGCTGGCCGGCGGCACCTACTCCGACAGCGACGAATCCGGCGACGCGCACAAATTCACCACTGAACTGGCCGGACTCGGCGCGCAACGAGGCGTGCTGTTCGATTTTGGCGTTGAACTAAAGCGCATTTCCGCCGCGGGACAGGAGATCACCGGGATCGAGATCCTGCGCAAGGACGGCCGGCCCGAAACCATCCGCGCCGACGCTTACGTCCTCGCGCTGGGCAGCTACTCGCCGCTATTCGCCAGCACGCTGGGCATATCCCTCGCCATCTACCCCGCCAAGGGCTACTCGGTAACCATGCCGGTAAAAGATCCGAAGGCGGCCTGGTCGGTCTCGCTTACTGACGACGAGCACAAGCTGGTGTACTCGCGCCTGGGCGACCGGCTGCGTGTCGCCGGCACCGCCGAGCTCACGGGCTACAACCTGGACATCAACACGGTGCGCTGCGAGGCAATCGTGAAGCGCACGATGGATCTCTTCCCGGATGCAGGCGACCCGGCAAAGGCGCAGTTCTGGACCGGCCTCAGGCCCTCGACGCCGAGCAATATCCCCTACATCGGGCGCACGAAATACCCGAATCTCTTCCTCAATACCGGCCACGGCACGCTGGGCTGGACGCACGCCTGCGGCTCGGGCCGCATCGTGGCCGACCTCATCAGCGGGCGCCGGCCGGAAGTGGAACCGTTGCGGCGCTAGGCGAATTACAGAATCCGGTTGAACCAGAGGATCGAAAGCAGGCCCGCGAGCAGCGTGAGAAGCGCGGCGACGGCGGAGAAGAGCGCGGTGACTTCGGTTTCCTTCTTCTCCAGGCTGAGCCTGGAATTCAGGGTCTCGTAGACTTTCTTCAGGTCGGCGGCGGTGCCGGCATGGAAATATTCGCCCTGGGTCATGGTGGCAATGGTCTTGAGGGTCTCTTCGTCCAGTCGCACGCGGAAAGACCAGCCTTCGAAGCCGATCACCTCTCCCGAGGTGGTGCCGAAGCCCACCGTGTAGACGCGCACGCCGCGGTCGGCGGCCATCTTGGCGATTTCGATCGGATCCGGGCCGGTGGTCCGCTGCCCGTCGGTGAGGAGGATGATCACCGCCGAATTGTAGGAACCCGGCGGCACCGGTTTGAAATCCTTCTTCGGATCCTTCCTGCCTTCGCCGATGGGCGCATTGCGCGGCGCGTCGCGGCCGAATAGCGCGGTGCTGACATCGAAGCCGGCATCCGGAAACAGGGTCGCGAGCGACACGATCAGGCCGCTGCCGGTGGCGGTAGCGCGTTGCAGCTGCATCCGGTCGATGGCGGCGTTGATGGCCTCGCGGTCGTTGGTCGGTGGCTGCACCAGGGTCGCGGTCGCCGCAAAGGTGACGATGCCGACCTGTGCCTTGGTGGGAAGATCGGCGACGAACTGCTTGGCCGCGGCCTGTGCCGCCTCGAGCCGGCTGGGCAGGACGTCCTTGGCGCGCATGCTGCCGGAAGCATCCAGCGCCAGGACGATGGTCTGCTTCTGGGTCGGCAGCGTGACGGTTGCAGAGGGCCGCGCCATCGCGACGATCAGCATTGCAATCGCGAGCAGGAACAGGACCGGCGGCACGTGCCGCCGGAATTTCGAGCCCACGCCCATCGCCTCCTTGATCATGCCGAGGTTGGCATAGCGCACCGCGCCCTTGCGCTTGCGCCTCAGCAGCCAGACGTACAGGCCGATCAGCGCCGGAAGGAGGAGGAGCAGCCAGAGCATCTCCGGCCAGGCGAAGCTGAAGAGCTTCATGCCACCTTCTCCAGGTGCTTCGGGATACTTCCCCCACCCGCGAGGCGGCTGCGGCGCTTGCGCAGGTCGGCAAAGCGCATCAGCGCATCCACCAGGTCGCCGTCGGTGGACAGCTCCAGGCAATCCACGCCCGCGCGCGAAAGCGCAAGGCGCAGTTCCCGCTCGCGCCGCTCGGCAACCGAGGCGAAGCGCTTGCGGAACCCCTTGTCGTGCGTATCCACGAACAACTGCTCGCCGGTCTCGGAATCCTGCATCACCAGCATGCCCATGTCGGGCAGCTCACGCTCAAGCGGGTCGTAAAGGCGCACCGCCACCACCTCGTGGCGCTGCGACAGGTGCGCGAGCGGTTCCGCCCAGCCGGGCGCGCTGAAAAAGTCCGACACGATGAATACGATCGAGCGCCGCCGCATCACCTGGAAGGCGGTACGCAGGAATTCCCGCAGGTCGGTTCCTTCCGATCCCTGCTGTTCCGGGCGCGCCATCAGCTTGTGCAGCACGCTCAACACATGGCGCCTGCCGCCACGCGCCGGGATCACGGTATCCACCCGGTCGCCGTAGAACAAGGTCCCGACCCGGTTGCCCTGGCGCGTCAAGAGGCGTGCGAGCACGGCAATGAACTCGGTGGAGACAGCGCGCTTCCTGGTCCGCGAGCCGAAATCCACCGAGGGGCTGAGATCCAGCAAAAACCAGGCGGTCACCTCCCGGTCTTCGTGAAATTCGCGTACGTACGGGGTCTGCAGGCGCGCGGTCACGTTCCAGTCGATATGACGCACGTCGTCGTGATACTGGTACTCGCGCAGGTCGGCCAGGTCGAGCCCCGTGCCGCGGAACAGGGTCCGGTAGTCGCCGTGCAGCAGGCCGTCCAGACGGCGGATGACCGTCCACTCCAGCCGGCGCAGGATCTGCTCA
This sequence comes from Betaproteobacteria bacterium, assembly GCA_039931635.1. GTDB lineage: Bacteria > Pseudomonadota > Gammaproteobacteria > Burkholderiales > SG8-39 > RBG-16-66-20. Next base: position 37,697 of record JBDTRO010000279.1, on the reverse strand, counting down.
GGATTTTTCAGCAACGCTGACATGGGTCTCCAGCGGCTTTTCCGGCGCCGGGATCTTGCGCAGGAAGCGGTGCACCAGTTCATCCGCCGTGATCGCCTCGGCCAGCGCTTCGTAGGTCAGCACCAGGCGGTGCCGGAACACGTCGGGCACCAGATCGATCACGTCCTGCGGCAGGACATAGGTGCGGCCGCGCAGGTAGGCGAGCGCGCGGGAACCCTCGATGAGATGGATCGGGCCGCGCGGGCTGACGCCGAAGGAGATGAATTTTGCCTGATCCGCCAGGCCGTGCCGTGCGGGATCGCGCGTCGCGGCCGCCAGTTTCACCGCGAACTTGATCAGCGACGGATCGACATACACCTTGCGGCATTCGCGCTGCAGCGCGGCCAGTTCATCGGTGCTGCTCACCGCGGCCACGGCGTTCTCGACGCCCGTCACCCTTTCGACGATAACGAATTCCTCCTCCTCGGTCGGATAGCCAACCAGCACCTTCATCATGAAGCGGTCCACCTGCGCCTCGGGCAGCGGATAGGTGCCTTCGGTTTCGATCGGGTTCTGCGTCGCCATCACGAGGAATGGTTCGGGGACCTTGTGCGTTTCGCCCGCAATGGTCACCTGCCGTTCCTGCATCACTTCCAGCAGCGCGCTCTGCACCTTGGCCGGCGCCCGGTTGATTTCGTCCGCCAGCAGCAGGTTGGTGAACACGGGCCCGAGCGAAGTCGAGAATTCGCCGGTCTTCTGGCTGTAGATGCGCGTTCCAACGAGGTCGGCGGGCACCAGATCCGGCGTGAACTGGATGCGGCGGAAGGTGCCGCGAATGGTGCGCGCCAGCGTCTTCACGGTGAGCGTCTTCGCGAGGCCCGGTACGCCTTCGACCAGCAGGTGGCCCTGCGCCAGGATCGCCACCATGACGCGCTCCAGGAAGTGGTCCTGGCCAACGACGATTTTCTTGACCTCGTAGAGGATCTTTTCCATTGCCCTGCTCCAGGTTAGAACGGCGGCACGCCCACTGCCATGGCGGCGTTTTCAATCGGCACGGCAAAGCCGATGCCGACGAATACGCGCTGCTGGGTCGGATTGAGTATCCCGGTGACGATGCCGACCACCTCGCCCGACGCATTCACCAGCGGACCGCCGGAGTTGCCGGGATTCGCCGCCGCATCGAACTGGATCAAATTGGTGAGGACGCGCTGGCCTTCGGGGTTGCGGAATTCGCGCCCCAATCCGGAGACCACGCCCGAGGAGACCGACGGCCCGAAGCCGAAGGGAAAACCGACCGCGGTGACATGGTCGCCCGGCGACAAGCCGCTCGTGGATTGCAGCGTAGCGGCCATCAGATCGTCGGGAATGGTGACCGCCTGCAGCACCGCGAGATCATCCTGCGGGCGCGTACCGGTAACCACGGCATCCGATTCCATGCCGGTGGCGAACGTAAGGCTGATGCGCCTGGCGCCTGCCACCACGTGGATGTTGGTGAGGATTACTCCGGTGTCGAGGATCACCACGCCCGTGCCGACGCTGGACTGCAACTCGTCGCCATCCGGTCCGATCACGAATCCCCGCACGCGAACCACCGAGCCGCGCACTGCTTCGTAAGCCTTGGTTGCGACCGACGGCAGGGGTACGGTCTCGAGCGCGCTGGTGACTGCCGCGTCGATGTCCTCCTGCGTCAACCGCTGCGGGGAAAGCGTGCCTCCCCATTGCGCCAGCACAAATAGCAGCGCGAGCGCGCCGGGCGTCGCGGCGAGTAACGGGACACGGTGCCTGCGCAGCCACTCCCCTGGTTTGCGTTTGGCTGCGATCTGCTGCGGCGGCAATACCTCGCTCGCCGCCTTCGGGCGCGAACTGCTGTAAAGAGAGGCTCGTTTCATTCCTGGATCGCCAGCGCTTCGGGCTTGCCTTCCTTTGCCGCTCGCAACGCCGCCCAGACCCGCTGCGGCGAAGCCGGCATGTCGAAACGTTGTACTCCTGCCGTGCGCAGTGCGTCCAGCACCGCGTTCATGAGACAGGGCATGGCGCCCGTGACCCCGCCCTCACCCACGCCCTTGGCCCCAAGCGGGTTGGTGGCCGTCGGCACCGCGAAGTCCGTCACCTTCAGCCCGCCGACCAGGCCCGCGCGCGGCATGGCGTAGTCCATGAAGCTGCCGGTGAGCAGCTGGCCGGAGGCGTCGTAAACCGCCTGTTCGGCAAAGATATGGCCCGCGCCCTGGGTGATCCCGCCCTGCATCTGACCTTCCACGACCTGGTGGTTGATGATGTTCCCGGCGTCGTCGCAGGCAACATAGGAAACGATGTCGCATTCGCCGGTCTCCGGGTCGATCTCCACCTCCGAGACGTGGCAACCGTTGGGAAACGTACCCGGCACCTTCGGGCGGTCCTTGTAGTCGAGGTCAAGCTTGCCCGGGTATTTCTTCGCCAATGCCGAAATGCTGATGTTTCTATCCGTTCCTTTGATCCTGTAGAGCCCCGACGAAAACTCCAGATCCATCTGCGCGCTTTCCAGCGCGTCAGCCGCGAGCGCCATGCCGTTCTTCACGATTTCCTGCGACGCGAGGAACATCGCGCTGCCCAGGCCATGCAGCGTGCGCGACCCGCCGGTTGGATTCGCCGTGAGGTTGAAGTCGGGTTCGGACGTGCGCAGGCGGATTTTTTCCATTGGAATGCCGAGCACGCCGGACACGACCTGCGCGAACGTGGTTTCGTGGCTCTGGCCGTGGTTATGCGAGGCCGTGCGCAGCGTGACGCCGCCGTCCTCGTCCCAGGTAATGTGCGCCTGGTCGTAGGGCGCGAAGCCGCCGGGCGCGGTCATCTCGATGTACGTGGCCATGCCGCGGCCGCGCAGCTTGCCGTTCGCGCGCGATTTTTTTCTGCGCTCGTCGAAGCTGTTCCAGCCGATTTCGGCCAGTGCCTTGTCCATGACGCCTTCGAAATCCCCGCAGTCGTACTCGAAGCCGCCGACGAGCTTGTAGGGCATCTTCGCCTTCGGGATCATGTTGCGTCGGCGGAACTCGGCCGGATCGAGGCCCAGCTCGCGCGCCGCCTCATCCACCATGCGCTCGAGCGCGTAGGACGCCACCGGCCGGCCGGCGCCTCGGTACGCTGCCGTCGGAATGGTGTTGGTGAGCACGAGCCGCCCGCGCACGTGTACCGCCTGCACGTCGTAGACGCCGCAGTTCACGTTCACCAGGCCGATGGTGTTGACGACCGCGCCGGTAAAGGCAACGTAGGCGCCGAGATTGGAAAGGTAATCGAAGCGCATGCCGAGGATCCGGCCGCTCGCGTCCAGCGCCATCTCGCCCGAATGCAAGATGTCGCGCGCCTGCTCGTCGCCGAGGAACACTTCCGAGCGCGTGCCGGTCCATTTCACCGGGCGCCCGAGCTTCTTCGCCGCGTAGAGCAGCGCGCCGTACTCCGGATAGGCGTTGAAGCGCACGCCGAATCCGCCGCCCACTTCCTCGGCCACGACGCGAATCTTTTCCGGCGGCACGCCAAGGACGGTGGAGAGCTGCCCGCGCATGGGGCCCACGCCCTGCGTCGTACCGTGCAGGAAGTACATGTCCGTCCCGGGATCGTAGGAACCCGTCGCGGCGCGCGGTTCCATCGGATTGCCGACCACGCGCGAGTGATAGGCGCGCAGCTTCACGACCTTGGCCGCTTTCGAGAATGCAGCAGCGGTGGCTGCCGCATCGCCGCCTTCGAAGTCGAGCACCAGGTTTCCGGGCGCACCCGCATGCAGCTGCGGCGCGCCCTTGGCGAGCGCTGCCGTCGCAGTGGTTACCGCCGGCAGTTCGTCGAACTCCACGGCCACCGCTTCCGCGGCGTCCTGCGCCTGCGCCGCTGTCGCCGCGACAATGAGGGCGACGGGCTCTCCGACGTGCCGTACGACTTCGTGCGCGAGCGATGGACGCAATGCCGGACGCTGCTCGGAGCCATCGCGCCACTTGAATGGCGCCGCGGCCGGGATCGGCTTCAAGCCGGCAGCCGCAAGCTCCGCGCCCGTGACCACGGCAATCACGCCGGGCATCGCCAGCGCCGCGGATGCGTCGATCGACACGATCTTCGCGTGCGGCCGGTCCGAGCGCAGGAAATGCCCGTAGGCCTGGTTGGGAAGCGTCCAGTCGGAGACGTAGCGCCCCCGCCCCTTGAGCATGCGCTCGTCTTCGAGCCTGCCCCGCATGTTGCTGCTCGACCCGCCGAAAGATGTCGTCATTTGAGACAGATTGTAGAAACAAAAAAGCCCGCCGGCGCGGGCTCTTTCGCTATTCGCTGAATTACGCCTTCGATAGGGCAATCAGGATGCTGCAGGGGGCATAGTCCAGCAGCGAAGCCCCGACCGACCCCTTCCACCAGCGAGCCGCCCAGGAGGTGCTCTGGTTGTGGCCGACCACGATCAGGTCGGCGCCTACCTCTTTGGCGGCGCGGCAGATTTCCTCCACCGGCTCGCCGACCGCGAGGTGCCCTTCAGCCTTGAATCCCTTGTCGGTGAGGCCCTTGATGCCTTCGTCCAGCACCGCCCGGGTGCGTTTCTTTTCTTCCTCCAGCAGTTCCTCGGGCACGAAGCCCTCGGTGAGGAACAGGCTTGGCGGCATGCTTGCCACCGCCAGCAAGTGCATCTCGGCGTTCAGAAAGCCCGCCAGGTCGGCGGTCTCGAACAAGGCCCGCTTGCCCTCTACCGAGCCGTTGTACGCGAGGAGAATCTTGCGATATTTCATGCGCACCCCCTTCGAATTACTTCAGCAGCAATCCTACCCGCTCTATCGTCGCGCGTTCGGCCTTGAACGTCTCCGCGGCCCACTTGGCGTAGTCCTCGCTGGATTTATACCAATACACCTGGTCCAGCTGGGCGAGCACTTTCATGTGCTCCGGATCGTCGAGCGCCTTCTTGAACGCATCGTGCAGAAATCTCTGAACCTTCGGGTCCATGCCCTTCGGCGCGACGAACCCGTAGGGTGAATACGACACGATGTCGATGCCCAGCTCCTTGGCGGTCGGCGCGTTCCACTTGGTGCGCTTTTCGCCGAAGGTGACCAGCAGGCGGAAGGCGCCGGCATCCACCTGCCGGCCCCAGCCCGTCGCATCTGACTGCGCCATGATGTGGCCGCCCAGCAGCGCCTGGGTCGAATCGGCGTTGCCCTTGAATGGCACATGCAGAAACTCCACGCCTGTCTTCAGCCCGAGCTCTTCCATCAGCAGGTGTGGCGAGGTGCCGTTGCCCGTCGAGCCGTAGCTCATCTTGCCGGGATTGGCCTTGGCGAAAGCGATCATTTCCTCCAGCGTCTTGAACTGGGATTCCGACTTCACCACGATGCCGAAGGTGTAGCCGGTGATGCCGATGATGTAGGTGAAATCCCTGAGCGGATCCCAGTCCACCTTCTGCATGTACGGGATACGGAACGCGCCGACCGGCAGCTGGGAAATGGTGTAGCCGTCCGGCGGCGCGAGTTTCGCCATGTTGCCCGGCCCGAGCATGCCGCCGGCACCGGGCTTGTTCTCGACCACGATGTTCTGGCCGACGTACTTGGAGGCGATCTGCGCGAACGCGCGCAGGTGCTGGTCGGTGGAACCGCCCGCCGGCCAGGGGCAGATCATGACGATCGGCTTGGATGGAAAACTCTGCGCGAACGTCGGAATGGCGAACACGGTACAGGCGGCAAAGAGTGCCGCGCTCAACGCGTTTACCTTCATCGAGTTCTCCTCCTCGTGTGGTTCGGGAATTATATCCTCTAGAATCCGCCTTCCATGCTCGATATCCATCGTGAAGATCTGGTCGCCGGCGTCGCCGGCAGCGGCACCATGGGGCGCGGGATCGCGCAGGTGCTGGCGCAGTGCGGCGTGCGCACGCTGGTGTTCGATGCCAAGCCCGGCGCGGCGCAGGCGGCGAAGGACGCCATCGGCAAGACGCTCACCGGACTGGTGCAAAAGGGGCGCGTGCTCCAATCCGACGCGGACCAGGCGCTGGCGCGCGTCGAGATCGTCGATTCACTCGCCGCGCTCAAGCCCTGCCACGTGGTCGTCGAGGCCATCGTCGAGCTGCTGGGTCCAAAACAGGAATTGTTCAAGGCCCTCGAGGCGGTGGTGTCGGAAAATTGCATCCTTGCCTCCAACACCTCCTCTCTTTCAGTCACCGCGATGGCCTCGGCCTGCGCCAGACCTGGGCGCATCGCGGGCTATCACTTCTTCAATCCGGTCCCGGTGATGAAAATCGTCGAAGTCGTGGAAGGCGAACTGACCGAACCCTGGGTGGGCGACGCGCTGATCGCGCTCGCGAAGCGCTACGGCCACAAGCCGGTGCGCTGCAAGGACACCCCCGGCTTCATCGTCAATCACGCCGGGCGCGGCTACGTGCCGGAAAGCCTGCGCGTGCTGCAGGAAGGCGTCGCGGACGTCGCTGCCATCGACCGGATTCTCGTGGAGGCGGCGGGTTTCCGGCTGGGGCCCTTCGGCCTGCTCGACCTCGTCGGCCTCGACATCGCGCACGGCGTGATGAAGTCCATGCACGCGCAATACTACGGTGAGCCGAAATACCAACCCTCCTTCCTGTCGGATCCGCGCGTTGCTGCCGGATTGCTTGGAAGGAAAACGGCGCGCGGCTGGTACAAATATGGCAAGGACGGGACTGCCGAGAAAATTCCGGAGCAAAAAATTCCCTCGGAAGCTTTAGGTTCGGTCTGGTGCGTTCCCGAATTGAAGGATCTTCTGGCGAAACTCGGGGCGAAAACAGTTTCCAGACCCGGCCCGGATTCTGTCTGTTTCGTCGCGCCGCTCGGTCACGACGCCACGACCACCGCGCTGCAGCTCAAGCTCGACCCGGCGCGCACGGTCGCGGTCGATCCGATCTTCGGCTTCAGCAAGCGTCGCACACTGATGACGACACCCGTGACCCTGCCCGAAGTGCGCGACGCCGCGCACGCACTGCTCGCCTCCGATGGCGTGCCCGTGTCCGTGATCCGCGATTCGGCGGGCTTCGTCGCGCAGCGCGTGGTGGCGCACGTCGTCAACATCGGCTGCGACATCGTGCAGCAGCGCATCGCTTCGCCAGAAGACCTGGACTCCGCCGTGGTGCTGGGACTAGGCTATCCGCACGGTCCGCTCGCAATGGGCGATTCAGTGGGCGGGCCGAAGATCCTCGCGATCCTGGAGGCGATGCATTCGTTCTACGGCGAAACCCGATACCGGCCCAGCCCGTGGCTGAAGCGCAGAGCTCAGCTCGGCGTTTCCTTACTTTCAAAAGATTCATAGAGACAGAAAAAAGGTACCCCTATGCTCGATGCCTACATCTATGACGGACTGCGTTCCCCCATCGGCCGGCACGCGGGCAAGCTCGCGGGCCTGCGCCCGGACGACCTGGCCGGCGAAGTGATCGCCGAAGTGGTCAAGCGCAACGCGGTCAGGTCCGAAGACATCAGCGACGTAATCCTCGGCTGCGTCACGCAGGCCGGCGAGGATTGCCGCAACGTGGCGCGCTTCGCCACGCTGATGGCGGGGCTGCCGCCCACGGTGCCGGGCGTAACGGTGAACCGCCTGTGCGCTTCGGGCCTGCAGGCCGTGACCGACGCGGCGCGCGCGATCACCGCAGGCGAAGGCGACCTCTACATCGCGGGCGGCGTGGAGAGCATGTCGCGCGCGCCCTTCGTGATGGCGAAAGCCGAGTCGCCCTACTCGCGCGACGTGAGGATGTACGACACCACCATCGGCTCGCGCTTCACCAATCCGCGCTTCAAGAAACAGTTCGGCGACCAGGCGATGCCGGAGACCGGCGACAACGTGGCGAAGGAATTCGGCGTGTCGCGCGAGCAGGCGGATGAGTTCGCGCTGGGTTCGCAGAAAAAGTACGCGCAGGCGGAGGCGGAAGGTTTTTACAAAGGGGAGATTCTGGAAATAAAAATCCCCAATAAAAAACGTGATGCCCCACCGACCATCGTCATGCAGGACGAGCATCCGCGCCGCGATTCCACGATGGAGTCGCTCACCAGGCTCAAGCCTCTTTACGAAGGCGGCGTGGTGACGGCCGGCAATGCGTCAGGCGTGAACGACGGAGCTGCTGCCCTGATCATCGCCAGCCGCAGGTGGGGCGAGAAGAACGGCAAGAAGCCGATTGCGAAGATTCTTGCCGCTGCTTCCGCCGCCGTGGAGCCGCGCATCATGGGCGTCGGTCCGGCCTTTGCGATCCCGAAAGCGCTCGAGCGCGCCGGGCTGTCGCTCACGGACATGGAGATTATCGAAATCAACGAAGCCTTCGCGAGCCAGGTGCTGGGCTGCCTGGCGATCATGAAGGTGGATTTCAAGGATCCGCGCGTCAATCCCAACGGCGGCGCCATCGCCATCGGGCACCCGCTCGGCTGCTCGGGCGCGCGCCTCGCCCTCACCGTGTCACGCCAGTTGAAGGAAACCGGCGGCAAATACGCCGCGGTGTCGCTGTGCATAGGAGTGGGACAAGGCCTTGCGGTGATTCTCGAGCGCGTGGAAGGATAAGGCGCGTCAAAGTTGGCGGACGAAATCCTGCCATGCCCAGGCGCGGACGCCGGGAGCCACCGCCTGGGTCTCCACTGGGTTTTTCGGGCTTTGGTGGACAAGGGACATTGCCACGCGGATTGCGCGGGGACGCTTTCTCTTCATCGCCTCCGCCAGCCGCCGCATCGGCGCCGCCATCGCGGGCGTCACGGTGCGCGCCGCCTTGCATTCCACCAGCGCGACGGAACCGCTCTTTTGCGGCAAGATGAAATCGACCTCCAGCCCCTGTTCATCACGGAAATAGTACAACTCCGGCCGCCGGCCCCGGTTGGTTTGGGCCTTGATCATCTCGGCGGCGATGAAGCCTTCGAACAGCGCGCCCAGGAATGGCGACTTCGCCAGTTCAGCGGCAGAATCGATGCCCAGCAGGTGGCAGGCCAGACCCGAGTCGGCCAGATACACTTTGGGCGACTTGATCAGCCGCTTGCCGAGATTCTCGTAAAACGGCGGCACGATCAACACCTGGGCGGTGGTCTCCAACACGCCAAGCCATTGCGCGATCGTCGGCACACTCAAGCCCAGCGGCGCGGCGAGGTCGGTCTTGTTGAGCACCTGCCCGTGTCGGCTCGCCACCAGCGCAAGGAATCTCCGGAACGTCGCAAGGTCCCTCACCGCCGTCACCGCCCGCACGTCGCGCTCGAGATAGGTTTGCACGTATGAACTGAACCACAAGCGCGCCGCGCCGGGGCGCGCGATCGCTTCCGGATAGCCGCCCCGCAGCAGGCTCACCTTGGCGCTCTCGCGCGTTGACAGCGGGCGCAATTGCAGCACTGCCGCCCGGCCGGCCATGGATTCCGTCACACCCTGCATCAGCGACGTTTCCTGCGAACCGGTCAGAAACCACTGGCCGGTCCGCCGCGGCTGCCGGTCGATGCGGGCGCGCACCAGCGCGAACACCTCCGGCACGTTTTGCACTTCGTCCAGAATCGCGGGAGTCTTGAGCGCGTCGAGAAAGCCCTGCGGATCGGCCCGCAAGCGGGCCACCACCGTCGGGTCTTCGAGCAGGAAATAGCTGGCCTTGGGCAGCAAATGGCGCAGCAGCCAGGTCTTCCCGGCCCGCCGCGGCCCGGTCAGCACCACGGCCGGAAAACTCCGCGCCGCCAGCGTGACGGCCTGTTGAAGTTCTCGATGAACATTGCGCATGATTGAGTATTCTAAAGTACAACTTTATATTACTCAAGCATGCATGGCTTCGAAAAGAGATAGGTAAATCAATCCGGCCCTGCCGTCCCGCTGGCGCATCACAAAGGTCCGTTCGCAGGTTCGTGAGCCTGGCCGAGTCCGCACAATGCAGCCTACGTCACCTAGATGACCGTCCCGGAATCCGGCTCGTAGGACATCTTCTCCAGCGAAGCATCCTGTGTGCCGCCAGTTGAGCATGCTTTGCGCGAATGCATCCGCGCGGCGATAGAATGACTGGCTACGATCAGGAGTGCCGATGAACGCCCCCGAAAAGCAGAAAGCCAAGGCCCGCTTCGTCTGGGAGGACCCGCTCCTCCTGAACGACCAGTTGACGGACGACGAGCGCATGGTGCGCGACGCGGCGCGCGCCTACTGCCAGGACAAGCTGGCGCCGCGCGTCGTGCAGGCGTTCCGTAACGAAAAAACCGATCCCGAGATTTTTCCCGAGATGGGCGCGCTTGGCCTGCTCGGGCCGACGATCCCGGAGCAATACGGCGGTCCCGGCCTGAACTACGTCAGCTACGGCCTGATCGCGCGCGAGGTGGAGCGCGTGGACTCGGGCTACCGCTCGATGATGAGCGTGCAGTCGTCGCTGGTGATGGTGCCGATCCACGCTTTCGGCAACGAGGAGACGAAGAAGAAGTACCTGCCGAAGCTGGCCAGCGGCGAATGGATCGGCTGCTTCGGCCTTACCGAGCCCAACCACGGCTCCGACCCGGCCTCGATGGTAACGCGCGCGAAAAAAGTCGAAGGCGGCTACAGCCTGAGCGGCGCGAAGATGTGGATCTCCAATTCGCCGATCGCCGACGTGTTCGTGGTGTGGGCGAAAGACGACGAGGGCGCAATTAGAGGTTTTGTATTGGAAAAACAATCTAAAGGATTGAGTGCTCCTGCGATCCACGGCAAAGTAGGCCTGCGCGCCTCCATCACCGGCGAAATCGTGATGGATGGCGTGTTCTGCCCGGAAGAGAACGCGTTCCCCGAAGTGCGCGGACTGAAAGGCCCGTTCACCTGCCTCGACTCGGCGCGCTACGGCATCGCCTGGGGCGCGCTGGGGGCGGCGGAAGACTGCTGGCACCGCGCGCGCCAGTACGTGCTGGACCGCAAGCAGTTCGGCCGCCCGCTCGCCGCCAACCAGCTGATCCAGAAAAAACTCGCCGACATGCAGACTGAAATCACGCTTGGCCTGCAGGGCTGCCTGCGCCTGGGGCGCATGAAGGACGAGGGCACGGCGTCGGTGGAGATCACCTCCATCCTCAAGCGCAACTCCTGCGGCAAATCCCTCGACATCGCCCGCCTCGCGCGCGACATGATGGGCGGTAACGGCATCTCGGACGAATTCGGCGTCGCGCGCCATCTGGTCAATCTCGAAGTGGTCAACACCTACGAAGGCACGCACGACATCCACGCCCTGATCCTCGGTCGCGCAATGACCGGGATCCAGGCTTTCAGCTGACAGGCCAAAGGAGCAGCAATATGACGCTATGCCCGATCGCGATCGTCGCCGGCTGCAGGAGTTGTCCCGCATTCAAGGTCTGCCCGCTGAAGGGCGTCATCGGAGATTACAAGCCCGACGATAGCAAGCCGGCGCCGGCGCAAGAGGCCGGAAAACCGAAGTAGCACATGCGGCGCGCGGCCGCCCTCCTGCTGGCGCTGGCGATTTCCGCGCCGGCACTGGCGCAGCAGAATCTGCCCGCCAATGGCCTGTTCCTGATCGCGAAACCGTCGCTCACGGATCCGAATTTCGCTAAATCTGTGGTCCTGGTCACGCAGACCGAAGACGGCAGCACGGTCGGCGTGATCGTCAACCGGCCCAGCCGGCTCAAACTGTCGCAATTCCTGTCGCAGGAGTACCCGACACAGAACTACCGCGACCCGATCTACATCGGTGGACCGGTGATGCGCCGGGCGATCATCGCCGTGTACCGTTCCGATACCGCGCCCGCGGCCGCGGCGTTCCACGTCCTGAAGAACATCTACCTTACGATGCACCCGGACAACATCAACCTGCTGCTGGCGGCGCCGGACGCGCAGTACCGACTCTACGCCGGATTCGCCGGCTGGATGCCGCGCCAGCTCGAGAGCGAGGTCACGCGCGACGGCTGGTTCCTGCTGCCGGCCGACGAGTCGATGGTGTTTCGCAAAAGCGCCGAAGGACTGTGGGAGGAACTGGTGGAACGGGCCGCGCGCAGCGGCCCCCGGACGCACAATTCCGGCGTTACAATATTTGCTGGATGGTCCGCGCCCTGCGACTGTTGATTGGCATCGCTTTTCTCGCCTGTGCGGCGCCGTGGTCCCCGCCTGCGCTGGCCCAGGACGAGGAATCCGCGATGCTGCTCGTGGCGCACCCGGCATTCCGCGATGTCGACTACCGGCAGGCCGTGCTGTTCGCGGCGCCCGGGCCCAATGGCGGGCACGTCGGCGTGATCCTGAACCGTCCCACCCGCCGCTCGCTCAGCAGCCTGTTCCCCGAACATGAACCGTCGAAAAAGGTGATGGAACCGGTGTACTACGGCGGGCCGTTTTCGCGCGGCGCCCTGGTGGCGCTGGTGAAGACCGATGCGGCGCCCGGCGCGGGTTCGGTGCAGGTGATGAAGAACCTGTACATGGCATTTCGCGTCAACACCATCGACCAGGTGATCGAATCCAAACCGAACGACGCGCGCTACTACGTCGGCTACGTCGGCTGGCGGCCGGGCGAACTGAAGTCCGAGATCGATCGCGGCATCTGGTCGGTGCTGGGCGCGGACATGGACGTGGTCTTCCGCAAGGACATGGACGGCTTGTGGGAGGAAATGCTGCAGCAGACCCGGCGCGTCAGGGCTGAAAACATGGGTCCCCGCCTGCGCGGGGACGACAGCCGTTACGCAGCCGCCCGAACCGCCGCCTTTTCGAACGTCATTTTCGATCCGCGGTAGTCCACCAGGATCGTGTCCCTGGGCGCAAAGCGCCCTTCCAGGATGGCCTTGGCGAGCGGATTCTCGATCTGCGACTGGATCGCGCGCTTGAGAGGCCGGGCGCCGTAGACCGGGTCGAATCCGGCCCGCGCGATTTCCGCGACCGCGGCGTCGGCGATGTCCAGGCCGTATTCCATTTTCGCCAGCCGGGCAGCCAGATATTGCAGCTGGATTCTCGCGATCGACCGGATGTTGTCGTCGGCCAGGCTGTGGAACACCACAACCTCGTCGATGCGGTTGACGAACTCGGGCCGGAAATGGGTCTTCACCTCGCCCATGACCGCGAGCTTGACCAGTTCGTAATCGCTGTCGGCCATCTGCTGGATCATCTGCGAACCCAGATTCGAGGTCATGACGATCACCGTATTCTTGAAATCCACGGTGCGCCCCTGTCCGTCCGTCATGCGCCCTTCATCGAGCACCTGCAGCAACGCGTTGAACACGTCCGGGTGCGCCTTCTCGATCTCGTCGAACAGGATCACGGCATACGGCTTCCTGCGCACGAGCTCCGTCAGCTGGCCGCCTTCGTCATAGCCAACGTAGCCCGGCGGCGCGCCGATCAGGCGCGACACCGAATGCTTTTCCATGTATTCGGACATGTCGATGCGGATCAGGTGGTCCTCGGAATCGAACAGAAAACCAGCCAGCGCCTTGCACAGCTCGGTCTTGCCTACGCCCGTCGGCCCGAGGAAGAGGAATGACCCGTACGGCCGGTTCGGATCGGACAGCCCCGAGCGCGAGCGCCGTATCGCATCGGATACGAGGCGCACGGCCTCGTCCTGCCCGATCACGCGCTCGTGCAGGCGGTTTTCCATCTTGAGCAGCTTGTCGCGCTCGCCCTGCATCATTTTCGACACCGGGATACCTGTGGCGCGCGACACCACCTCGGCGATTTCCTCGGCGCCGACTTGGGTCCTGACAAGCCGCGTCTTTTTAATTTCATTCTTTTCAGAACTCTTGAGCTGAGACTCAAGCGCCGGGATCTTCCCGTACTGGATCTCGGACATTTTCTGCCAGTCGCCCTTGCGCTTGGCTTCCTCCATCTGCAGCTTGAGTTTCTCCAGCTCTTCTTTCACATGCTGGCTGCCGGCGACCTGGGCCTTCTCGGCCTTCCAGATCTCCTCGAGGTCGGAGTATTCCTTTGCCAGCTTCTGGATTTCGCTTTCAATCAGCGAGAACCGCTTTTTCGACGACTCGTCCTTCTCCTTGCGCACCGCCTCGCGCTCGATCTTGAGCTGGATCAGCCGCCGGTCGAGCCTGTCCATGGACTCCGGCTTGGAGTCGATTTCCATCCGGATGCGCGCGGCCGCCTCGTCGATCAGGTCGATCGCCTTGTCGGGCAGGAAGCGGTCGGTGATGTAGCGGTTGGAGAGCTCGGCCGCGGCGACGATCGCCGGGTCGGTGATGTCGACGCCGTGATGCACCTCGTAGCGCTCCTGCAATCCGCGCAGGATGGCGATGGTGGCCTCCACTGACGGCTCACCGACCAGCACCTTCTGGAAGCGGCGCTCCAGCGCGGCGTCTTTCTCCACGTACTTGCGGTATTCGTTCAGCGTGGTGGCGCCGATGCAATGCAGCTCGCCGCGCGCGAGCGCCGGCTTGAGCATGTTGCCGGCGTCGATCGCGCCTTCTGCCTTGCCGGCGCCGACCATGGTGTGCAACTCGTCGATGAAGACGATGGTGTTGCCCTCGTCCTGGGCCAGCTCCTTCAGCACCGACTTGAGGCGCTCCTCGAATTCGCCGCGGTATTTCGCGCCGGCGAGCAGGGAGGCCATGTCGAGCACCAGCACGCGCTTGTTCTTCAGGGACTCCGGCACTTCGCCGTTGATGATGCGCTGGGCGAGGCCTTCGACAATGGCCGTCTTGCCCACGCCAGGCTCGCCGATCAGCACCGGGTTGTTCTTGGTGCGGCGCTGCAGGATCTGGATGCAGCGCCGGATCTCGTCGTCCCGGCCGATGACCGGATCGAGCTTGCCCTTCCGGGCGCGCTCGGTCAGGTCGAGCGTGTACTTCGCCAGCGCCTGGCGCTGGCCTTCATCCGCCTGCGAGGAGACTTTTTCTCCGCCCCTGACCTGTTCCACGGCCTTTTCCAGGGACTGCCTGGTGAGCCCGGAAGACTTCAGCAGCTTGCCGGTCTCCCCTTTGTCCGCGGTGCAGGCCAGGAGGAACAGCTCCGAGGCGATATATTGGTCGCCGCGTTTCTGCGCTTCCTTGTCGGCGACGTTCAGCAGGTTGGTGAGGTCGCGCGATAGGTGGACTTCGCCCGGCGTCCCTTCCACCTTTGGAAGGCGGCCGATCGCCAGGGTCAGGCCCTGCCTGAGAGAATTGGCGTTCCCGCCCGCCTGCGCAACCAGGCCGGCGACGCCGCCGTCCTCCTGGTTCAGGAGAGCAAGCAGCAGGTGCGCCGGCTCGATCTGCTGGTGGTCGCGGCCGAGCGCAAGGCTCTGGGCTTCGGCAAAGGCTTCCTGCAGCTTGGTCGTGAATTTGTCGAAGCGCATGGGTCTGATCCCAATAGTCTTTTACCCGGTCGCAGATGGGGGCATTTTGACCGGAATCAAGCCGGGTATAGTGTTCCTGTTCAAGCCTGAAATGCGCAAGCCCCAGGAGGAGACCAAGGGCCATGCATCCGGACAGCGGCAGGACCCACCGCGCCGACGTCGGCGTGAGCTACGCACAGGTGCGCAGTGCCACCGAGGCCCTCACGCAGGGGCTTTCAGCGGAAGACTGCACGCTGCAGTCGATGCCGGACGCGAGCCCGGTCAAGTGGCACCTGGCGCACACCAGCTGGTTCTTCGAGACCTTCGTGCTCGAGCCGTATTTGCGGGGATACCGGCCGTTCGATCCGGCGTACCGCGTGCTGTTCAATTCGTACTACAACGCGATCGGCGAAAAGCATCCGCGGGCGGAGCGAGGCATGCTGTCGCGCCCGCGACTGGACGAGGTACTGGCGTACCGGCGCCACGTGGACGCCTCGATGCAGCAGCTTCTCTCCGGGACAAGCGTCTCCGCTTCGATTGCGGATTTGATTGAACTGGGCCAGCACCACGAGCAGCAGCACCAGGAATTGATCCTCACCGATCTGAAGCACCTGCTTTCGCGCAATCCGCTCAAGCCCGCATACCAGAAACCCTGGCCTCTCACGCCGATCCGCGCACGGGTACGGGGATGGATCTTCCATGCGGAAGGGCTGAGCGAGATCGGGCACGACGGAGACGGATTCTGCTTCGACAATGAAATGCCGCGCCATCGCGCCTGGCTGGACGCGTTCAGCATCGCGACCCACCCCGTGACGCATGGTGACTTTATCGACTTTGTGGAAGACGGCGGCTACCGCAGGCCCGAATTGTGGCTGTCCGCAGGCTGGGACGCTGTCAATGCGCTCGGCTGGCAGGCACCCGCGTACTGGGAGCGCCACGGCGGCGAGTGGCGCACCTTCACGCTGCACGGCATGGTGCCGGTGGATCCGAACACGCCGATTTGCCACGTTAGCTTCTACGAAGCCGAGGCCTTTGCACGCTGGGCAAAGGAACGGCTGCCGACCGAGGCCGAGTGGGAAGTTGCCGCTAGGAACTCGCCCCGCGAAGGCAACTTCGTGGAAAGTGGCGCGCTACACCCGCTTCCGTTGCGCGAAAGCCCCGCGAACGGCACTCCCGCCCAGATTTTTGGCGATGTATGGGAGTGGACGCGCAGCGACTACTCGCCCTACCCGGGTTTACGCATCGCCGCGGGCGCAGTGGGCGAATACAACGGCAAATTCATGTCGGGTCAGTACGTGCTGCGCGGCGGCTCTTGCGGCACGCCAGCGAGCCACATTCGCGCGAGCTACCGAAACTTCTTCCCGCCCGACGCGCGCTGGCAGTTCAGCGGGCTGCGGCTGGCGAGGGACGACGCCTAGGCGAGCGAGCGCACCAGGTGGAGGGCCGCAATCAGGGCACCGATCGAAAGGGCCACGGATCCGACGACGTAGCCAGCCGCGAGCCACCAGTCTCCACGCTCGATCAATACGTAGGCATCCAGCGAGAACGTCGAAAAGGTCGTAAATCCGCCGCAGATGCCGACGGTGAGAAACCCGCGCGCCTCCTGCGGCAGGTCCAATTTCAGGGCGAACAGTTCGACCAACACGCCGATCAGGAAAGAGCCGGCGATGTTGACGAGCAACGTTCCCCACGGGAAGGCCAGGCCGAAAAGCCTCGTGGCGCCAATGCCCACCAGGAAGCGCGCGACGGACCCGAGGGCGCCGCCGGCCGCGACGGCAAGGATCATCCTGAGGTCTGTCATTTCCAGCGTTCCGCCGCCTGGTCGTCGACCGCCTTCGCTTCCACCCATTGCGCGCCCCCGGGCGTGTGCTCCTTTTTCCAGAACGGCGCCTGGGTCTTGAGGTAGTCCATGATGAATTCGCAGGCGGCGAAAGCGTCGCCGCGATGCCCGCTCGCCACCGCCACCATGACGATCTGGTCGTTCGGCTGGAGCGCGCCGTAGCGGTGGATCACGGCGCAGTCGATCACCTGCCAGCGGGCTTTCGCCTCGTCGACGATTTTGGCGATCGCGCGCTCGGTCATGCCGGGGTAATGCTCCAGCGTCATGGCCACGTCGCGCACCAAACCGACAAAACTGGCGACGGCCCCGATGCTGTTGTTTTTTGAGATATTTTTTATTTCAACACCAACATCAAAATCACCCGGTTGCACCGAAATTTTCATCCGCCGGTCACCGGCGGGAAAAAAGCCACCTCGTCGCCTGCCTTGATCGCAGCCGTCGGATGCGCCATGTCCTGGTTCACCGCCGCGCGCAGCAGTTTGCCTTCATCCAGCGCCTCCGCCCAGGCATCGCCGCGGCCCCGGAGGTGGACCCGGAGCTCGGCAACCGTGCCGACGCCCGCCGGCAGGACGAGATCCTCCGCGTCCCGGCCCAGCTTTTCCCGGATGCCCGCGAAATAGAGAACTCTCACTTTCATCGGTATAGCTCCGAATATGGCAAGAAGCGGACGCGGTCGCCCTTGCGGATCGCGCCGGCCGCCGGGTTGTCCAGCAGCCCGTCTGCCCACGCGGTGGAGGTCATCACCGCCGAGTCCTGCGTCGAATAGAGATCCAGCCCGCCTTGCGCATTCCACTTTACGCGCAGGAATTCGCGTCTCGCGTCGGGTTCCGGCCAGTCGAAATCCGCACGAGCATCAATTGTTCTGGGTTGGGTATCTATCTGTCCCTGGGTTTTCAGAAGAAAAGGCCGGACAAAAATCAGGAAGGTGACGAAACTGGACACCGGGTTGCCCGGCAGGCCGATGAACGCGGCGTCCTTCACCCTGCCGAACGCGAGCGGCCGCCCGGGCTTCATCGCGATCTTCCACATGAGCAGCGATCCCTCGGCCTCCACCGCCGGCTTTACGTGGTCCTCGTCGCCTACCGATACTCCACCGGAAGTGACGATGATGTCGTTCTCGGCCGCGGCGCGGCGCAATACTTCGCGTGTCGCCTCCAGCCTGTCCGGCACAATGCCGTAGTCGCGCACCTCGCAGCCGAAGGCGGCGGCAAGGCCGTTCAGCGTGAAGCGGTTGGAGTTGTAGATCCGTCCCGGGGGCAGCGGGTCGCCGGGCATCACCAGCTCATCGCCTGTGAAGAACAGTCCTAGCCGCACTTTCCGGAAAACGGGCAGCGCCTTGATGCCGACCGAGGCCGCGAGACCCGTGTCCTGCGGCAGCAGGCGCTTTCCGGCCGCTAGAACTGTGCCACCCTTGCGAATGTCGCTGGCGGTCAACCTTATCCATTCGCCCGGCCTGGGCATCTTTTTTACTTTTACGGTTTCTCTTTCCACCTCGGTGAATTCCTGCATCACGATCGCGTCTGCGCCAGCCGGCACCGGGGCGCCAGTGAAAATTCGCGCCGCCGTGCCTGCCTCCAGCGGCTTACCCACGGAGCCGGCGGGAATGCGCTGCGCCACGCGCAGTTTCGTGTCCGGCCCCTTCAGGTCGACAAGGCGCACCGCGTAACCATCCATGGCGCTGTTGTCCATTGGCGGCACGTCCATGGTGGAGGTCTGGTCGCGCGCGAGCACGCGATTCACCGCATCCATGGTCGGCACCTGTTCGACCGCGGACACGGGTTTCGCGCCGGCAAGCAGGGTTTCGAGCGCTTCGTCTACGGACAGCAGCCCATTGTTCATGCGAACTTCTGGTGCGTCATGATAAAAGCGGCGATCCCCTGGTGGTCGTTCAGGTCGAGCTGCTGCAACGTGGTCTCCACGCGCGCGTCGGTCGCGATGGCGACGATGTGCGGGTCCTTCGGGTGCAGAAATCCCTCTCCCGTTTCGGCACGGTATACCTCGAGCTTGGGGATGGGCGCGAATTTATAGCCCTCGACGATCAGCAGGTCGCAAGGCGAGAAGTGCTTGACCTGCTCCTCGAACGACGGCTCCCGCGCGCCGCGCAGCTCGTGCATCAGCACCCAGCGCCGCGACGAAGTCACCAGCACCTCCGACGCGCCGGCATGGCGGTGGCGGTAGGAATCCTTGCCAGGCACGTCGACGTCAAACGAATGGTGCGCGTGCTTGATCAGCGAGACGCGCAAACCTCGTTGCACGAACAGCGGGATCAGTTTTTCGATCAGCGTGGTCTTGCCGCTGCCGGACCAGCCAGCGAACCCAAAAGTCTTCACGCGGTCGCTCCGCCGCAGGAACTGCCGGCGCCCGCGGTACAGCCCAGGCAATGGTCGCCGAAGCGAATCGGCCGCTGGATCGCGCGCTCGAACTCGAAATCGAAAATGCTCAGCCTCCGGCCATTCGCGTCCGCCGCATCCATTTCCAGCATCTGGTTGAAATCGCAGTCGTAGATCCGGCCGTCATGACCGACGCTGATCAGGCTCCGGCACATCACGCCGCCAGCCGCCGCCGGGTTGAAGGCCGCGAGCAGCTTCTCCATGTAGGCCTCGTACTGCCCCGACTTGTCCAGGTGCAACTTGAAGCGGTTGATCGGCATGTTGGTGATCGTAAACAGGTTGTTGAACACCAACCCGAATTTGTCCTTCAACTCGCGCTTGTAGTCCGCTTCCAGGCCGGCCTGCGCCGCCGGCAGGTAGGGCCCGACCGGGTTGTAGACCAGATTCAGCTGCAGCCCGCTGCCCTCGACGCCATAGCCCTCGGCATTCAGGCGCCGCATCGCTTCCATGCTCTTCTTGAACACGCCCGACCCGCGCTGCGCGTCGGTGAAGTACTCCTGGTAGTACGGCAGCGAGGAAATGACCTCGATGCGGTTCCTGGCGAAGAAACCCGGCAGGTATTCCTTGCTCTCCTTCGTCTGCGGATTGCCGTCCAGCTGCACCGTCAGGTTGTGCCGCACCATCACGTGCTTGCCCAGCGCAACTGCCTTCTCGACGAAGGCATCGAAGGCGGGATGCAGCTCGGGCGCGCCGCCGGTGATGTCGAGCTTGGCGATCTGCGGCTGCTTCTCCAGGATCTCCAGGCACTTGGCGACGCCCTCGGGCGAAAGCATCTCCTTGCGCTGAGGCCCTGCGTCGACGTGGCAGTGCCGGCAGACCTGGTTGCACAGCTTGGTGACATTCACCTGCAGCGTGTCGATGGACAGCGGCGGCAGCTCGATACCGCGCTCGCGCAGCAAGCCGTCGAAGTCGTATTTCGACTTCGCTTTCACCAGCTTCAGGGAAACCGCCGTGCTCAAAGAACCATCTTCTTCAGGTGGTTCTGCATCTGCACCGAGTGCACCAGCGTGATACCGGCCTGCATCACCGCGGCCACGTGCACCGCCTCCATCATCTGCTCCGGGTTGGAACCGGTCTCCAGGCACTGCGTCGTATAGGCGTCGATGCAGTACGGGCACCTCTGGGCGTGCGACACGGCCAAAGCGATGAGCGCCTTCTCGCGCTTCGTAAGCGCGCCATCGGTGCCGGTGACGTCGCCGTAATACTTGAAAAATCCATCCGCGAGCTTCTTCGCGTGCTGGCCGATGTCGCCGAACTTCTTCAGGTCTTCGGATTCGTAGTAGCTGCTCATGGGGATCCTTTGGAGAAGGCGCAATCTACACCAGAACCATTTTCCCTCCGGCGATAGCGAGGACCACGGCCAGCACCTGGCGGATGAGCGGGTTGGCGAAGCGCCGGCTGCCGTATTCCGCCCCTGCCCAGCCCCCCATGGCCACCGTCGCCATCAGCCACCAGACATAGTCGGGCGGGAGGGCTGGATTCCTTACAAAACCGGCCGCCAGGGCCGCCAGCGAATTGACCAGAATGAACGGCGCTGCGACCGCGGAGGTCTGCTTGGTTCCCGCCCAGCCGAACAGCAGCAGCAACGGACTCAGGAATATCCCGCCGCCCACACCAGTGAGGCCGGAAAGCACGCCGAGCACGGCACCTATCGCCATGGCCAGCGTTACCGGCAACCGCCGCGCCGGGCGCAGTTCCTCTCCCAGGCGGGCGCTCCACCATAGTTGCCAACCCGCGTACAACAGCACCAGTCCGACAAGCACCTTGTAGGCCGCGCCCGGGAGAGTGATTGCGCCACCCAGGTAGGCGGCCGGGATGGAAACCGCGGCGAAAGGCCAGAACAGGGCCCAATGAAAGTGGCCGGCGCGCCAGAATTTGTAAGTCGCAAGCGATGACACCAACACGTTCAACATCAACGCGATCGGCCGCATTTCGGCCGGCGCAATTCCGGCAATGGCCATCGCCGCAAGGTACGCGGACGCCCCGCCATGGCCGACCGACGCGTATAGAAAAGCAGCCAGCAGCATGCCGGCGGCGAGCAAGGCGACGAGCGCGGGGTCCGGGAACTGCATCAACGTTATATACCACGGAATATAACGAAGCCGGCGCGATTACTTTTTCCTTCCCAGATGGCTGGCGAAGCGCTTCAGGTCGGCGGCGACCGCTTTCGAGGCCTTATGCTCCATTGCCCGGAACTGCGCCACGACGCGTGCGCCGAACGGCGTCACGCGCGCCCCGCCGCCACGCGCGCCCCCGGTTGCCGTCTCCACGACCGGTTCGCGAAAATCCGCATTCAGCGATTCGACGAGCTGCCAGGCGCGCCGGTACGACATGCCGATCTCCCGCGCCGCCGCGGAGATCGACCCGGTCCCGCCGATGCGCTCGACGAGCTCCGCCTTGCCCGGCCCCATCGCGGCGCCGGACCTGGCGAGCACCCGCAGGGTCAGGCCGCGATACCGCGTCCGGTCAGTTCGCCGCATTCGGGAAGAATAGCTGCTCGCCACCGATTTTGTAGGACGCAATGGCGTTCTGTCCTTCAAGCGAAATCACCCAATCGACGAAGGCCTGGCCCATTTCTCTTTTCACGTGGGGATGCTTCGCCGGATTCACCAGGATCACGCCGTACTGGTTGAACAGACGCCGGTCGCCCTCCACGGAGATGACCAGCGCGCCGCGGTTTTTGAACGACAGCCACGTTCCCCGGTCCGCGAGCGCATACGCATTCATTCCAGACGCAGTATTGAGCGTCGGGCCCATGCCGGAACCGGTGTCCCGGTACCACGGTCCCTTGTCCTTAGCGATATCGATGCCGGCGGCTTGCCAGAGTTCGAGCTCGGCGAAATGCGTGCCGCTCTTGTCGCCTCGCGAGGCGAATGGCGCCTGCGCGCCCCGGATCTTCTGCAGCGCCGTAACGATGTCCTTGCTGCCGCCCACCTTCGCCGGATCGGACTTCGGTCCGACCAGCACGAAGTCGTTGTACATGACCTCGAAGCGCTGCACACCGAAGCCATCGGCGACGAACTTCTCCTCGAGCGGCTTGGCATGGACAAACACCACGTCTGCGTCGCCGCGCCTGCCCATGTCGAGCGACTGACCCGTACCCAGCGCAACCACGCGCACCTGGATGCCGGTCTTGTTCTCGAACAGTGGCAGCAGGTACTTGAAAAGGCCCGACTGCTCGGTTGAGGTCGTGGATGCGACTGTTATGAATCTCTGCTGCGCGTAGACCGGGGTACAAAGCAGCGACGCAAGCACGAACTTCACGACTAGACCCAAGGCAGTTCTCCTTTGACGAACGCTGCCGCTTCAGCGGAGGCGGGTTCGCCGAAAAATGCATCCACCGGCGCGCTCTCGACCAGACGCCCCTGATGGATGAACAGCACTTCGTCGCCGAGCCGGCGCGCCTGGCCGAGGTTGTGTGTCGACATGACGATCTTGGTTCCGGACGCGTCGAACGCCTTGATCACGCTTTCGATCTCGCGCGTCGCGCCGGGATCCAGGTTCGCGGTCGGCTCATCCAGGAACAGCACTTCGGGGTGCAGCGCCCAGGCGCGCGCCAGCGCAAGGCGCTGCTGTTCGCCGCCGGAGAGGACGCGCGCCGGCCGGTGCGCCACGTCGGCAAGGCCAACTTCGCGCAGCGCGTCCATCGCCTGCCGCGCGCATTCCGCAGCCGGGACGCGCGCGAGTTCCAGCGCATAGAGGATGTTGGCAAGTGCCGAACGGCGCAGCAGCACCGGCCGCTGGAACACCATCGCCTGCCCACGCCGCACCCGCTCCGCGTCCTGGGCGCGCCAGGCAATTTCTCCCGACGTCGGCTGCAGCAGGCCATGCATCAGTCGCATCAGCACGCTCTTGCCGGCGCCATTGGCGCCCAGGATGATGGTCGCCGGCCCGGCGCCGATTGTGGCCGACATGCCGTCGATGATGTTGCGCCCGCCGGCGGCAAAACGAACGCCGCGCAGCGACAAGGGCAGGATGCTCCCGGAGGCCGCCATCAGCCGTAGCGCCGCTGCGCGGCTTCCTTGATGAGATGGGCCGCTGCGTTCAGCAGGATCACCAGCGAAATAAGAATGAAGCCGAGCGACAACGCAAGGGGCAGATCGCCCTTCGAGGTCTCGAGCGCGATGGTGGTGGTCATTACGCGCGTGACGCCATCGATGTTGCCGCCAACGATGATTACCGCGCCCACTTCGGCGAGCGCCCGCCCCAGCCCGGCGAGTACCACGGTCACCAGGGAAAAGCGGATATCCCAGACCAGGGTCACGGCGGCGCGAAGGCCGTGGGCGCCCAGCGAACGCAGTTGCTCCTCGTACTCGACCCAGGCGTCTTCCACCGACTGACGGCAAAGCGCGGCGATGATCGGCAGCACCAGGAGGGTTTGCGCGATCACCATTGCCGGCGGCGTAAACAGCAATCCCATTTCCCCCAGCGGTCCAGCCCGCGACAGGAGCAGGTAGACCAGCAGCCCGACCACAACCGGTGGCAGCCCCATCAATGCATTGAGCAGCACGATCAGCGCGCGCCGGCCGGGAAAGCGCCCGACGGCAATGGCGGCGCCCAGTGGCAATCCGATCAACGCCGCCAGCAGCACAGCCGAAAGGCTCACCGCGAGGCTCAGGGCAACAATCTGGCCGAGCGTATCCATACTTATGTTTGCATTTGCATATTAATTGAGACAACATCACTGTATGCGAACAGCAGCGGAAGAATAAATAGGTAATCTTTTGCATATAAGCCCGGACATTGACCTGAAGCCAAGCTGGCTCGCGGGCGAAGGCCTGTCGCCCCGCCACGGCCAGGCGCTGCTCGCCCTGCTTTCGGCGCTCTCGCGTGCCGCCTCGTTGCGCGAAGCCGCGCATGCGGCAGGTCTTTCCTACCGTCACGCCTGGGGACTGCTGGGCGCCGGCGCGCGCGCGCTGGGTTTTCCGCTTGTGGATATGCAACGGGGCAAGGGCGCGCGTCTCACGGACTACGGTCGCAAACTCCTGGCAGCGGATGCTCACGTGCGCACTACTCTCGACGCGCAACTGGAACGGCTGCGCCGGGAGGTGCAGGAGATGCTCGCAGGCGCGGGGCCCGGACAGGCATCGCATCTTTCCCTGCGTGCGAGCCACGACCTGGCCCTTCCCGTGCTCGCGCGGCTATGCGCGCCGCGCCTGCGCCTGGACATCGCCTTCCGGGGCGCCGACGAATGCCTCGCCGCGCTGGCGCGGGGGGAATGCGACCTGGCGGGATTCCATGTTGCCGACGCCCTGCCGCGCGCCGCCGCCGCCGCCGCCGCGCTCGGACGCTGGCTCGATCCGCAGCGGCACCAGTTGCTGCATTTCGTGACCCGCGAGCAAGGCATCATCGTCCGCCCTGGCGTGCGGGTGCGCGGCGTTCGCGACCTCGCGCGCGCCGGCCTGCGCTTCATGAACCGGCCGCCGGGCCCAGGCCCGCATGACGACGTGGATCTGGCGGTCGCAGCCGCGGTCGCGGATGGACGCGCGGACGCAGGCTTCGGGCTGCGCGCGGCCGCGGCACGCTATAGCCTCGAGTTTGTTCCGCTCGCCACCGAACGTTACTATCTGGCGCTCCAGCGCAAGACTTTCCGCGAGCCGCCGTTGCAGCTGCTGCTCGCTGCGATGCGCAGCAGCGGATTCCAGAAGGAAGCGTTGCAGCTCGCCGGCTACGATGCCGCCAATGCCGGCGATCGGGAGGAATTGGGCGCGGCGCTCACATGGCTGAAACAACCGCGTCCGCGAAAGCGGGCAGCTTAGGCGGAAACGGATTTTCTCTCTGCGTACGCCGAATAAAAGTGGTCAAAGATGCGGACTGCCTCGGCGAGCATCGCATCGTCATTGCGGGCTTTCTCCTTCACTCCCTTGAGGACAGTTTCCAGGCCCTTGGCGTCTGCCGCAGTGGCGCCGCCCACATCGAGGAAGTGCACGGACGCGGCGATGGCGGCAAGCGCCGGGTCCTTGTCCAGACCAAAGGTTTCCATGAGCACTTCGAAAGTCACGCGGTTTCCGACATGGGTGAATTCAGCGCCGTCGAAGTCGTATCCGACCGCTTTGCG
Source organism: Betaproteobacteria bacterium (assembly GCA_039931635.1). GTDB lineage: Bacteria > Pseudomonadota > Gammaproteobacteria > Burkholderiales > SG8-39 > RBG-16-66-20. The sequence goes on along the minus strand of JBDTRO010000279.1, from coordinate 12,285 downwards.
CGGCAGGTTGCTCGGACGATCGAGCCAGACGAACCGCGCAGCAGGATCGATGAATCGTTTGATGAGCCATGCGCTTGCGAGGCGGTCTACCCACGGATCCTTACGTGTCGCCCAGGTGCGGGTCTCGTATTTCGCCCGATCGGCCGGTCGCAGCCGCCGGCGGGATACGCGCGGTTCGCCCTGCGCGTAAGTCTCCCGATAATCTCTTTTCAGCGTCGCGATGGCGTCTGCCGCCTGGGTTTTCGCCGCGCCGGGAAAGAAGTCAACGGCAGCAAGCTTGTCGAACTGGCGCTGCAACCGGTGGACGCAGGTTTGCGCCTTGCGCGGACCGAGACGCCGAAGTCGTGCGCGAGCGTCCTTGATCTCGCCAAGCAGCGCCGCGTAGTCGGGGCTGCGATCGAAAAGGCCGCGCAGATGCGCGCGCTGCTCGTCGGTCTTGAGGTGCAGCTCGACCCGCATGGCGAAGCCACCGCTTGAACGGATGTCCGATTCAACCTCCCCGAGTGCGGCGTTTGCCACCGCGCTGGCGGGCAGGACATAGACACCGTCTCGCAGCACGCCGCAGCCAGAGTCTTTCAGGGCGCGCCATGCGCGCATGCGGACGGTCGAGTTCCGGGTCGGCAGACTGAGAATCAGCGCATCGAGAATAGTCATTGTGTTATAGATATCACATATTAGTGATAATAACTAGCCAAACCCTCTGGACGAAGCTCGGGCGACTGACTACGCTCTGTCCCCATGAACAACGGAACACTGCTGCTGTCACGGGGCGACGTCGAGCGGCTCCTTACACCGGATGCATGCATAGCCGCGGTCGAGGACGCCTTCAGGCAGCTCGCGCTCGGCCAGGTACCGCCGCCGGGAATCCTGGGCATGCACTCCGGGGATGGTGGATTTCACGTCAAGGCCGGATTTCTGGCGCTTGACCGGCCGTACTTTGCCGCCAAGCTCAATGCCAACTTCCCGCAGAATGCGATCCGCAACGGACTCCCAACGATCCAGGGCGCCGTGATCCTCTCCGATGCCGGCAATGGCGCGCCGCTCGCAATCATGGATTCGATCTCCATTACAGCGCTGCGCACCGCTGCTGCAACGGCCGTGGCAGCGAAATACCTGGCACGGGAGGAATGCGGGACGGCACTGATTTGCGGGTGCGGCGGACAGGCGGCGGCTCAATTGCGCGCGCTGCTGCGGGTGCGCAGGCCGCGCCAGGTCCTGGCGTACGACCAGGCCGCCGCCAAAGCGGCGGCCTTCGCCATCTCGCTCGGGAAGGAACTCGCTATCCCGATCGTGGCTGCGCCGAACCTGGCTGAGGCCGTGGGACAGAGCGACCTCGTCGTCACCTGCACCACTGCTCAGCGCTTCTTCGTGACGAGGAAAATGGTGCGCCCCGGAACCTTCATCGCCGCAGTGGGTGCGGACAGCGAGAGCAAGCAGGAGATCGATCCCGACCTGATGGCGCAGGCGACCGTCGTCACCGATCTGACCGAGCAGGCTTGCAGGATCGGCGATCTCCATCATGCCATCGCCGCCGGAACGATGACTCCTGGCGATGTTCACGCTGAGCTCGGCGAAGTGGTGAGCGGCAGGAAGCAAGGGCGCATGTCCACCGACGAGATCGTCGTATTCGATTCAACAGGCACCGGACTCCAGGATGTCGCTGCGGCGATTGCCACTTACCGTCACGCGCTCAATGCAGGCGCGGGAACCCGATTTCCTTTTTCTTAAGAGGAGCAAGCGATGAAATATCAATTGAAACAGATCCATTGCCGTCCCTGGACCCTCAGCGGTCTATCGCTGAAACTCATCGAGAGCCACTACGAGAACAATTACGGCGGCGCACTGCGGCGCCTGAACGCCATTACCGAGCAGCTCGAAGCGCTCGACTATGCCAAGGCGCCCGTAAACGTCATCAACGGGCTAAAGCGCGAGGAGCTGGTAGCGCTTAATTCCACGCTCTTGCACGAGCTCTATTTCGCCAGCATGGGCGGCGAAGGAAGGGTGATCCCGCCGATGTCCGAAGCGCTGGCGCGCGACTTCGGCTCCTTGCAGCGCTGGCGCGCCGAATTCTCCGCCATGGGCTATGCGCTCGGCGGCGGCTCCGGCTGGGTGCTGCTCACCTGGATGCCGCGCGACGGGCGCCTCATCAACCAGTACGCGGCAGATCACAGCCAGTCGGTGGCGGGCGGCATCCCGATACTTGCGCTCGACATGTATGAGCATGCCTACCACATCGATTTTGGCGCGAACGTGAAGGCCTATGTCGACACGTTTCTGCGCAATGTCGACTGGCAGGGGATCGGGGAACGCTACGAGGACGCGACGAAGGCGGCGCCGCCGCGGCCGCTGCTGCAGCCTGAGTTCGGCGACATCCAGGGTGTTGGCGTCGAGGAAGTCAGGGAGATGCTGGCAGAGGGCAAAGTCCAGCTCATCGACACGCGGCCCAAGCATTTCGTCTCGCGCCAGCAGGACATCGCCGACGGCGTGGAGTGGCGCGATCCCGAGCGCGTCGGGGAATGGATGGGCGAGCTCTCCAAGGAGAAGCCCGTGGTGGTGTACTGCGCCTACGGCTTCCACGTCGGCTGCAAGACCGCGATCGCGCTGCGCGACGCCGGCTTCGACGCTCGGTACATGAATGTCGGCCATTCGGGATGGAAGGCGGCCGGCGGCGCGATCAGGATGCACACGTAATTGATTCGAGGAGAAGGTGGCGTAACTGCCTGGCCGACCTCGTTTGCAATCCGATAGTGAAAGAATGAGGAAATCATGAATGCATCCATAACGCCGGCTGAACTCCATGCGCGCCTGGTTTCCAGCGCGCCGCCCATCGTCATCGACGTGCGCAAGAGCCCCACCTTCCTCGGCGCCCCGGATCTGGTCCGCGGCGCGCTGCGGCGCGATCCGCTGCGGGTCGCCGAGTGGCGCAAGAGCCTCCCCGGCGAAACCGACGTGGTCGTGTATTGCGTTCACGGGCATGAGGTCAGCCAGAACGCGGCAATGGCGTTGGGCGCCCGTTACCTCGAAGGCGGACTGGAAGCCTGGCGCGAAGCCGGCGGGGCGCTCTTTGGCAAGCCAAAAGGGGCAAGCTCCCGCTGGGTAACGCGCGAGCGGCCGAAGATCGACCGCATCGCCTGCCCGTGGCTGGTGAAGCGGTTCATCGATCCGGATGCCGAATTCCTCTACGTGCCAACGCAGGATGTAAGAAAGATCGCGGCTGAACGGGAAGCTGTGCCCTACGACGTCGCAGACGTCGAATTCACGCACGAAGGGGACTTCTGCAGCTTCGACGCGTTCATCGCGCGGTACCGCCTGAAAGACCCCGCGCTGGACAAGCTTGCACGGATCGTGCGCGCCGCCGATACCGGCAAGCTCGGCCTTGCACCGCAGGCGGCGGGACTGCTGGCCGTGTCCCTGGGGCTGTCGCTCGTTTTCAGGAACGACCATGAGATGCTCGAGCACGGCATGACCCTGTACGACGCGCTCTACCGTTGGTGCAAGGAAGGCAAGTCGGAAATCCACACCTGGAACCCGGAGACCTACAAATGATCCCTGCCATCCTTCCCCTGCCCTTCGATGCCGCGAAGCTGAAAGGCCTTTCCGAGCGCCTGCTGCAATCCCATCACCAGAACAATTACAGCGGCGCCGTCAAGCGCCTGCACGCGATCCGCGCCGAACTCGCCGGGCTCGACTGGGCATCGGCGCCCGGCTTCCGCATCAACGGGCTGAAACGCGAAGAACTGATCGCGGCCAACTCCATGGGCTTGCACGAACTTTACTTCGCCAGCCTGGGCGGCGATGGCACCCTCAAGTCGGCAGGCAAGCCGGCAGGTTTCGGCGTCGGGCTGAAGCGCGACTTTGGCAGCTTCGAGCGATGGCGGGATGAGTTTGTCGCGTTGGCGACGGCGATGGGTGGCGGGTCGGGCTGGGTCCTGCTCTCCTGGTCCACGCGCGAGAACCGGCTCCTGAATCACTGGGCTGCCGATCACACCCATTTGCTCGCTGGCGCGGCGCCGATCCTGGCCCTCGATATGTACGAGCATTCGTATCACATGGACTATGGCGCCAACGCCAAGGCATACGTGGCCGCGTACATGGAGAACATCGATTGGGATGGCGTGGCGCTGCGCTATGCTGCGGCGGTCGATGCCTCGACCACGGCGCTTGCTGCCTCCGCCGCAATCCTGTTGAGCTCGGGCGGGATCAAGCGCATCGACGTTCGGCGCAAGGGGGCCTACGACGCTGCGCCCGACTTGATCGAAGGCGCGGTGTGGCGCGATCCCGAGCGCGTGGACGAATGGGCGGCCGAGTATGCCGGCGCCGAAGTGGTGGTGTATTGCGTGTATGGGCACGAGGTAGGTCAGTCCACCGCGGCACGGCTGCGCGACGCAGGCATCACGGCGCGCTTCCTGTCGGGTGGCATCGAGGACTGGAAGAAATCCGGCAGGCCGATCGAACCGAAATGAACTCGACCAGACCCGACCCCGTCTCGTTCGGAGAAGCCTTCCGTTTCTGGCTGAAGCTCGGCTTCATCAGCTTCGGCGGGCCGACCGGGCAGATCGCGATCATGCACCAGGAGCTGGTCGAACGCCGGCGCTGGATTTCGGAAAACCGGTTTCTGCACGCGCTCAACTACTGCATGGTGCTTCCCGGACCCGAAGCACAGCAGCTAGCCACGTACATCGGCTGGCTGATGCACCGCACCTGGGGCGGCATCGTCGCGGGCGGGCTGTTCGTGCTGCCTTCGGTGTTCATCCTGATCGCGCTGTCGTGGATCTACGTAACCTGGGGCAACGTGCCGGTGGTGGCGGGCATCTTCTACGGCATCAAGCCGGCAGTAACGGCGATCGTGGTCGCCGCAGCGCACCGCATCGGTTCGCGCGCACTCAAGCATCCCGCACTGTGGGCGATCGCGGCCGCCGCGTTCGTCGCGATTTTTGCAGCCAAGCTGCCCTTCCCCTTGATTGTCCTGGCCGCCGGCGCAATCGGATACCTCGGCGGCAGATTCGCGCCAGGTGTGTTCGCCTCCAGCGGCGGCCACGGGGCTGCAAAAACCGCCTACGGGCCCGCCGTCATCGACGACGCCACGCCGACGCCGGCGCACGCCGTGTTCTCGTGGACGAAGCTCTGGGCCTACGCCGTCGCGGGGCTTGCGCTCTGGGCGCTGACGATGGCCGCGCTCCTCCTTGCTTGGGGCTGGGAGGGCACGCTCACGCAGATGGGCTGGTTCTTCACCAAGGCCGCGCTGCTCACCTTCGGCGGCGCCTACGCCGTGCTGCCCTATGTGTTCCAGGGCGGCGTCGAGCACTACGGCTGGCTGACTGCACCGCAGATGATCGACGGCCTGGCGCTGGGCGAAACCACGCCCGGTCCGCTCATCATGGTGGTGGCCTTCGTGGGCTTCATGGGCGCGGGCGTCGCAGGTGCGCTGGTGGCGACGTACTTCACGTTCCTCCCCTCTTTCATCTTCATATTCATGGGCGCGCCGTTCATCGAAACCACCCACGGCAACCTCAAATTCAGCGCGCCGCTGACGGGCATCACCGCCGCCGTGGTGGGAGTGATCCTGAATCTCGCAATGTTCTTCGCGTACCACGTGCTGTGGCCGCAGGGCACGGACGGCCCGTTCGACTGGATTTCCGCGGCGATCGGCCTGGCGGCCCTGGTTGCGCTGTTCCGCTTCAAGACCGGCGTTATGCCGGTGATCGGCGCATGCGCACTGGCAGGGCTGATTGTGACGCTCGTGACGCCGCTCATCTAGCGCATGAAAGGAGCGACGATATGCTGCGACTATTGCTGTTTCTCTATCTGGGAATTTTCATGATCGCCGCTTCAGCCCAATCGATCGGCTTTGACGAGACGGCGGCGGACACTCTCCCCGCCGGGTGGGTGAGCGGTGCGACAGGAGGTGGAAAGCCGAAATGGGCGGTCGAAGCCGATGCCTCCGCACCATCGAAGCCGAATGTCCTGAAGCAATCGGGCAGTGGCGTGTATCCGTGGGCGGTCAATCAGGACATACAACTCGAAAATGGCTTCGTCGAAGTGAAATTCAAGCCGATATCCGGCAGACGAGACCAGGCCGGCGGACTGGTATGGCGGTGGAAGAATGGCGACAACTATTACGTGGCGCGAGCCAATGCGCTCGAGAACAATGTCTCGCTCTACCACACCACGGGCGGCTCACGGAAGACGATCAAGTACGTGGACGCGCCGGTCGCCACTGCCACCTGGCACACGCTGCGCGTGGAGTTTTCCGGGACCCGCGTCCGCGTATCTCTCGACGGCAAGGCGTATATTGATCTCGACGACCGCCAGATCTCGGGCCCGGGCGCAGTCGGCGTCTGGACCAAGGCGGACAGCGTTACCGCTTTCGACGATTTCGGCTGGGGCCCGTCAGCAAAGTAACCGACCAGGGAGTGCAACTTGAGTGCCTACGTCATTGTCGAAGTAAACGTTACCGATCCGAAGCTTTACGACGACTACAAGAAGCTCGTCCCCGCCACGGTGGAAAAGTACGGCGGCCGCTTCGCCGTGCGCGGCGGCACCGTGGAGCGGAAAGAAGGCGACTGGAATCCCGCGCGCCTGGTGGTGCTGGAATTTCCGACCATGGAGCAGGCGCGCAAGTGGTACGACTCGCCGGAATACGCGCCCGCCCTCGAGATGCGCCTGAAGGCTGCGAACGCGAAGCTGATCCTGGTCGAAGGTGTCTAGCGCAGCGCATAGCGTTTACCTCGCCCGGGCGATCCGCGACTTCGGCGACGGCTTCGTCGCGATACTTCTCCCGGTCTACCTCACCGCCCTCGGGCTGTCGATATTCGAGGTCGGCGTGGTTGCTACGCTGGCGTTGCTCGGCTCGGCGATCCTTACTCTCGGAATCGGACTGCTCGGCGGGGGACGCGACCATCGCGTCCTCCTGCTCGCCGCTTCGGCTCTCATGGCCGCAACCGGCCTCGCCTACGCGGCCGCAAGCGAATACGCGATCCTGCTGGTCGTCGCTTTCGTCGGCACGATCAACCCTTCCGGCGGCAGTACCAGCATCTTCGTGCCGCTCGAGCACACGGTATTGACGGGTGCAGTCACGCCGGCGCAGAGGACGCGTGCGTTCGCGCGCTACAGCCTGATCGGCGCACTCGCCGGCGCCTTCGGTTCGCTGCTCGCGGGCATGCCGGAGTGGCTCGCGCCGCTTGGCATCGGCAAGCTTGCCGCGATCAAGATCATGTTCGTCGTTTACGCGGTTCTCGGGATCGCCGGAGGCCTGGCCTATTCGCGCATCAGGGTACCGGCGCGTGCGACGGACGTAAAACCTGCATCCGCTCTCGGTCCTTCGCGAGGCATCGTTTACAGGCTGGCGGCGCTGTTCAGCATCGATGCATTCGCAGGCGGGTTCGTCGTCCAGTCGATGCTCGCGCTCTGGCTGTTCGAGCGCTTCGACCTGTCGCTGACGGCGGCGAGCCTGTTCTTCTTCTGGACCGGCACGCTGTCTGCTTTTTCCTTCCCGGTCGCCGCCTGGATCGGGTCGCGCATCGGGCTGGTGAACACCATGGTCTTCACCCACATTCCGTCCAGCCTGTGCCTGATCGGCGCGGCATTCGCGCCCTCGGTCGCGTGGGCACTGGGGCTGCTGATGGTGCGCGCCGCGCTGTCGCAGATGGACGTGCCGACGCGCTCGTCCTACGTGATGGCCGTGGTCACCGAGGCCGAACGGCCTGCGGCCGCGAGCGTGACCGCGGTGCCCCGCAGCCTCGCCTCGGCAGCCAGTCCGGTGCTAGCCGGTGCGCTGTTCGCGGCGGGCTACCAGGTCTGGCCGCTGCTGCTATGCGGGGGACTGAAGATCTTCTACGACCTGCTGTTGCTGGCGGCATTCCGCAACATCAAGCCGCCTGAAGAAAAACCCTAGCTGCGCTGGATGACGGCGCAGGCGCTGCGCGAGTTGACTACAATGCTACTTCTTGCCGGATGCAGATGCAGCAGATGGCTTGGCCGGCGTCTTGGACTCGGCGATGCCCTTGTTTTTCTTGAAATTGGCGACGGCCCTGTCCTGCGCCTTCGCCATGTCTTCCCCTTCTTTCGCCTTGGTGGCAGCGTCCTTCGCGGCCTTCGCAGCCTTGTCGGCATCGCCCATCGGCGCTGCCGGCGGCAGCTTGGCCTGCACGCCTGCAAGAGAGCCAATTCCAAGACCGGCAGCGAGAGTGACGGCAATCGCGAGCTTTTTCATGATGTCCTTGTTCCTCCTAAATGCTGCGTCTGTGGCACAGCGCCGGACTTCGCGGCCACCTTGCCGGACTTCACGTCGTTGTACCAGTTCTCGTGGTGTTCTTTGGCCCAGGTCTCGTCGGTCACGCCGTCGCGCATGTTGCCGTAGGCGCCTTCCATGCCGATCGTGCCGATGTAGATATGGCCCAGGCCGGCCGCGATCACCAGCAGCGCCGCGACCGCGTGCACCACGCTCGCCTGCTGCATGGTGGCGCGCACCTGGTCGAAGTTGGGGAACAGCAGTACCAGGCCGGAGGCGCAGATGATCAGGCTAAGGACCACAACGCCGCCCCAGAACCAGGCCTTCTCGCCTGCATTGAAGCGGCCCGACGGCATGTGTTCGCCCTTGAATATCTTCCAGCCCTGGGTGAGCCACGCGAGGTCGCCCTTCTCCGGCAGGTTGTCCTTGATATAAATCACGATGAACACCAGCAGGCTGACGATAAACAGCGGCGCGACGAAATTGTGCAGATTCTTGGCGAGCGCGGTGAGCCACGCGAACAGCGTGTAGCCGATCACCGGCAGCAGCACATGCTTGCCGAAGATGATGATCAGGCCGGAGACGCCCAGCACGCAGAAGCTGATCGCCAACACCCAGTGCGCCCAGCGCTCCGTGAGCGAAAAGCGCTCGATCATCCGGCCGGTGGGCTTGTCGTGCAGCTTGATCGGCCCCAGGGTGAAGTAAATCGCGGCGATGATCGCCGCCACCACGACTACCAGCCAGCCGCCGTAGAACGTGATCGGTCCGTTCCTGAAATTGCGCCACGCCTCGCCGGCCGTGGACATCACCCCCTGGCCGGGGAACCTCGCCTGCGGCTGGATCAGCACGCCGGCTTCGCGGCCCTGCGTGGTCGTGGTGTTCGCCTCGCCGGAACGCACCTCGCGCCACACGGGCGCATTGTTGCCCGGCTGGTCGACCGTGCGCTTCTGCTGATCCTTCGCCTGGTCGACTGGCGCGGCCGGCTGCGCGGCGGGAGCCGGCGGCGTTTGCGCGGTCACGGGCAGCGAAAAAGCCAGCGCGAGGAACAGCAAACCCGTAGTGCGGGAAAGAATGTTCATGGCGTTACTGGTAGATACGACGGTCTTCGTGCTGGGTCAGCTGGCGCCGCTTGATCTGCTCTTCCCAGCTCGTGCGGTCGCCCTTGCTCCACTTCGGGCCATTGGCAAGCGGCTCGTTGTTCCAGGCCGCCGTGTCGCGCCTGACCGTCTGGCCGGCTTGCCTCTCCGGCGAAGTCGTCTGCTCGACTTCCATGCATGCGGGAAGAGTCAGAACGCCGGACAGCACCACCGTCGTCACCAACAGGCGCCGCATCACGACTTGCCTCCGGCGGGAGCCGCCGGCGCCGCACCACCCTTGGGTGGCTGGCCGTAGGCGCTGCCCCAGCCCCAGGCCTCGTCGCCTTTCTTGCCGCGGCGCAGGACGCGCTCGCGAAAGATGTCGGCGATGACGTCGCCGTCGCCGCCCAGCAGCGCCTTGGTCGAGCACATTTCAGCGCAGGCGGGCAACTTGCCCTCCGCCAGGCGGTTGCGGCCGTATTTCTTGAACTCGGCGTCGCTCTTGTCCGCTTCCGGGCCGCCGGCGCAGAAGGTGCATTTGTCCATCTTGCCGCGCAGGCCGAAGGCGCCCGCCTGCGGGAACTGCGGCGCGCCGAACGGGCAGGCGTAAAAGCAGTAGCCGCAACCGATGCACAGGTCCTTGTCGTGCAGCACTACGCCGTCGGCGGTCTTGTAGAAGCAATCCACCGGGCAAACCGCCATGCAAGGCGCGTCCGAACAGTGCATGCAGGCGACCGAGATCGACTTTTCCGCCCCGACGACGCCGTCATTGATCGTCACCACGCGGCGGCGATTGACGCCCCAGGGCACCTCGTGCTCCTGCTTGCAGGCGGTTACGCAACCGTTGCACTCGATGCAGCGCTCGGCGTCGCACAGGAATTTCATTCTGGCCATGGCGTTCTCCTTATGCCTTCGCGACCTGGCAAAGCGTCGTCTTGGTTTCCTGCATCATGGTGACCCGGTCGTAGCCGTAGGTGGTCGCCGTGTTCACCGCTTCGCCGCGCACGATCGGCGCGGCGCCGTCCGGGTAGTAGGGCAGCATGTCCTGCCCCTGCCACCAGCCCGAGAAGTGGAACGGGATGAAGCAGGTGTCCGGGCCGACGCGCTCGGTAACCTGAGCCTTCACCTTTAGCTTCGCGCCCGACGGCGTACTCACCCAGACGTACTCGCCGTTGCGGATACCGCGATCGGCCGCCGATTTCGGATTTATCTCGACGAAGTTGTCCTGCTGCAGTTCGGCGAGCCAGGGGTTGGAGCGAGTTTCCTCGCCGCCACCCTCGTACTCCACCAGCCGGCCACTGGTCAGGATCAAGGGGAAATTCTTGTGCGCCCCGTCCGCCACCGCCTTCTGCTGCACCGACTTGAACAGCGTCGGCAGGCGCCACAAGGTCTTGACGTCGTCGTGCGTCGGCCACTTCGCGACCATGTCCGGCCGCGGCGAATACAGCGGCTCGCGGTGCAGCGGCACGCCGTCCGGGAAATTCCAGACGACCGCGCGCGCCTTGGCGTTGCCGAACGGGTGGCAGCCGTGCTTCATCGTCACGCGCTGGATGCCGCCCAGGAGATCGGTCTTCCAGTTCTTGCCCTCGGCCTCCTTCTTCTCTTCCTCCGTAAGGTCGTCCCACCAACCGAGTTTCTTCAGCAGCACGTGATCGAACTCGGGATAGCCGGTCGTGATCTCCGAGCCCTTGGAGTGCGAACCGTCTTCCGCAAGCAGATTGACGCCATCGCGCTCGACGCCGAAGTTGGCGCGGAAGCATCCGCCGCCCTCCATGACGTGCCGCGTGGTGTCGTACAGATTTGGCGACCCCGGGTGCTTGATCTCGGCGGTACCGTAGCAGGGCCACGGCAGGCCGTAGTAGTCGCCCGTCAGGTCATAGCCGGTCTTCGCGTCCTTGCCGCCCTTGGCCCTGAGCGTCTTGACGTCGAAGAGGTGCATGTTGCGCATATGCGCCTGCAGCCTCATCGGCGACTGGCCGGTGTAGCCGATGGTCCAGCCACCGCGGTTGAACTCCAGCGTCGTGTCCTCGATGCTCGGCTCTTCCATGCCGCTCTTGCCCTTCACCAGCTTGATGGATTGCTTGCCGTCCTTCTTGCCGATGAACTGGTCGGCGAAGCCGAGTTTCTGCGCGAGCTGGTACATGATCATGTGGTCGGTGCGCGATTCGAACATCGGCTCGATGACCTTCTCGCGCCACTGCAGCGAGCGGTTCGAGGCGGTGACGCTGCCTTCGCACTCCAGCTGCGTAGCCGCCGGCAGCAGGTAGGCGCCTTCCTTGCGCGCCATCGCGAACATGGCGGCGGAGGCCGATGGATACGGGTCGATCACGACCATCAGCTCGAGCTTCTTCATCGCCTCGAGCATGTCGGCGCCGCGACTCTGCGAGTTCGGTGCATGGCCCCAGAAGATCACCGCGCGCAGGTTGTTGTCCTGGTCGATGTTCTCGTTCTTCTCCGTGATGGCGTCGAACCAGCGCGATACCGTGATGCCGGGCTTGCCTTGCATCGCCGGCGACGCGTACTGGGCCGTGATCCACTTCGGATCGATATTCCACACGCGCGCCCAGTGGTTGAACGCGCCCGGCGCCAGGCCGTAGTAGCCCGGCAGCGAATCCGGGTTCGGGCCGAGGTCGGTCGCACCCTGCACGTTGTCATGGCCGCGGTAGATGTTGCAGCCGCCGCCCGGCCGCCCGACGTTGCCCAGCGCCAGCATCAGGACCGCGCTCGCGCGCACGATGGCGTTGCCGTTGGTGTGCTGCGTCTGCCCCATTGCCCAGATGATGAATCCCGGGCGATTCTCGGCCAGCATCTTGGCGACCTCGAACATCTCCTTCTCGGGCACGCCAGTGATTTCCTCGACCGCGGCCGGCGTGTACTTCGCCATCACCTCTTCCTTGACCTTGTCCATGCCATAGACGCGGTCATGGATGTACTGCTTGTCTTCCCAGCCGTTCTTGAAGATGTGATGCAGCAGGCCGA
>JBDTRO010000278.1:0-6900 GCA_039931635.1 Betaproteobacteria bacterium | reverse complement strand
GCTGAAAGGAGACGGCGCGGATCGACCATGTGCCGCGCACCACGCGGGTGCACCGTGAGCTGCGCATTGGGAAATCTCGCCATCAGCTGTCCCGCCGCGCCCGCGTGATCCAGGTGGACATGGGTCAGGATGACGTAGTCCACCTGCTCGGGCGCGATGTTCTTGCCCGCCAGAGCGGCCAGCACCTGTGGCACCGCATGCGCGGTCCCGGTGTCGATGACGGCGGCGCGCCCCTCCTCGACCATCAGGTGGATCGCGGTCTGCTCCCGGCGGTCGTAGACGCTGTCCACGGTGCTGATCCCGTGGCTGTAGTCGAACACGCCTGCTGGTGAATTCACCGGGGCATTATAGAATCCGCGCTCGATGAACATCGCAGACCTGAGGCAGGAATACATGCGCGCCGGGCTGGCCGAGGCCAACGCGCACCCCGATCCGCTGCTGCAGTTCGAGCGCTGGTTCAAGGATGCGCTCGCCGCGGACCTGCCGCTCGCCAACGCCATGACGCTCGCCACCGTCTCGGCCGAGGGCGCGCCGGATGCGCGCGTGGTGCTGCTCAAGGGCGTGGACGACGGCGCCTTCGTGTTCTACACGAACTACGAGAGCCGCAAAGGCCGCCAGCTCGCGGCGAAGCCGCTCGCCTGCCTCGTCTTTCTCTGGACGCAGCTCGAGCGGCAGGTACGCATCGAGGGGCGGGTTGAGAAAGTGGCTGCCGTTGAATCGGACAAATATTTTCTGAGCCGGCCGGTCGGCGCGCGCCTGTCGGCCCGCGCCTCGGCGCAAAGCAGCGTCGTGGCAGGAAGGGCAATTCTCGAGGCGGCAGCAAGGGCGGAAAAAGAAGAGCACGGCGAGAACCCGCCGCGCCCGGCGCACTGGGGCGGTTACCGCGTCGTTCCGGAGCGCATCGAATTCTGGCAGGGACGCGCGGACCGGCTGCACGATCGTCTGCGCTATTCCCGCGCCATGGGCGCGTGGACGATTGAACGCCTTGCTCCCTGAGCCGGTTCTCACGTTCCTGCGCAAGCACGGACTGGCCACGGCCGACGAAGTGCCGCCAGCGGTTGCCCTCTCCGGCGGCGTGTCCTCCGACATCTGGCGCGTGGAACTGCGCAGTGGTCCGATCTGCGTCAAGCGCGCGTTGCCGCGCCTGCGCGTGGAGCAACTCTGGGAAGTGCCGGTGGAGCGCAACCGCTACGAGCGCATGTGGATGGAAACCGCGAACGCGATCATCCCGGGCGTGGCGCCAAAAGTGCTGGCGGCGGACGACACCGGCTGCTTTGCGATGGAGCTTCTGGCGGGCATCCCGCTCTGGAAAGCAGAACTGGCCGAGGGCCGCGCCGACCGGGATTTCGCGGCCAAGGTCGGACGCAGCCTCGCGCGCATCCATGCGGCTACCGCCGGCGACAAGGACTGCGCGGCGAAATTCGACACCGACACGAACTTCCACGCCATCCGCCTCGAACCCTACCTGCTTGCCGCCGGGAAGGTTCATGCTTCTCTTGAACGTTATTTGAAAATTCTTTCTGAACGGACCGCAAAAACCAAACTCGCTCTCGTCCACGGCGATGTCAGTCCGAAGAACATCCTGATCGGTCCCGCGGGCCCGGTATTCCTGGATGCCGAGTGCGCCTGGTACGGCGATCCGGCCTTCGACCTCGCCTTCTGCCTGAACCATCTCCTGCTCAAGGGTCTGTGGGTGCCCGTGCGGCGCAAAGCCTTCCTGCAGTGCTACGACGTGCTCGCCGAGGCCTACGCTAGCGGCGTCGACTGGGAGCCGCGGGCGGCCATCGAGATGCGCGCGGCAACGCTGCTGCCAGGATTGCTGCTCGCGCGCGTGGACGGCAAGTCGCCCGTCGAATACCTGAAATCGGATTCCGACAAGGATTTCGTCCGGGAGATCGCGGGCCGGTTCCTGCGCGCGCCTCCCGCCACGCTCGCCGAATTGAGAGCCGCATGGCAAAGATCCTAGAAGTCCTCGCCCGCAGCGTCTGGGATTCGCGCGGCCGGCCGACCGTGGAAGTGGAGATCGCGGTCAAGGGCACGGGCAGGACCGCGGCAACCGCGGTGGGCCGCGCCATCGCGCCCGCCGGTGCTTCCACGGGTTCGGGCGAAGCGAAGAGCATCGATGTCAAGGAAGCTGTCCGAATGGTCAACACTGAAATCAGGTCCTTGCTCACGGGCAAGAATCTGGACCAGGAATCCATCGATCACGCATTGATCGCGCTGGACGGCACGCCGGACAAATCGCGCCTGGGCGGCAATGCCATAGTCGCAGTGTCGCTCGCCAGCGCCCATGCCGCTGCCGCAGCCGCGAAAAAACCGTTGTGGAAATTCCTTGCCGGCGACCGGGTGGTGGCCATGCCGGTGCCGCAGATCCAGATTTTCGGCGGCGGCGCCCACGCGCACGGCAGCATGGATGTGCAGGATTTCATGATCATCTGCACCGGCGCCGGCAGTTTCACCGAAAGCCTGGAATGGACCGCGGCAATCTACCAGGCGGCCGGGGCCCGGCTTGCGAAGCGCGGCGCGCTGCGCGGCGTTGCCGACGAGGGCGGCTACTGGCCGGCCTTCAAGTCCAACGAGGAAGCGCTGGCCGAGCTGACCGGCGCGATCAGCGACGCCGGCTTCGAGGCGGGAGCCGACGTGGGCATCGCGCTCGACATTGCGGCGACGCAGCTTTGGCGCGGCGGCCGCTATCACCTCGCTCTCGAGGACCGCGCCCTTACCGCCGCCCAGCTGCACTCGATGCTGCTGGGCTGGATCGATCGCTATCCGATCGTGTCCATCGAGGATCCGTTCGCCGAACACGACATGGAGGCGATGGCATCGTTCACGCGGACCGCGGGCAGCCGGATCCAGGTAGTGGGGGACGATTTTTTCGTGACGGATGCAAAAAAACTCAAGGAAGGCAGGATCAAGGGCGCCTGCAATACGGTCCTCCTGAAGCCGAACCAGGCCGGCACCCTGACCGAGACGCTGGCCTGCTGGCGTGCGGCACAGGAAGCCGGTTACCGCGCGATCGTGTCGGCGCGCTCGGGCGAGACGGAGGATGTATCCATCGTCCACCTCGCGGTCGGCTGGGGGGTGCCGCAACTCAAGGTCGGCAGCTTCGCGCGCTCGGAGCGAATGGCGAAATGGAACGAGGGCTTGCGTATCGAGGAGTCGCTGGGGGGAAACAAGCTCTCCTTTCCTGCGGGGAAGCTTTTCAATCAGAGGGGCGCCAGGCCGGCGCCGGTGAGGCGGTAGCGCCGGTCGCAGGTCGCGGCCGCCGCCTCGGAATGCGTGACCAGGATGCCGGCGGCGCCGTGCGACTTCACCTGGTCGCGCAGCAGTCCCAGCACCTGCCGCGCGTTCTCCTGGTCCAGGTTCCCCGTGGGTTCGTCGGCCAGCACGAGCTTCGGCCCGCCGACCAGCGCGCGCGCAATGGCGACGCGTTGCAGCTCGCCGCCGGACAACTCTCTTGGCATGCTGTCCTCGCGGCCCGCCAGCCCGACCGCTACGAGCATTTCCGCGGGTTTTGTCCTTACATCACTGAAAGATCGCAAAACGAGAGGCAAAGCCACATTCTGTTCGACCGTGAGGTGCGGCAGGACGTGGAAGGCCTGGAACACGAAGCCGAACCGTTCGCGCCGCAGGACCGTCCGGGCGTCGTCGTCCATGGCGACGACGTTGGCCCCTTCGAACAGGACCTCGCCGGCATCTGGCGGCTCCAGCCCGGCGACGATATTCAGCAGGGTGGACTTGCCGACGCCGGACTCGCCGACGATGGCGACGTACTCGCCGGGCTCGATGCGCAGCGACACGGCGCTCAACACTACGCGCCCGCCAAAGCGCTTTGCGATGCCGGAAATATAAAGCATGGGGGTTTGAATCCTAGACACCTTGGGGCCACCTTGCTAGACTGAATTTTCATAGGAGGCACGCATGAATAAACTTACCCGTTCCACGTTGGCAGGCCTGATCGCGGCCGCATTCCTGGCCGCGCCCGCATTCGCGCAGCAAAAAGTCAAAATCGGCTTCATTACCACGCTCTCCGGGCCCGGGGGCGTGATCGGCGTCGACATGCGCAATTCGGTCGAACTGGCCCTCGATCACCTCGGCCGCAAAGTCGGCGGGCTGGAAACCGAAGTCATCTACGGCGACGACCAGCAGAAGCCCGACGTGGGCAAGCAGGTCTCCGACGAGATGGTGAAAAAACACCAGGTCAATTTCGTCGCCGGCGTCATCTGGTCGAACGTGATGCTCGCGGTTGCGCCCTCGGTGAACCAGGCAGGCACGTTCATGATCGGCACCAACGCCGGCCCGAGCCAGCTCGCGGGCGCAGCCTGCAATGAGATGTTCTTCACGACCTCGTGGCAGAACGACTCGACGCCCGAAGCGATGGGCAAGTACATGCAGGACGCCGGCCTGAACGACGTCTACATCATGGCGCCCAACTACGCCGCCGGCAAGGACATGCTGACCGGCTTCAAGCGCTACTTCAAGGGCAACATCGTCGGCGAGGTGTACACGACGATCAACCAGCCGGACTACCAGGCGGAACTCGCCCAGCTGCGCTCCAAGAATCCGAAGGCGGTGATGGTGTTCTACCCCGGCGGCATGGGGATCCAGTTCCTCAAGCAGTACTCCGAGGCTGGCCTGCGCGGACAGTTCCCGCTCTACTCGGTCTATACGGTGGATGAACTCTCGATCCCCGCGGTGAAGCACGCGGCACTCGGCCAGCTCGAGACCCGCTACTGGAGCCAGGATTTGAAAAACGATGCCAACGCGAAATTCGTCGCCGACTACCGCAAGAAGTACAACGGCAAGACGCCGTCTTTCTACGGCGCGCAGAGCTACGACGGCATCATGCTGATCGATTCGGCGGTGCGCGCGGTCAAGGGCAACCTCGCGGACAAGAAGGGCATGATCGCGGCGATGCGCAAAGCGGATTTCAAGTCCACGCGCGGCAAGTTCACCTACAACAACAACCATTTCCCGATTCAGAACTACTACCTGCTCAAGGCAGTCGCAGGCCCGACCGCGAGCTCGGACCCGGTGATGGAGATCCAAAAGACGGTGTTCACGAACCACAAGGATTCCTACGGCAAGGACTGCAAGATGAAGTGGTAGAAGACGCCGCAACGCCGAACGGGAGGCGCGGGCAGACCGCGCCTCCTTTTTTATGACCCTGGTATTCGAACAGATCCTGAACGGCCTCCAGCTGGGGGTGATGCTGTTTCTGCTGGCCGCCGGCCTGACGCTGGTGTTCGGCATCATGAACCTGGTGAATCTCGCGCACGGCGCGCTCTACATGGTGGGCGCCTACCTGGCGGCGTATTTCTCCCAGGTGACAGGTTCCTACGTGCTGGCGATCCTGCTTGCACTCGCGGGAACGCTGGTGGTGGGGATCGTGGTGGAACTGGTCGCTCTCAGGACGCTGTACGAGAGGGACCACCTCGACCAGGTACTCGCGACCTTCGGCCTGATCCTGATCTTCAATGAACTGATCGCGCTCCTGTGGGGCCGCTCGGCGATCTACAGTACGCTGCCCCCGTATCTGACCGGGCATGTCGAGTTGATCAGCGGCCTGCGCTACCCGCTTTACCGGCTCGTGATCATCGGCGTCGGGCTGGCGGTCGCCGTGCTGCTGTGGTTCGTCGTCTCGCGCACCCGCCTGGGCATGCTGATCCGTGCCGGCGCGAGCAACCGCGCCATGGTTGCGGCGCTGGGCATCGATATCCGGCTGCTCTACACCATCGTGTTCGGCTTCGGCGCCGCGCTCGCCGGGCTCGCCGGCCTGCTTGCCGGGCCGATCTTTTCGGTGCAGCCCGGCATGGGCGAGTTCATCCTGATCCAGGTGTTTGTGGTCATCGTGATCGGCGGCATCGGCTCGATCCGCGGCGCCTTTGCGGGTGCGCTGATTGTCGGCATGGTGGACACGATGGGGCGCGCGTTCCTCAAGCCGGCCCTGTCCGCGGTCATCTCCCCGTCGGCGGGCGACGCCGCCGGCCCGGCACTCGCCTCCATGCTGATCTACCTGCTGATGGCCACCGTGCTGGCGTTCCGGCCCGAAGGCCTGTTCCCGGCACGCGGTTCGTGATCACGTCGCGAACGTGGATCCTGGCGGGAATCCTGCTGCTGCTTGCCGCGGTGCCGCCAGTCGCCGCGCTGCTGCAGGAGCCCTTCTATCTCGATCTCCTGCGGCGCGTGATGATCTTCGCGATCGCGGCGGTCAGCCTGAACCTGATCCTGGGCTACGGCGGCATGGTGTCGTTCGGCCACGCGGCCTACATCGGCGTCGGCGCCTATGCGGTCGGCGTGCTGGCGCACCACGGCATCGACAACGGCTGGCTGCAATGGAGCGTGGCGATCGGCGCCTCGGCGCTGGTCGCGGCGGCGATCGGCTCGATCTCGGTGCGCACCAGCGGCATCTACTTCATCATGATCACGCTCGCCTTCACGCAGATGCTGTACTACCTCGGCGTCTCGATCCAGGAATACGGCGGCGACGACGGCATGCGCCTGAAGGTGCGCAGCCAGTTTTCGGGCCTCATCGAACTGAATGACCCGGCCTCGTTCTACTACCTGGTGCTCGCGATCCTGGCGCTGTTCCTCTACGTGACGCACCGGCTGGTGAATTCACGCTTCGGGCTGGCGCTGCAGGCGGTGCGCTCGAACGAGGCGCGCACGCGCGCAATCGGCTTCTCGCCCTACCCCTACCGCCTGGCGGCATTTATCATCTCTGGCGCCATGTGTGGCCTGGCCGGCGCGCTGATGGCAAACCAGACCGGTTTCATCTCGCCTGAATTCATGAACTGGACACGCTCGGGCGAGCTGATGTTCATGGTGATCCTCGGCGGCATCGGCAGCACGGCCGGACCGCTGCTGGGCGCCGCGACCTTGTTGCTGCTCGAGGATGCG
>JBDTRO010000277.1:0-6922 GCA_039931635.1 Betaproteobacteria bacterium | reverse complement strand
CGAGGAAGAACGGCAGCGACAGCGTCATGCGCAGGAATAGGAGGGTGGTGGCGCTGACCGGGTGGCTTGCGTATCCCAGTTTGATCAGGATCGGGCGAAACGCGAATGAGATCGTGCCGGCAAGGGCAAAAATAATGCCCCAAAACCGAAAAGCACCGGCGGTGCTCCTGCCCGTACCGGTCAACGGCGCTTGCCGAGGATGGATCCAAGTACTCCGCGGACGATTTCACGGCCGACGCTGGAGCCCATCGTGCGCACCACGCTTTTCGCGAGCGTTTGCGCCAGGCCGTCGCGCTGGCCGCCGCGCGGGCCGGTCTTGCCGAAGAGCACATCCGAGAGCACGCTTGAAGCCGGCCTGGAGGCGGACTCGGAGGCGGGCCCGGAAGATGCGGCCTCCGGCTGCTTTGCTTCCGCGCGCCCCTTGAGCTTCTCGTAGGCCGATTCGCGATCCACCGCCTTCTCGTAGAAGCCCGCGACGCTGGAGGTGGCGATCGCCTTGCGACGTTCGTCGGCGAGTATCGGTCCGAGCTGGCTGCAGGGCGGAACGACGAACGCGCGTTCGGTGACGCAGGGCCGCCCCTTGTCGTCGAGGAAGGAAACCAATGCCTCGCCGACGCCAAGTTCGGTGATCACGCGGTCGATTTTCAGCTTCGGATTGGGCCGCATCGTCTCGGCGGCGGACTTGACCGCCTTCTGGTCTTTCGGCGTGAAGGCGCGCAGCGCATGCTGCACGCGGTTGCCGAGCTGGCCGAGCACCGATTCCGGGATGTCGAGCGGGTTCTGGGTGACGAAGAAGACGCCCACGCCCTTGGAACGTATCAGGCGGACCACTTGTTCGACCTTCTCCAGCAGCGCCTTGGGCGCATCGTTGAACAGGAGATGCGCCTCGTCGAAGAAGAAGACGAGCTTTGGCTTGTCCGGGTCGCCGACTTCCGGCAGGTGCTCGAAAAGTTCGGCCAACATCCACAGAAGAAAGGTGGCGTAGAGCTTGGGCGAATTCATCAGCTTGTCGGCGGCCAGGATGTTGACCACGCCCTTGCCACCCTCGACCTGCATCAGGTCGGCGATGTTCAGCATCGGCTCGCCAAAGAAGCGGTCGGCACCCTGGCTCTCGAGCGCGAGCACGCCGCGCTGGATGGCGCCGATCGACGCGGCCGAGACGTTGCCGTATTCCGTGGTGAACTTCTGCGCGTTGTCGCCGACGAACTGCAGCATCGCGCGCAGGTCCTTCGCGTCGAGCAGCAGCATGCCTGCATCGTCCGCGATCTTGAAGACGAGGTTGAGCACGCCCTCCTGGGTGTCGTTCAGGCCGAGCAGGCGCGAGAGCAGCAGCGGCCCCATGTCGGAGATCGTCGCGCGCACCGGATGGCCGTTTTCGCCATAGACGTCCCAGAAGGTGACCGGGCAGGCGGCGTAGGCAAGTTCCAGTCTCAGGCTCTTGGCGCGCTCGATGACCTTGGCGTTGCCACCACCCGCTTTCGCCATACCCGAGAGATCGCCCTTGACGTCGGCCATGAAGACCGGCACGCCGATCGAGGAGAGCTGCTGTGCGATCGCCTGCAGGGTCACAGTCTTTCCGGTGCCGGTGGCGCCGGTGATGAGGCCGTGCCGGTTGACGAGCGCGGGCAGCAGACAGAGTTCAGTCTTCCCGGATTTTGCGACGAGGAGAGGTGCGGTCATGACGGTAAAATTATCACATGGCCGGACACAGCAAATGGGCGAACATCAAGCACCGCAAGGCGGCGGCGGATTCGAAGAAGGGCAAGATTTTCACGCGTTTGATCAAGGAAATCACCGTCGCGGCGCGCATGGGCGGTGGCGATCCGGATTCCAACCCTCGCCTGCGGCTGATGCTGGACAAGGCGCGCGACGCCAACATGACCAAGGACAGCGTGCAGCGCGCGGTGCAGCGCGGCACGGGTGAGCTTGAAGGCGTCGCCTACGAAGAGGCGCGCTATGAGGGCTACGGCACCGGCGGCGCCGCGGTGATGGTGGAGTGCCTGACAGACAACCGGACCCGCACCGTCGCGGAAGTGCGCCACGCTTTTGCCAAGCACGGCGGGAACATGGGCGCCGATGGATCGGTGGCGTTCCTGTTCAAGCACTGCGGGCAGTTCGTGTTCGCGCCGGGCGCGAGCGAGGACAGGATCATGGAGGTGGCACTGGACGCGGGCGCCGACGACATCGTCGCGAACGCGGACGGTTCGGTGGAAGTCCTCTGCGCGCCGGCCGATTTCGACAAGGTGCAGGCCGTGCTGGAAAAGGCGGGGCTCAAGCCCGATGCCGCCGAGGTCACCATGAAACCGCAGTCCGAGACCGCGCTTGCCGGCGCCGAGGCGGAGAAAATGCGCGCCTTGCTGGATGCTCTGGACGAGCTGGACGACGTCCAGAACGTGTACACGACGGCCGTTCTGGACGAGTGAAAATACTAGGCATCGATCCCGGCCTGCGCATCACGGGATTCGGCGTCATCGAGCACACGGGCGGCAAGCTGCACTACGTCACCAGCGGCTGCGTGCGCTCGGGCGAGGGCGAACTCGCGGTGCGGCTCAAGGTGATCCTCGATGGCATCGCTGAAGTGATCGCGGCAAACCGCCCCCAGGAAGTGGCGATCGAAAAAGTCTTCGTCAACGTCAACCCACAGTCGACATTGCTGCTCGGCCAGGCGCGCGGCGCCGCCATCTGTTCAGCGGTGATCGCCGGCCTGCCGGTCGCGGAGTACACTGCCTTGCAAGTCAAACAGGCCGTGGTCGGCAAGGGCCACGCCAAAAAAGAACAGGTGCAGCACATGGTCAGAAGGCTGCTCGCACTGCCTGGAGATCCCAGCCCCGATGCCGCCGACGCGCTCGCCTGCGCGATCTGTCACGCGCATGGAGGACGACTGGGGAATATTCTGGTGAAAAATCTCAGAATGAAAAAAGGTAGATTGGTTTGATTGGCCGTCTTTCGGGCACGCTCGTCGCCAAGCATCCTCCGCAGGTGCTGCTCGAGGTCGCCGGCATCGGCTATGAAATCGATGTCCCGATGAGCACCTTCTACAACCTGCCCGCGACCGGCGAACCCGTGACGCTGCACACCCATCTCCTGGTGCGGGAGGACGCGCACGTGCTGTACGGTTTTGCGACGCTCGAGGAGCGGTCGGTGTTCCGCAAGCTGATCCGCATTTCGGGCGTGGGTGCGCGCACCGCCCTGTCCGTTCTATCGGGCCTGTCGGTGGCGGAACTCGCGCAGGCCGTGACGCTGCAGGATACGGCGCGCCTTACCAAGGTCCCCGGCATCGGCAAGAAAACCGCCGAGCGCCTGCTGCTCGAATTGAAGGGCAAGCTCAGCGATGGGCTGCCCGTGGAGGCGAAAACCGGAACCGGCAACGACGTGCTGACTGCGCTGCTGGGCCTGGGCTACAGCGAAAAAGAGGCGCTAAACGCAGTCAAGAGCCTGCCGCCGGGGCTCGCGGTAACCGAAGGTATCCGGGCCGCGCTCAAGGCTCTGGCAAAATCCTGACGTGGCAGTCGAAACCGACCGTCTGATCTCGGCCAAGCCCTCCTCGGTGCAGGAGGAGCAGATCGAGCGTTCGCTGCGCCCCGCGACGCTCGCCGAGTACGTCGGCCAGGACAAGATCCGCGGCCAGTTCGAAATCTTCATCCAGGCGGCGCGCGGGCGCTCGGAGGCGCTCGATCACGTGCTCCTCTTCGGGCCCCCGGGCCTGGGCAAGACCACGCTGGCGCATATCCTCGCCAGGGAAATGGGCGTGAACCTGCGCTCGACCTCCGGGCCGGTGCTGGAGCGCCCCGGGGACCTGGCCGCGATCCTGACCAACCTGGAGCCGAAGGACGTCCTCTTCATCGACGAGATCCACCGCCTGTCGCCGGTGGTCGAGGAAATCCTCTATCCGGCGCTGGAGGACTACCAGATCGACATCATGATCGGCGAGGGCCCTGCGGCGCGCTCGATCAAGCTCGACCTGCCGCCGTTCACGCTGGTCGGCGCGACCACGCGCGCCGGCATGCTGACGAACCCCCTGCGCGACCGTTTCGGCATCGTCGCGCGCCTCGAGTTCTACGGCCAGGATGATTTGACGACGATAGTGCGTCGTTCTTCCCAGCTCTTGAAAATTGAAATTGAAAATCAGGGAGCAGGCGAGGTCGCCCGACGTTCGCGCGGCACGCCGCGCATCGCCAACCGGTTGCTAAGGCGGGTGCGCGACTACGCGCAGGTCAAGGCTGACGGCAAAATCTCCAAGCCGGTCGCTGATGCGGCCTTGAGGATGCTCGATGTGGATGCGCTGGGCCTCGACCTCATGGACCGCAAGCTGCTGCTCGCGGTAATCGAGAAATTCTCCGGCGGCCCGGTCGGCCTGGAAAACCTCGCGCACGTGATCGGCGAGGAAGCCGACACCATCGAAGACGTGCTGGAGCCCTACCTCATCCAGTGCGGCTACCTGCAGCGCACACCGCGCGGGCGCATGGCGACGTTGTCGGCATACCGCCATTTCGGCATCGTCGCGCCGGCCGCGGCGGGCGACCTGCTCGGCGGCGACGGCACGCAGACGCCCTAGTTCCGGCAGGCCGTCGGCAGGTTTTTCGGCTGCATCGTGCCGGGTTTGCAGGTCCAGTTTTTGCCGCCATCTGCGGAAGTCATCAGGACGGACTGACCGGCGACGCGCCGGTCCACGCCCTCGCTTCGCATGGTGGCGGTCAATTCAATCTCGCCGGTACCGCCTGCGCCCCTGGTGATCGCGACCGACGACGTGTACTTCCCGCTGGTGCCGGATACTTCGTCGAGCCGGCCCGGCCACTTCTTCCTGCTGTCGAAATACTCGGCGAGCGGCGCTTTCGCGCCTTCCAGCAGAGACACGGCTTCGGAAGCTTGGGCGCGATGGATATAGTCGCCATAGGACGGGATCGCGATTGCTGCGATCACGCCGACGATCGCCAGCAGCACGAGCCAGCTGGACCAGCTGATCTTGATCTTCATGCGCGCCATTCTGACCCTTTCGGCCGCAGATTGCGTTCAAAGCTAGAATGCGCCGGTGCAGCGAGAGCCAGACCCGGGTCGGACCTTCGCCTGGCAGGTGCGGGTCTACTACGAAGACGTGGACATCGGCGGTGTCGTCTACTATGCCAACTATCTGCGCTACTTCGAGCGTGCACGCAGCGAGTGGCTGCGCAGCCTGGGCGTGAACCAGGAGCGCCTCGCCGCTGTCGAAGGGATCGGTTTCGTGGTGGCGCGCGCGGAAGTGGACTTCAGGATCGGCGCCCGGCTGGACGACCTTCTCAGTGTGACGGTAAAAATGACCGAAAAGAAAAAGACCTACCTCTGGCTGGAGCAGGAAGCGCGGCTCGCTGACGGCAGGCTGTGCGCCAAGGCGCGCATCCAGGCGGCGTGCGTGCGGCACAAGGACATGCGGCCGCAGCCGATTCCGGCCGCAATCACAGCGAGGATCGCGGCATGACCATGACGCAGGACATGGAGCTCTGGACGCTCATCGCCAACGCTTCCTTCGTTGTGAAGGCGGTAATGGTGCTGCTGCTGGCGGTTTCATTCATGTCCTGGATGTTCATTTTCCGGAAATGGATGACGATCCGCAGCGCGCGGGCGCAGACCGAGCAGTTCGAGCGCGAATTCTGGAGCGGCAACGACATCAACACGCTCTACCAGGGCTCGGTGAACAACCGCCATACGATCGGCAGCCTGGAGCGCATCTTCGAATCCGGCTACCGCGAGTTCACCAAGTTGCGGGCGCAGCGGGGCACCGATGCCTCGACCATGGTGGACGGCGCGCGCCGCGCGATGCGCGCCACCTACCAGCGTGAGATGGACCACCTGGAAAGCCATCTCTCGTTCCTCGCCTCGACCGGTTCGGTAAGTCCCTATGTGGGCCTGTTCGGCACCGTCTGGGGGATCATGCATGCGTTCAGGAGCCTCGCGAACGTGCAGCAGGCGACGCTGGCGCAGGTGGCGCCGGGCATCGCGGAAGCGCTGATCGCCACTGCCATCGGCCTGTTCGCGGCGATTCCCGCGGTGGTGGCGTACAACCGCTATTCGCACGACATCGACCGGCTCGCGATCCGCTTCGAGAGCTTCATCGAGGAGTTCTCCAACGTGCTGCAGCGCCAGGCGGTGGTGAGAACGTGAAAACCCGGCGAACCTGATGGCGCGGCTGCACTCCAAGCGCGGCGCGATGTCGGAGATAAACGTCGTGCCCTACGTCGACGTGATGCTGGTGCTGCTGGTGATATTCATGGTCACCGCGCCGCTGGTGACGCCCGGCGTGATCGATCTGCCTTCGGTCGCCAGGTCCGGCCAGCCCAAGCTGGTGCCGCTCGAGGTGGTGATCAAGGAAGACCGGTCGTTGTCGGTGCGCGAGCGCGACGCAGCGGGCCGGATCCTGAGCGACCGGCCGGTCGAGCGCGGCGATTTTCCGAAGATTTTCAAGGATCCGAAGGTCCCGGTACTGGTTGCAGGCGACAAGAACGTGCGGTATGAGGCGGTGCTCCAGGTCATGGACGATCTGCGCGCGCAGGGCGTGGAGCGCGTCGGCCTCCAGGTGAAACCCAGGCAATGAACGCTGCCGCTACGTCAGGCGCATCGGCCTTGTTCGAACAGCGGATCGATCCGGGCCGGGTTGCGTCGTTCCTGCTGGCCGCGGCGATGCACCTGGCGCTGTTCGCGGTGCTGGTGTTCGGCGTGCGCTGGCAGAACCGGCCACCGGAGGCCGTGGAAGTCGAATTATGGGTTGAGCCCCCACCCGCGCAGATTCAGGTTGAACCAAAGCCGGTTCCCGTGGCCGAACCGACGGTCGTAAAGCCTGAACCGGTGATACCAAAGACGGAAATCGCGCTCAAGGAGCCGATCAAAATAAAACCGGCAGCCAAACCCGTTCCCAAGCCAGAACCGTTGAAGCCTAAGGTGGACGATACGC
>JBDTRO010000276.1:0-3099 GCA_039931635.1 Betaproteobacteria bacterium | reverse complement strand
TGGTGAGAAAGGTTGCGGTGAACAGCCACTGCAGGTTCTTCACCCCGCCCGCCACGCCCATCTCGTCACGCAGCGGCCGCAGCACGTAATAGCCCGCGAGCAGGCAGAAGAAATAGGCGAACGACCAGGCGAGCGCCCTGCCCTCGCCGGGACGTATCGAGCCGATCTGCAGCTTCATCGCCTGTTCGTTGCTCCGCGCGGAACTTTACTAGAATGCGCCGTAGGAGGAGCAAACATCGTCACGCGCCGCAGGTTCGTCGAATTCGCGCTGCTTTCGTCTGCCGGCACGCTTTCCGCTGCACTCGCCCAGCCTGCCCGCCCGCCGAAACGCGTCGGTGTTCTTACTTCCGGCAGCGCAGCGCAAGGCTCACCTTTCCTTGTGGCGTTCGAGGCGCGACTGGCGCAGCGGGGTTGGACGCTGGGGCGCGACCTCGTGATCGTGCCGCGCTACGCCGAGGGCGACCCGGGCCGCCTCGAGGCGCTCGCCCGCGAACTGGTCGCGGAAAAAGTGGATGTCATTCATGCGGTCTTTCCGGGCGCGGTGCGCGCCGCCCGCAAGGTGGCGCCGGACACGCCGATCGTGTTCTCGATTGTCAGCGATCCCGTGGCCGAAGGCTTCGTCTCGAGCCTCGCGCGGCCTGGCGGCAACATCACCGGCTCGTCCACACGGGACGCCGAGCTCAATGCGCGGCGCCTCCAACTGATCCGGGAGCTGTTGCCTCGCGCCAAGCGCGTCGTCGTGCTCGCCGATATGCCTGCACAGGAAGGCATGAGCGCGGCAGGGCAACGCTACTGGCAGGAGATGGTCGCCACCGCGCAGAAGCTGGGCATGGCCGTCGAGTTGCGGTTCCTGGGTTCGGTCGATGACGTCGGCCCGGCTTTCGAGCGCATGGCGCGCGAGGGTGTAGATGCAGTGCACGTCATTGTCTATTTCCGCCTGACTGGCAACAATCGCCGCGTGCTGACGGAACATGCGGCGCGGTTGCGCTTGCCGGCGATCTATGGCGCGGTTCAGTACGCGGATATGGAAGGCCTGATCTCGTTCGCGATCAACCCGCCTGAACTGGCGCGACGCTCGGCGGACTACGTCGACAAGATCCTGCGCGGCGCAAAGCCCGCAGACTTGCCCGTCGAGGAGCCGAACGCGTTCGAACTGGTGATCAACCAGAAGGCGGCCCGAGCGCTCAAGCTTACGATTCCTCAGGCAGTGCTGCTGCGCGCCGACCGGGTGATCGAATGAAGCCGGGCGTTTCAGGCGCGCCCGGCACCACGGGCTATCGGCCCCGCGAAACGAGGCGCTTCAGGCTGTCGTTAAGGCGTGTCTGCCAGCCGCGGCCGCCGCGGCGGAAATGCGCCAGCAACTCGCGGTCGAGCCTGAGCGTCACCTGCTGCTTGGTCGGCGCTTTCTGCGGGCCGCGCTGCCCTGGGCGGCGCACCTTCGCACCGCGCCAGAATGCGGCGACCGCTTTCGCGTCGTTCGGATCGTACGGATCGGCCTTCGGCTCGAACGCGACCGGCGCGCCGGCGCGCGCTTCGGCGCGGACGCGACTCCAGTCAGTACGGCTTTTCTTCGATCGCTTTTCCATACATCCTCCGTTCCGCGCGCGAAGCCCGGCGCAGCGAAATCGCTCTCGCCCGGCCTCTGCGTTCGGCGTATACAAATGCAAGCATCAAATCCTCTACCGGCGCCACATCGAGCTTGCGGATCTCGGCTTTGCGCGCCGATTCGAACGTAACCTTCGCGGAACTCTCGTACACCTGCCAGGCGTCGGCGAAGTCGAGGCCGTGCTTGGCGAGATTCGCCGCGCGCTTGCGCTCATCCCACTCGATCACGCGCTTATCGTAACTACTAAAAGCGCCCTCGTCAAACCTGCCGCCGACCAGGTGATCGAATGAAGCGCCGCGATCTTCTTGTTGCCGCAGGCGCACTTGCTGCCACGCCACTCCTACGCGCGCAGTCGCAGCGTATTCGCCGCGTCGCATATGCGGATGCCGGGACTGCTTCGACCGTTGGCAAACTCCTGCCGCTGTTCAAAGGCCGCCTCGGCGAACTGGGATGGTCGGAAGGACGAAATGTTGAATACGAATACGGCTATGCGAACAACGACCCGAAGCGCTATGAGCAGGTACTCACCGAGCTATTGGCGCAGAAGCCGGACGTGATGTTCGTGTATTGGGGGCCGATGGCCCTGGTGGCGAAGAAGCTTACGCAGGACGTGCCGATCGTGTTCGCGATCGCAAGCGGGCCTGAGCAGGTCGGCCTCGTCGCGAGCCTCGCCAGGCCTGGCGGCAACGTCACCGGCGCCGCCACGCGCGAACGCGAGTTTGCGCCGAAACGGGTCGAACTCCTGAAGGAACTCGTGCCTGGCATGCGACGCCTCGCAGTACTGGCGAATGCCGACATTCCGAGCGCGTACAAGGCGCTGTCCGAACGCTACGGGGCGATTGCACAGCAGGCTGGGCTGCAACTAACCATGCTCTCGGCCCGCTCCGCGGAGGAGTTCGCACCCGCCATGGACAGTGCGGTCCGCGCGGGCGCCGATGCAATCGTCGGCATTGCCGACGTAGTTCACTTCACCGCGAGAAGCCGGCTGGCCGAGCAGCTAGCGCGCGCTCGCCTGCCCGCGCTCTATCCTGTCGAGGAATACGTGGAGGCCGGCGCGCTGGCGTCCTACGGCATCGACAATGTCGACCAGTTCCGCCGTGGCGCCGGCTACGTCGACAAGATCCTGCGCGGCGCGAAGCCGGCCGACCTTCCCGTCGAAGAGCCAACGAGCTTCACCCTAGCGGTCAATCTCAAGACCGCGCGCGTGCTGGGAATCAGGATTCCGCAGTCAGTGCTACTGCGGGCGACGAGCGTGATCGAGTGAAGCGGCGCGACGTTCTCGCGCTGCTCGCCGCGGCGGCGGGAGAACTGGCTCGGGCTGGCGATCCTTCCTGCCGGGGCCTATACTTGTTGAATTCTTCAACAATGTGGAGCCAGGCCGTATGGCAACCGTCAATTTCAGCGTGCCGGAAGACGTAAAGAAGGCATTCAACGAGGCATTCGGCGACCGGAACCGGAGCGCCGTGCTGACGCAGCTGATGCGTCAGGCCGTC
>JBDTRO010000275.1:0-5710 GCA_039931635.1 Betaproteobacteria bacterium | reverse complement strand
GCGAGGTTGCCGTTGGAGGGCACCACGATGCGCCGGCCGAACACTTCCTGGATGTCCACCGCGGCGCCGTCGTTCAGCATGTCGACGTCGGCGACCAGGATCACCGAATTCTCGGCGGCCGATTCCTTGAGTGAGGCGTTTTCCGCCTTGGCAGGCGCCTTCTTGTCGT
Organism: Betaproteobacteria bacterium; assembly: GCA_039931635.1. GTDB lineage: Bacteria > Pseudomonadota > Gammaproteobacteria > Burkholderiales > SG8-39 > RBG-16-66-20. The sequence goes on along the minus strand of JBDTRO010000275.1, from coordinate 5,541 downwards.
CGGATTTCGGCTTGCCGTCGGCAAATGCGCTCTTGAACCTGCCGGTCAGCCGCATCGCCAGGGGCCGAGCCTTGTTCTCGGCCTGGAAGCCTTTCATCGCCGCTTCCCCGGAGACGGTGGAAACCACGTTGTCGACCAGCATGGAATTCGGCGAACTCGTGATGAGTTCGGTGACTTTCAATCCGTCGACGGGCTTCACGTCGAACGCGCCGCCGAACGCGAAGAGCAGGGTGTCGATCTGGCTGGTGACCACGTCGTCGCGGTTCAGCGCCGTGCGGTTCAGGGTCAGCACGGTGGGCGTGTGGCGCTGCCCCGAACCGGAGGCGTACACCACGTCTGCGAGTACCTTGCCCGGATTCATTTCCACGCCCCAGGCCTTGAACAACCGGGGCAGGCTGGAGCTGGTACCGCCGCCACCGACGCCCGGCATCGGGCTGGGCGCCTGATCGAAGTAGGCGTAGGGGTCGACGAATGCGATCAGCTTGCCGCCGCGCATGACGAACTGATCGAGCGCGTATTCAGTGCCTTCGGGCAGGTCGCGCGGGTGGATCACCAGCAGCGTCTTGATCTCCGGGTCGATGGTTTCCGTGAACAGCGGTACCAGCTTGACGTTGAAGTCGCGCTTCAGTTCATTGGCGAGCACCCAGGGTTCGGAACTCTGCCGCGTCATCGGGTTCATGCGCTCGCCAAGGATCGGCAGCGCGGACATGAGGCCCAGCACCGGCCGTTCGGCAGTCGCAACCCGCGCGATCGCACGCGCCAGGTCATATTCGAGCAGGCGTTCGCGTTGCGCCGACACTGCCGGGATCGCCTGCTTGCGGTCGAGCTGGCTCACGGTGAGGCCGAGGTAGAACGTTTCGCCGGAAAACAGCTGCTGCGGCTCGACGCCGTCCAGCTGCGCCGCGTCTTCGTCCTCGCTGTCGGGCCTGGGGTTGTAGAGCTCGATCACCACGTTTGCGCCCGCGACCGACTTGAACTCGCGCGCGAGATCCTCGACCCGCTGCGCGAAGCTGCGCAGCGGCACCGGCATCGCCTGGTCGCCGCGCGATAGGTAGAGCTTCAGCTTCACTGGCGATTGCAGGCCGCGCAGCAGCTTCTTCGTGCCCTCGGAGAGGGTCTGCACCTTGCCGTCCGTCAGGTCGATTTTCGCCGCCTGGAACGACACCAGGTAGTTGGCCGCGACGAGGATCAGGAACAGCGCGGCCAGGCCCACGGCCGAGTAGATCAGCGACTCGTACTTTTTCATGAACGGTTTCATCGGTTGCGCAGCGCCAGGCTGGTCGCGAACAGGGAAAATCCGATCACCGACAGGAAGTAGGCCAGGTCGCGGCTGTCGATCACGCCCTTCTGGAAACCGTCGAAGTGGGTGACCACTGAGAACGCCGCCACCGTGTCGATGAACGCCGGGCTGGCCCAGCGCACCAGCAGGTCGGTGACCGGGTTGAAGCCGGCGAGGATCAGGAACAGGCAGGCCACCACCGACAGGATGAACGCCACCACCTGGTTGCGCGTCATCGCGGAAGTCATGCAGGTAACCGCGAGGTAGGCACCGGCGAGGAACAGGCTGCCGAGATACCCGGCGAAGATCATGCCGTTGTCCGGGTTGCCCAGCACATTGGCGGTCACCGCCACCGGGAACGTGAGCGCGAGCGCGATGGCGATGAAGATCCAGGACGCGAGGAACTTGCCGAGGATCGCCTGCAGCGGCGTGATCGGCATGGTCATCAGCAATTCCAGGGTGCCGCCGCGGCGCTCTTCGGCCCACAGGCGCATGCCCGCCGCCGGTACCAGCACCAGGTACAGCCAGGGATGCCAGCCGAAGAAAGCACCCAGGCTCGCCTCGCCGCGTTCGAAGAACTGGCCGGCGGTAAAGGTGAAGAAGCCCGTAAGCAGCAGGAAGATGACCAGGAACACGTAGGCCACGGGGGAACTGAAGTAGCTGCCGAGCTCGCGCTTGGCGATGACGATGGTGTTCCTCATTTTTTCACCGTGTCGGGGATCGCTATCCCCGTGTCGGGGATCGTCAGGCGGCGGAACACTTCTTCCAGCGGGCGCCCCAGTTCGTCGGGCGTGCCCTGGGCGACGATGCGGCCGCGGTCGATGATGATTGCGCGCGTGCAGGAAGCGTCCACTTCTTCCAGGATGTGGGTCGAAAACACCACCGCCTTGGTGCGCCCGAGTTCCTTGATCAGGTTGCGCACCTCGTGCTTCTGGTTCGGATCGAGGCCGTCCGTGGGCTCATCCAGGACCAGCACTTCGGGGTCGTGGATCAGCGCCTGCGCGAGGCAGGTGCGGTGCCGGTAGCCCTTGGACAATGTGTCGATGGACTGGTGCAGCACGGAGGAAAGGAAGCACTGCTCCACCGCGCGCGCCACGGCCTTGCGTTTCGCGCCGCCCGAGAGTCCGCGCAGTTCCGCGGCAAACTCGAGGAAACCGCGCACCGTCATGTCGGTGTAGGCGGCGGCATTTTCCGGCAGGTAGCCGATCAGCCGCTTGGCTTCCAGCGGCGCCTCGACCACGTCGTGGCCGCCCACGCTCACCCGGCCGCCGGTGGGCGCGTAGTAGCCGGTGATCATGCGCATGGTTGTTGATTTGCCCGAGCCGTTCGGCCCGAGGAAGCCGACCACCTCGCCGCGTTCCACGTTGAACGAGATGCCGTCCACGGCGCGTTTCGCGCCAAAAACCTTGACCAGATTGTCGATTCGAATCATGAGGGGGCCGCATTATCGCCCAAAACCTGCCGCGGTTTAGAATGCGGTTCCTTGAGGAGGTTCCCGATCATGAAAAGACTTGCCGCCTGCCTGTCCGTCCTGCTCGCTTCGTTTGCCCTGCCCGGGCAGGCACAGCAGTACCCGACGAAACCCGTGCGCATCATCGTTCCCTTCGCGCCGGGCGGCGGATCGGACTTCATCGCCCGTTTCATGGCGCAGCGCCTGACCGAATCGCTGGGCCAGCAGGTGATCGTCGAGAACAAGCCCGGCGCCGGCGGCGTGCTCGGCATCGAGCTGGGCGTCAAGGCTCCGCCCGACGGGTACACGCTTACCCTGATCGCCTCCAGCTACACGGTCAACCCGAGCATCTATAAGCTGAATTTCGACCCGCTCACGGACGTCACCCCGATCATCCAGATGTCGCAGGGGCCGCTGCTGGTGGTGGTGAATCCGTCGGTCCCGGTCAAGACCATCAGGGAACTCATTGCGCTCGCCAAGTCGAAGCCGGGCGAGGTCACCTTCGCTTCTTCCGGGCAGGGCAGCGTGATTCACCTTGCGACCGAGCTGTTCGACACCATGGCGGGCATCAAGATGAATCACATTCCCTACAAGGGAACCGGCCCGGCGCTCACCGACACGCTCGCGGGCCAGACAAACGTCTTTTTCAGCAGTACGGCGAACGCCATGCCGCACGTCAAGGCCGGCAAATTGCGTGCGGTCGCGGTGACCACCCTGAAGCGCATTCCCGCGTTGCCTGAGGTGCCGACCATCGCCGAGTCCGGCGTCGCGGGCTACGACGTCGTCCTGTGGCACGGCCTCATCGGGCCCAAGGGCCTGCCGCGCGCCGTGGTGGATCGCATCAACGGCGACGTCACGAAATCGCTCAAATTGAAAGAGACCGCCGATCAACTGCAGAACGACGGCGTCGCGCCTGCGGGCGGCACGCCGGAGCAGTTCGCAGCGCAGATCAAGAAGGAGATCGGCGTCTGGAAGAAGGTCGCGGCTGACGCCGGTGTCAAGCAGGAGTAGCTAGCCGCGATCGAGGCTCGGGAGGCGAAAAAAAAGCAGGTCTCAGTGTAAAATTTTCGCCCATATGGATAAATCCCTGTTGGCAAAAACCGCGGCTGCGATGGTCGCCAAAGGCAAGGGCGTGCTCGCGGCCGACGAATCGAGCGGCACCTGCGAAATCCGCTTCAAGACCATCAACACCGCCTGCACCGAGGAGAGCCGCCGAGCCTACCGCGGGCTGCTGTTCACGACGCCGGGCGTAGAGCAATTCATCTCGGGCGTGATCCTTTACGACGAAACTATCCGCCAGAAAACCGACGCCGGGGTGCTGTTCCCCGACGACATGGCGCGCAAGGGCATTCTTCCGGGCATCAAAGTGGATACGGGCGCGAAGAACCTCGCGCTATGTCCCGGCGAGAAGATCACCGAGGGGCTGGATGGCCTGCGCGAGCGGCTTGCCGCCTACTTCAAGCTGGGCGCGCGCTTCGCCAAGTGGCGCGCGGTGATCACGATCGGCGACGGGAATCCCGCACTGCCGAGCCACGCCTGCCTGTACGCGAACGCGCACGCGCTGGCGCGCTACGCGGCGCTGTGCCAGGAAGCGTCCATCGTGCCGATGATCGAGCCCGAGGTGCTTCTGGACGGCAGCCACAGTATCGAGCGCTGCGAGGAAGTGAGCGAGGCGGCGCTGCGGGCGACCTACGCCGCGCTCTCGGCGCACAATGTCTCCTTCGAGCACACCATCCTCAAGGCGAGCATGGTGGTCTCGGGCAAGGCCAACGCGCGCCAGGCGGGCGTGGACGAAGTGGCCGAGCGCACCTTGCGCGTGCTCAGGCGTACCGTGCCCGCCGCGCAGCCGGGAGTGGTGTTCCTCTCCGGCGGCCAGTCCGACGTGTCGGCGACCGCGCATCTGAACGCGATGGCGTCGATGAAGGGCCTGCCATGGCCGCTCACGTTCTCGTATTCGCGCGCGCTGCAGAATCCGGCGCTCGCCGCCTGGAAGGGTCAGGGCGCCAACGCAGGCGCGGCGCAACGCGCGTTCCAACACCGCGCTCATATGAACGGGCTCGCGGCGCAGGGCAAGTGGAAGCTCGAACTGGAAAAGCAGGCGGCCTGATGGCGTTATTCGAGTCGAACCTCAAAAGTCTCAAGCGCATCGGCAAGGGCAAGGTGCGCGACATTTACGCCGTGGACGGCGACAAGATGATGATCCTGGTCTCGGATCGCCTGTCGGCCTTCGACGTGGTGCTGCCGGACCCGATTCCCGACAAGGGCCGCGTGCTGACGGAACTCGCCAATTTCTGGTTCGCGAAGCTCGGCCATGTGGTGCCGAACCACCTCACCGGCATCGATCCGGAAAGCGTGGTGAAGGGCGAGGACGAGAAGACCCAGGTGCGCGGCCGCGCCGTCGTGGTCAGGAAGCTCAAGCCGCTGCCGGTGGAGGCAGTGGTGCGCGGCTACATCATCGGCTCGGGCTGGAAGGACTACCAGTCCACCGGCAAGATCTGCGGCATCGCGCTTCCCAAGGGCCTGAAGCAGGCGCAGAAGCTGCCCGAACCCATTTTCACGCCGGCCACCAAGGCCGAATCCGGCCACGACGAGAACATCTCTTTCGAGCGTATGTGCGAGATCGTGGGCAAGGACGTCGCGGCGAAGGTGAAGGAGATCAGCATCCGGCTCTACCGGGAAGCCTCCGAATTCGCGGCCACGAAAGGCATCATCATTGCCGATACCAAGTTCGAGTTCGGCTTGAACGAGAAGAACGAGGTGATCCTGATCGATGAAATCCTGACGGCGGATTCGTCGCGCTTCTGGCCCGCGG
>JBDTRO010000274.1:0-4453 GCA_039931635.1 Betaproteobacteria bacterium | reverse complement strand
GCCGAACGGGGGATCGCGCTGCAGATCATCCTTTACGTCATCGGAATTGAAGGTAGGGAGCTTGACGATGTCGTCGATGCTGCGGATGTCGCCGGGCTGCAGGCCTGCCGCGCTCCAGCGCGCCCGATAAAACGGGTTCTTCCAGCCCGTTGCGATGACATTGAGGAAACGCTCGTTCTGCAGCGCGCGAATGCGATCCCGGGACCAGAGGTAGACCGTATCCTGGAAGACGTCGGGCAAGGGATACTCGTCGTAGAAAGCAGCCCAGTCGATCGAGGTGCGGTACAGCGGCAACTTGGTCTGCCGCGCATTTTCGGCTCGCGTCATGTGCTGCCGATTCTATAGGGCGCGATTGCCGGTGGGTCGCTGTTTCACCAGTCTCCGATGCGGATAATGGGGTAGGGTTACAACTGTCATGACAGGCTGGCGAGCAAGGCTGGGGTTTCTGATCCCGCCCGGTACCCCGACCGTGGAGCGCGAGATGGTCGCACTCGCCCCCGAAGGCGTTTCTATGCATTTTGCGCGCATGGTCGCGCGCGGCGCGGTCGGCACGATGCAGAACCTGCAGCAACGCGCGGAAAGCCAGATCAAGCACATGGATGAAACGGTCGAGCTGCTCGCCAGCGTCGAACCCGACGTGATCGTGCTCGCGCATACCGCGACCAGCTACTTCCTGGGCAAGAAAGGCGACGCGAAGATGGCGCGGCACCAGGAAAAACGTACCGGCATCCCCTTCATTTCGGCGCTTGGCAGCGCCGTCGAGGCCTTCAGAGTCCTGGGCGTGCGCAGGGTGGCGGTCGGGACCCCTTACGACATGGCCTTGACGCTGCGCGGCAAGGCCGTGCTCGAGGAATACGGCATCGAAGTCGTCAACGCCGAGTGCCTGCCCGACGTGAAGAACATCTTCGAGGAAACACCGCGCCGCGTGTACGGCCTGATCAAGGGCGCCAACCGCCTGGAGGCCGATGCGGTGTTCGTCAGCGGCGTCGGGCTGCCGACGCTATCGGTGCTCGGCGCTGCGGAAACCGACCTCGGCAAGCCGGTGCTTTCGAGCGCGTGCGCGATGCTGTGGAATGCGCTGCGGACCGCCGGTATCCGCACGCCGGTGCCTGGGTGCGGGCGGCTGCTAGAAGATCCGAAGTACCGGTAAACCGCTACTCCGGCTTCAGGCCGGAGGCGCGAATGATGCTTCCCCAGCGCGTGCGTTCGGACTCGAGAAACTTCTGGAATTCCGGCGCCGTCATCGCGGGGTAAGCATCCACGCCGAGTTTTTGCAGTGCGGCGCGCGTTTCGGCCGCCTGAAGCACCGCGGCCGCATCGGCGGCGAGACGCTGCACGATTGCTGGTGGCACGCCGGCTGGCGCGACAAGGCCGAACCAGTTCGCGAAGTTCATCGCCTCGAAGCCCTCTTCCCTGAGCGCCGGCACCTCGGCGAAGCCGAAGTAACGGGCGTGTGTCGAGACGGCAAACACCTTGATCTTGCCGGCGCTGCGCAGGGCCACCGCACTGCCGGCCGGCAGCATCTGCAGGTCGGTCTGTCCGCCCAGCAAAGAGGTGGTCGCCGGCGCCTGCCCCTGGAAGGGAACATGCAGGATGTCCACGCCGGCCAGGCCCTTGAAGGTCTCCATGGCCATCTGCGAGGTGCTGCCCAGGCCGGCGGAGGAGTAGGTGAACTTGCCCGGCTGGGATTTCGCCAGCGCCACCAGCTCCTTCGTGTTGCTGGCCGGAAAATCCGGGCGTGCTACCAGCGAGAACGGGTTGATCGCAAACGGCACGATCGCCACGAAGTCCTTTTGCGGATCGTAGGGCAGCTTGAGGCGCAGGTTCGGCGCAATGGCGTGCGTTTCCGCGCTTGCCAGGAGCAGCGTGTAGCCGTCGGCCGGCGCGCGGGCCACGGCCTCGGCGCCAATCGTTCCGGCCGCCCCGGCCCTGTTCTCGACGACAAACGGCGTGGCCATGCGCTCGGACATGCGTTGCGCCATGATGCGTCCGGCCGCATCGGTGATTCCGCCCGCCGGCCACGGCACCACGAGCTTGATCGGCTTGTCCGGATATCCCTGAGCGCATGCCAGGCTCCCGGCGAAGCAGGCTATTGCCGTCAGAATTGTCTTGCGCATCGAAAGCTCCAATTTACCTGCTGACGGCGAGTTTGACGCCGAAGCCGAGCAGCATGCTGCCCGCGATCCTGTTGAGCCAGACGCCGACGCGCGGGCTGGCGCGCATGCGCTCGGCGGCGAAGTGCGTGACGCAGATGACAATGACGCAATAGAGAAAGGTGAGCAACGCAATCGTCACGGCCATCACTCCGAAGGTGAGCAGGCCCTGGTGCCGCGCCGGGTCGACGAACAGGGGAAAGAACGCCATGTAGAACACGATGGCCTTGGGATTGAGCAGCGTGATCATCATGGCTTGGCGGAAGAAGTGGCGCGGTTCCATGTGCAGGATCGGCGCGTCGCCCGGTTTGGCGAGGATCATCCGCACGCCCAGGTAGGCGAGGTAGGCCGCGCCGGCATATTGCACCAGCCCGAATACTGCGGGGTTCGCCGTCAGCAGTGCCGCCACGCCGGCAACGGCAAGCCACATCAGCATCTGGTCTGCGGCAATCACGCCCAGCGTCGCGGCCAGGCCCCCGACGATGCGGCCCTTGCCGGTGGACGTGATGATCGCGAGGTTGCCGGGTCCGGGAATGGCCAGAAACACGATTACTGCAATGACAAAGGCCCAATAGTCTGAGATGCCTGACATCGATGAAGCGCTAACCCTTTACCTTGCCAAGCAGCAGGAATTCCATCAGCGCCTTCTGGGTATGCAGGCGGTTCTCGGCCTCTTCCCACACCACGCTCTGCTTGCCGTCGATCACCTTCGCGGACACTTCCTCGCCGCGGTGCGCGGGCAGGCAGTGCATGAAGAGCGCGTCCTTGCGCGCCGCCTTCATCATCTCGGGATCCACCTGCCAGTCCTCGAAGTCCTTCTTGCGCTCTTCGTTTTCCGCTTCGAAACCCATCGAGGTCCAGACGTCGGTGGTGACCAGGTGCGCTCCCTTCGCTGCCTGCATCGGATCGGCGAATGACTCAGCGTGCTTTGAGGCGCTCTTCAATTCGTAGCCGGGCGGCGTCGAAATGTTCAGCTTGAAACCGAATACTTCGGCCGCCTGCAGCCAGGTGCTGCACATGTTGTTCGAATCGCCGATCCAGGCAACCGTTCGGCCCTGTATCGAGCCGCGGTTTTCGACGAACGTGAATACGTCGGCGAGGATCTGGCAGGGGTGGTACTCATTGGTCAGGCCGTTGATCACCGGTACCCGCGAGCTGCCCGCGAAGCGCTCGAGGATGTCCTGGTCGAAAGTGCGGATCATGACCAGGTCGCACATGCGCGAAATCACCTGCGCGGCGTCCTCCACCGGCTCGCCGCGCCCGAGCTGCGAGTCGCGCGTGCTGAGGAAGATCGCGGTGCCGCCCAGCTGGTGCATGCCGGCCTCGAACGACAGCCGCGTCCGCGTGCTCTGCTTCTCGAAGATCATCGCGAGCGTGCGGTCTTCCAGCGGCCAGTAGCGCTGGTAGCGCTTGAACTTGTCCTTGATCCAGCGCGTGCGCACGAACAGGTGCTCGTACTCCGCGCGCGACAGGTCGCTGAACTGGAGGTAATGCCGCAACCGCGGCTTTTTCGCCGAGGCCATGATTTCCTCAGCGCGCCGCGGCGATCTTGGGCTGTGCGGCTCCCTGCGCGAGGAATGCCTTGATCAGCGGCACCAGCCGCTCGACGACCTCGCGGCCCTCCGCCTCGGTGATCACCAGCGCCGGCAGCAGCCGCACGACGTTGTCGGCGGTGACGTTGAACACCAGTCCCGCGTCCAGGCCCGTTTTCACCAGTTCAGCGCAAGGCCGGTCGAGTTCCACGCCGAGCATCAGGCCCATGCCGCGAACCTCAGTCACGCCGGCGAGCCCGCCCAGTGCGGCCTTCAGTCCATCCTGCATCGCCTTGCCGACGCGCTGCGCGTTGGCAAGCAAGCCCTCGTCCTTCATCGTATCGAGCGTCGTGATCACGCCGCACATCGCGAGCTGATTGCCGCCGAACGTCGAGCCGTGGTTCCCGGGTTTGAAGACGCCCTTCGCGCGTCCTCCGACCAGGCAGGCGCCCACCGGCACGCCGCCGGCCAGGCCCTTGGCCATCGGCACCACGTCAGGCAGGAAGCCAGCATGCTGGTAGACGAACCATTTGCCGCTACGCCCCAGGCCGCACTGGATCTCATCCGACATGAACAGCCACTCGTTCTGGTCGCAGATCTCCTTCAGGCCCTTGAGGTAGTCCAGGCGCGAAACGTTGATGCCGCCTTCGCCCTGGATCGGCTCGACGAACACCGCCACCACGTTCTTGTTGTGCGCGGCGACCTGGCGCACGGCGTCCAGGTCGTTCAGCGGCACGCGCACGAAGCCCTGCACCAGCGGCTCGAAGC
>JBDTRO010000273.1:0-4293 GCA_039931635.1 Betaproteobacteria bacterium | reverse complement strand
TGCTCCGTGTCGGGGCGCGTCGCCAGGCGCGCGCGCGCCATGCCAAGGAGCTTGCGCAATGCCCCCATCAGCTGACCTTGTGCTCGGTGGCGGGATCCTGGAGATCGCGCTGCACTTCGAGCACCCTCGCGCTCATGTCGAGAAACGCATCCACCAGGCGGGGGTCGAAATGCTTGCCTCGCTGCGCGCGGATGTAGTCGAGTGCGTCGGCGGACTTCCAGGCCTTCTTGTAGGGACGCACCGACGTGAGTGCGTCGTACACGTCGGCGACCGCCACGATGCGCGCACACAGCGGGATATGGTCGCCGTCCAGGCCGCTCGGGTAACCCTTGCCGTCGTAGCGCTCATGGTGCCCGAGCGCGATCAGCGCTCCCATGCGCACGTACTTCGACGCGCTGCCCTTGAGGATTTCGTGGCCGATCACCGGGTGGCGCTGCATCGTGCTCCACTCGACCTCGTCCAGCCGCGCCGGCTTGAGCAGGATGCCGTCCGGGATGCCGATTTTGCCGATGTCGTGCAGCGGCGCCGCGAGCTCGATGGTCTCGGCCTCGTCGCGCTCCAACCCGACCGCGTTGGCGATCAGGCGCGAATAGCGCGCCATGCGGATCAGGTGATAGCCGGTTTCCTCGTCGCGGAATTCGCCCGCACGCGCGAGGCGCAGCAGCGTTTCCTTCTCCCGTTCACGGATCTCGCGCGTCGCCTCGTCCACCATGCCTTCGAGCAGGCGGCGCTTGTCTTCCAGCGCGAGCTGCTGGCGACGCAGGGTCAGCAGGTTGCGGCAGCGCGCGAGGCATTCCCGCGCATCCACCGGCTTGGTGAGGAAATCCGTGATGCCGGCATCCAGGGCGGCGTAGCGGACCTTTTTATCGTCCTGTCCGGTAACCATCACAATCGGCACGTGCTCGTAGCCTGGCAGCGAGCGCAGCCGGCCCACCAGTTCGATGCCATCCATGTCCGGCATCATGAAATCCACCAGCACGAGGTCGGCGACGTGGCGCGTGGCCCAGACCACGGCGTCCAGCGGCCGCGCGAACCCCTCCACCACCACGCGGTCATCCAGGGTGCGCACCACCTGCTCGAGGATGGCGCGGCCGGTGGACTGATCGTCCACCACCATGACCGTGTTGCGAGCCGCGGGCAGCAGGTGGATTTGCGCCAAAACCATCGTGCTTCCTCTCCCAGAAGTGCGGTCTAGCCTACGCGCCGCACATGGGGATGTCCAGCGTAAACGGCCGCGTTCTGACAAACGTTTTCGCCGCGCCGCGAGAATCGCGCGCCTGCCCCTGGTGCCGGAAGTGGGACTCGAACCCACACGCTTTTAAAGGCGGCGGATTTTGAGTCCGCTGCGTCTACCAATTCCGCCATTCCGGCGCAGCACGGAGCAGCCGCACCGTGCTCCTGACAATGCAATTCTATAATGGGCTGAATGAAGCTCGCCGAATTCGACTATGAACTGCCGTCCCGGCTTATTGCCCAGCATCCGGCGAAAGAACGCAGCGCGAGCCGCCTGCTGCATCTCGACGGCAGGACCGGAGCGCTCCGCGACCTCGTTTTCACCGACCTCCCGGACCTGGTCGATGCGCGCGACGCGCTGGTGCTGAACGACACGCGCGTCATCAAGGCGCGCCTCCACGGCCGCAAGGCGAGCGGCGGCAAGTTCGAGTTTTTCGCCGAACGCCTCCTGGGCGAGCATGAAGCGCTGGGCATGATGCGCACGAGCCATTCGCCGAAGCCCGGCACGCGGCTCGTCGTCGGCGACGGCGTGGCCGCGGAGGTACTCGGGCGCGAGGCGGACCTGTACCGCTTGCGCTTTGCCGAGCCAGTGTCGGCACTGCTCGAGCGCTGCGGCCAGGTGCCGCTACCGCCCTATATCACCCATACTCCCGGGCCCGACGACGCGGAGCGCTATCAAACCGTGTTCGCCGAACGGCCTGGCGCCGTCGCAGCGCCGACCGCGGGCCTGCATTTCGACCGGGATATCCTGGAAAAAATCGGCGCCAGGGGGGCGAGCATCTCGAAGCTCACACTGCACGTGGGTGCAGGCACCTTCCAGCCGGTGCGCACCGATAACATCGAGGATCACCGCATGCACTTCGAGCGCTACGAGATTCCAGCCGAAACGCGCGCCGCGCTGCAGGGCCGGCGCGTGCTCGCCGTCGGCACTACCGCGCTGCGCGCGCTCGAAAGTGCGGCTGTGAATGGCGCGCAAGCTGGCGAGACCGGCCTTTTCATCCAACCCGGCTTCCACTTCCGCGCCGTCGACCGCTTGCTCACCAACTTCCATCTGCCAAAGTCCAGCCTGCTGATGCTGGTCGCCGCCTTCGCCGGGCTGGAGAACATCCGCAGGGCATACGCGCACGCCATCGAGCAGCGCTACCGGTTCTTCTCTTATGGTGATGCGATGCTGATCGAAAGGGCCGCTTGAAATTCTCGGTCACGCATCGCGACGCCGCGGCGCGCCGCGGCGTACTCGAGCTTGCCCACGGCAAGGTCGATACGCCGGCGTTCATGCCCGTGGGCACCTACGGCACGGTCAAGGCGATGTCGCCCGAGGAACTGGTGGGCCTGGGCGCGCAGATCGTGCTCGGTAATACCTTCCATCTCTGGCTGCGGCCGGGCACGGAGGTGATCGAGCAGCATGGCGGCCTGCACGGCTTCATGGGCTGGAAACTGCCGATCCTGACGGACTCCGGAGGCTTCCAGGTTTTCAGCCTCGAAACGAAAATAAGCGAAGAAGGTGCGCGCTTCGCGTCCCCCATCAACGGCGACAAGCTGTTGCTGACACCCGAGGACTCGATGCGCATCCAGCGTGCGCTCAATTCCGACGTCGCGATGGTCTTCGACGAGTGCACGCCGTATCCAGCCACCGAAACGCAGGCACGGCAATCCATGGAGTTGAGCATGCGCTGGGCGGCGCGTTCGAAACGGGCGCATGAGGGAAACACGAACGCACTCTTTGGCATCGTGCAGGGCAGCATTTACGAATCCCTGCGTGACGAGTCGCTGGCGAAGCTGACGGAGATCGGCTTCGACGGCTATGCCATCGGCGGCCTCGCGGTTGGCGAACCGGCGGCGGATCGCTCCCGGATCATGAATCACACCCTGACGGAAATGCCGGCGGAAATGCCCAGGTACCTGATGGGCATGGGCACCCCGGAGGACCTGATCGAGGCGGTGGTCGCGGGCGTGGACATGTTCGATTGCGTGCTGCCGACGCGCAACGCGCGCAACGGCTGGCTCTACACGCGCTCGGGCGACGTCAAGATCCGCAACGCCAGGTGGCGCGACGACGCCCGGCCGCTGGATGAAACCTGCGCCTGCTACGCCTGCCGCAAATTCACGCGCGCTTACCTCTACCACCTGCAAAAGGCGAACGAGATCCTCGGCGCCCGCCTGAATACGATCCACAACCTGCACTACTACCAGCAGCTCATGCAGCAATTGCGCGCGGCGATCGAGGCGGGGACGCTGGCAGACACCGCGGCGCGCCTGCTGGAGCAGCGCAAGCTGCTATAATTTCAAGCTTTTCCGGCATTTCGACAGAGGAGTTTTTCGTGCTGATTTCCCCTGCTTACGCGCAAGCCCCCGGCCTCGGCGGCGATGGCGGACTGATGAGCTTCCTGCCCATCGTCCTGATGTTCGTGCTGCTGTACTTCCTGATGATCCGTCCGCAGATGAAGCGCGCGAAGGAGCACAAGACCATGATCGAGGCGCTGCAAAAAGGCGACGAAGTCGTCGCCGTCGGCGGCCTGCTCGGCAAGATTGTCGAATTGAGCGAGCAATACGCGACGCTCGAGATCTCCCCCGAGACGAAAATCATGGTGCAGCGGCCGGCGATACAGACGCTCCTGCCCAAGGGCACGATCAAGAGCATCAAATAGGTCGAACCCGAGCGGTGAACCGTTATCCGACCTGGAAGTACGCGCTGATCGGGCTCACGATCGGGCTTGCCTTGCTGTTCACGCTGCCGAATTTCTTCGGCGAGGCGCCGGCCGTCCAGGTCTCCAGCAACAAGACCACGGTCAAGGTTGACGCCGCCCTGCTCGCGCGGCTGGAGGCGGCGCTCAAGGGCGCGCAGATCTCCTCCACCGGCGTGATCCTCGATGCGCACGGCGTGCGGCTGCGCTTCGCCGACTCCGACGTCCAGCTCAAGGCGAAGGACCTGATCGAGAAAACGATCAACCCGGATCCGCAAAACCCGGACTACGTGGTGGCGCTGAACCTGCTTTCCTCCTCGCCTGGCTGGCTCTCCGCGGTGCACGCGCTGCCGATGTACCTCGGCCTCGACCTGCG
>JBDTRO010000272.1:0-3615 GCA_039931635.1 Betaproteobacteria bacterium | reverse complement strand
ACGGTGCACAAGGGCGACCTCACCGGCATCGAGATCATCAACCGGCTCGCCGAGCAGGTCTGGGCGCGGAAGATCAATCGCCTCGAGGAATTCAGGGCGGTTGAATTGATAAAAGACAAAAACAATTCTGCGGTCGCCGGCGTGCTTTTCATCGACATGCGCACCGGCGAATACGTGTTTGTGCGCGCCAAGGCGGTATTGCTTGGCACCGGTGGCGGTCCGACCATGTACAAGTACCACACCCCTTCGGGCGACAAGAGCTGCGACGGCCTGGCGATGGCGCTGCGTGCGGGGCTCTCCTTGCGCGATATGGAGATGGTGCAGTTCCACCCGACCGGGCTGCTCGCGGGCACGCATACGCGCATGACCGGCACGGTGCTTGAGGAGGGCCTGCGCGGCTCGGGCGGCCACCTGCTGAATGGCGCCAAGGAGCGGTTCATGCCGCGCTACGACCCGCTGGCCGAGCGGGCAACGCGCGATTTCGTCTCGCGCGCGATGTATTCGGAGATGAGGGCTGGAAATACGAGCCCCAATGGCGGGCTTTTCATTTCCATGAGCCATCTTGATCACGATCTCGTCAGAAAACAGTTCAAAGGAATGGTCGAGCGCTGCGCGGATTGCGGATTCGATCTGGCAGGCGGCCTGGTGGAAGTGGTGCCGACCGCGCATTACATGATGGGCGGCGTTGAATTTGCCGCCGATTGCAGCACTGGATTGAACGGCCTGTTCGTGGCCGGCGAGGACGCGGGCGGCGTGCATGGCGCCAACCGGCTGGGCGGCAACGGCGTCGCCAACTCCACGGTGTTCGGCGCCGTAGCCGGCGACACCATGGCCGCCTGGGTCATGAACGAAGGGCTGCGGGAGCCGGACAAGGATGCCCTGGACCAGGCAATTCAAAGATGCGAGCCCACGTTGGCAACAGGCCATGGCTCGCTCGAGCCGTTGCGCGAACGGCTTCATGAAGTCATGTGGGAGAAGGTAGGCATAATCCGCGATGCCTCAGGCCTGCGTGCGGGGTTGTCGGAACTCGCGGCGATCGAGGACGAACTGGATCGCTGCGGCATCGCGGACGCGAACCGGGCGTTCAACCTGAGCTGGCATGACTGGCTGAACCTGAAGAACCTGATCGCCACCAGCCGCGTGATCGCCGAAGCGGCGCTGGTGCGCACCGATTCGCGCGGCGCGCACTACCGGGAGGATTTTCCCGAATCCGGGCCGCTGGAAAGTTCTGCTTTTACAAGCTTGCGAATGGACAGCTCAGGCCTGAAGGTCACGACCAAACCCGTGGCGTTCACGCGTGTGCGGCCGGGGGAATCCCTACTGGTCCGCAACCTTTAGCACTAGCTTGCCGAAGTTCTCGCCGCTGAAGAGCCTGTTCATCGTCGCCGGGAAATTCTCGATGCCCGGGACGACATCCTCTTTAGAGATGAATTTCCCTTCCTTCATCCACTGCGCGATGTCCTTGATGGCGACGCCGTAGCGGTCGGCATAGTCGAACACCACCATGCCCTGCATGCGGGCGCGGGCGACGAGCAGCATCATGTAGTTGCTCGGCCCCTTCACCGGCGTGGTGTTGTTGTACTGGGAAATCGCGCCGCAGATGACGATGCGCGCGTGCTTGTTGATACGCGCGAGCACCGCATCGAGGATTTCGCCGCCGACGTTGTCGAAATAAACGTCGATGCCTTTCGGGCAATGCTGCTTCAGGTCCTCGCGCAGTTTGCCGGCCTTGTAGTCGATGCAGGCGTCGAATTTAAGTTCGTTCACGACGAAATCGCATTTCGCCTTGCCGCCGGCGATGCCGACCACGCGGCAGCCCTTGATGCGCGCGACCTGGCCGACGGTCTGGCCCACTGCGCCCGCGGCGCCCGAGACGACGACGGTCTCGCCTTCCTTCGGCTGGCCGACCTCCAGCAGGCCGAAGTAGGCGGTCATGCCCGGCATGCCGAGCGCGTTCAGCCATTGCGTGGGCGTGCCGAGGCGCGGATCGATTTTGTGCAGGCCGGCCTGCTTTACGTCGGCTACCAGGCAGTACTCCTGGATACCGAAGCCACCGGCTACGAGGTCGCCGATCGCGAAGGCGGGGTTTCTTGACGCGGCAACTTTGCCTACGCCGCCCGCGCGCATGACCTCGCCGATCCCTACTGGCGGGATGTAGCTGCGGCCTTCGTTCATCCAGCCGCGCATCGCGGGATCGAGCGACAACTGCAGTACCTTGACCAGCACCTGCCCATCGGCCGGGTCGGGGACCGGCTCGGTGGTCAGTTTCCAGTCGGTCGTCTTGGCCAGGCCTACCGGTCGGGCAGCGAGGCGGTACTGCCGGTTGCTCAATGCCACGCGAGTCAGCCGAGATGCTTGCGGAAGAACTCGATAGTGCGACTGCGCGCGAGCTTGGCGGCCTCGGCGTTCCAGGAACCACGCTGGTCGCAGTTGAAGCCGTGGCCGGCGCCGGCGTAGAAGTGCGCCGCGATTCCCGGGTGCACGGCGACGATTTCCTTCGCCTGCGCAAGCGTGGGTGAATGGTCGGTTTCGCCGAAGTTGCACATCACCGGCACTTTCGGCTGTTCCTTGATGAGGCCGTGCATGCCGCCGCCGTAGTAGGGCACCGAGCAGGCAAGGCCGCTGGCCTTTGCCGCCGACAGCCACGCAATCGTGCCGCCGTAGCAATAGCCGACGATCCCGACCTTACCGCCTTTTGCGGCCTCCGCGATTGCGGCTTGGACGTCCAGCAGGCTCTGCTTTTGATCGAGCTTCTGCATGATCGCGACGCCAGCCTGGATCTCGGGCTGCGAGTAGCCGGTATCGTAGTTGCGCTGCGCGCGGTCGAACATCGCCGGTGCGACCGCAAGGTAGCCGTCGGCGGCGAAACCGTCGGTGACCTGCTGGATGTGGCTGTTGACGCCGAAGATCTCGGGGATCACAACTACGCCGCCGCGCGGCTTGCTGGACGGTTGCGCGACGAAAGCCGCGAATTTGTGGCCGTCGGACGCCTTGAGTTCAATGAACTTGCCCATGGGTGCTCCTCCTTTAGAATCACTATTATGAAGAAGAAACCGGCCGAACTGCTGCTGCTGGCGCGAAATGCCCTGCTTAAGGCGGGCGCCAACCCGGTGATGGCGGAAACCGCGGCGCTGCACCTGCTGCGCGCGGAGGAACATGGGCTTCCCACGCACGGCATGTCGCGCGTGCCCTTTTACTGCGGCTTCCTCAGGAACAAGCGCGCCGATGGCGCCGCGCGGCCGAGAATGCTCTCGGATCGCGCCGCGGTATGCCTGATCGACAATTGCGACGGTTTGCCTTACGAATCCGCCGAATGGGCGATCGGCGAGGTGATCCAGCGCGCGCGGCGCAACGGCATAGGTTTTGCCGGTGTCACCAATAGCGCGCATGTCGGTGTGCTTGGCATCCACCTGCTGCCGGTCGCGGCCGCGGGCATGGTCGGCGTGGCCTTCACCAATTCGCCCGCTGCGATTCCCGCGTGGGGCGGCAAGAAGGCGCTGTTCGGCACCGATCCGGTCGCCTTCGCCTTCCCCAGGGAAAATGGCGATCCGCTGGTGATCGACCTCGCGCTCACGACGGTGGTGCGCGGCAAGATCATGCTGGCGATGCAGAAGG
>JBDTRO010000271.1:0-11606 GCA_039931635.1 Betaproteobacteria bacterium | reverse complement strand
CCTGCTCCAGCAGCCGCTCGCCCAGCGCCGCCGACTCGTCGTACTGCATGGTCTTGAGGAAATGCCGGATATTGGAGCGCGCTTTACCCGTTCTCACGTACTGCAGCCACGCCGGGTTGGGCTTGGCGTAGCCGGTGGTGATGATCTCGATGCGCTCGCCGTTGCGCAGCTCGCTGCGCAGCGGCACCAGTTCTCCGTTTATTTTCGCCGCGACGCATTTATTGCCGATGTCGGTGTGCACGGCATACGCGAAATCCACCGCGGTCGCGCCGCGCGGCAGCGACATGATGCGGCCCTTGGGCGTGAAGACGTAGACCTGGTCCGGGAACAGATCCACCTTGACGTGCTCGAGGAACTCCTGCGAGTCGCCCGACTGGCTCTGGATTTCCAGCAGCGACTGCAGCCACTGGTGGGTCTTCTTCTGCAGCTCGGACAGGGAATCCGCGTCGCTCTTGTACATCCAGTGCGAGGCGACGCCGGCCTCGGCCAGGCGGTGCATATCCTCGGTGCGCAGCTGGATCTCGACCGGCACGCCGTAAGGGCCGATCAGCGCGGTGTGCAGCGACTGATAGCCGTTCGCCTTCGGGATCGCGATGTAGTCCTTGAACTTGCCCGGCACGGGTTTGTACAGGCCGTGCAGCACGCCCAGCGCGAGGTAGCAAGTGGGGGTGTCCTTCACCACCACGCGAAAGCCGTAGATGTCGTGCACTTCCGAGAACGACAGGTGCTTCTCGATCATCTTGCGGTAGATCGAATAGATGTGCTTTTCCCTGCCCGTGATTGCCGCCCCGACCCCGGCCTCGGCCAGCTTCGCCTTGATCGCCGCCTCGATCTTGCCAACCACTTCACGCCGGTTGCCGCGCGCCGAGCGTGTCGCCTTGGACAGCACCCGGTAGCGCATGGGATGGGTATGCGAGAAGGCGAGTTCCTGCAGCTCGTGGAATAACTCGTTCAGGCCGAGCCGGTTGGCGATCGGCGCGTAGATTTCCATGGTCTCGCGCGCCACGCGGCGGCGCTTGGCCGGCGCGACCGCGGCCAGCGTGCGCATGTTGTGCAGGCGGTCGGCGAGCTTGATCAGGATGACGCGCACGTCGCGCGCCATCGCCAGCAGCATCTTGCGGAAGTTCTCCGCCTGCGCGTCCTCGGCCGACTGGAACTCGATCTTGTCGAGCTTGGAGACGCCATCGACAAGATCGGCGACCGGCTTGCCGAACGTATCGGAGATTTCGGCCTTGGTGACCGAGGTGTCCTCCATCACGTCGTGCAGCAGCGCTGCCATCAGCGCCTGGCTGTCCAGGTGCCAGCCGGCGAGGATTTCCGCGACCGCGAGCGGATGGGAGATGTAGGGCTCGCCCGACTGGCGCGTCTGGCCGGCGTGCGCCGCGCCGGAGAAGCGATAGGCCTCTTCGAGGCGCGCGACATCGGTCGGCTTCAGGTAACCGAAGCGCAACTCATCCAGTAGAGGAACTGCCGCCATGGGGGAGAGTGTAATCCCGGCCCCCCAGCCGGGGTGCTACATGCCTATTCTGCGGGAACGGGCGGAGCCACGGGAGCCACGGCCACAGGCGCGGCGGCGGGCAGGGGCTGGTTGCGCCGCAGGACTTCGACGCCGATCTTGCCGACCGAAATCTCGCGCAGCGCGATCACGGTGAACTTGTCGCGGTTCGGCTCCACCAGGGGGGACGCGCCCTGGCTGAGCTGGCGCGCGCGGTAAGTGGCGGTCAGCGTGAGCTGAAAGCGGTTCGGGATGCGCTTGAGGCAATCGTCAACGGTGATGCGGGCCATGGGGTGCTTTCCGATTCTCTAATTTCCGGGTTTCAGGCGTTCGACGCGGATGATGGCCTGCAAATCGCGCTTGGCCTCGTCGAAGTCTTTGTTAATTATAGCGTAGTTGAACTCCGGGGCGTGCGAGATTTCCTCCTCCGCGCTCGACATGCGGCGCCGGATCACCTCATCGGAGTCCTGGCCGCGCGCGCGCATGCGCCGCTCGAGTTCCGCCACCGAAGGCGGCAGGATGAATACGCCGACGCAAGCCGGGTACAGATTGCGCACCTGCTGGGCGCCCTGCCAGTCGATCTCGAGCACCAGGTACTGGCCACGCGCAAGCGCTTCGCGGATCACTGCCTGCGAGGTGCCGTAGCGGTTGCCGTGCACCTGGGCGCTTTCCAGGAACTCGCCGCGTTCGAGCATCGCGATAAATAATTTCTCGTCGACGAAATGGTACTCGCGGCCATTCACCTCGCCGGGCCGCGGCGCGCGCGTGGTGTAAGACACCGACAGCCTCAGGCGCGGATCTTCCCTGAGCAACGCGTCGATCAGTGAACTCTTGCCTGCACCCGAAGGCGCCGTGATGACGAAAAGCAGGCCGGTCATTCGATGTTCTGCACTTGTTCCCGGATTTGCTCGATCAACAGCTTAAGCTCGAGGGCGACATCCGAGATTTTGAGCCCGGCGGCCTTGGACGCAAGGGTATTTGCCTCGCGGTTGAGCTCCTGGGCGAGAAAATCCAGCCGCTTGCCGGAAGCGCCGCCTTTCGCAAGCACGCGCTCGACTTCGTCCAGGTGCGTGGCGAGGCGCGTCAACTCCTCGTCGACGTCACTCTTGGCCGCGAACAGCGCGATCTCGGCGCGCGCGCGCTCGTCGTCGCCGGTGCCCAGCACTTCGCGCAGGCGCTCGGAAATCTTCGCGCGGTAGGCGGCCACCGCTTCGGGCACGAGGGGGGCAACTTCGGCCACCAGCCTGCGCATGTCGCGAACGTGCCCGAGCAGAGCCGCCGCCAGCTTGGCGCCTTCCCGGCCGCGCGCCGCGCACAGGTCGTCCAGCGCCCGCCGGCAAAGCTGGTCGAGCGCAGCGCGCGTGAGTTCTTCGTCTGCGGCGGGCTCGGCGAGCACCCCGGGCCAGCGCAGCACATCAACAACGCGCAGCGGCGCCACGCCGGGAAATGCCGTGGCGGCATCCGCCGCGAGGCCGCGCAGTTGCTGGATCGCCCGGATATTGAGCTGCTGCTGCGCCGGGGAAGGGGAACCGCCGCTGGACAGGCGGCAATCCACCTTGCCCCGCGCAATGCGCGCGGCGATCAGCTCGCGCAGCATCGGCTCGGCCGCGCGCAGTTCCTCGGCGACGCGGAACTGCAGGTCGAGGAAGCGCGAGTTCACCGAGCGCAGTTCGAGCGTCAATGCGCCGCGCGGTGATTCGGCGCTCGCAACGGCGTAGCCGGTCATGCTGTGGACCATGGGGATGCAGGTATCATAGGGTAGATGTCCTCTCAGGCCAACCAGCCATTACCGGAAGGCTTTCAGCTCGAAAATTACCGGATTCTCCGCCTGATCGCCTCGGGGGGATTCTCGTTCGTCTATCTCGCGCACGACGAGAACGAGACGCCGGTGGCGATCAAGGAATACCTGCCGGCAACGCTCGCGCTGCGCACCAAGGACAGCCCGGCGCCGGTGGTGCCCGAGGAAAACCTGCCCACTTTCCGCTACGGCCTGAAGTGCTTTTTCGAGGAAGGCCGGGCGCTCGCGATGCTGCAGCACCCGAACGTGGTACGCGTCGTCAATTTCTTTCGTGCCAACGATACGGTGTACCTGGTGATGCGCTACGAGCGCGGGCGCACACTGCAGGAGCACATCCACAAGAAGAGCGGCGCGATCAAGGAAGACTGGCTGCGCAACACCTTCGTGCACCTGTTGCACGGCCTGCGCGAAGTGCACACCAACAAGCTGCTGCACCTGGATATCAAGCCGGGCAACATCTACGTGCGCAACGACGGCAACCCGGTGCTGATCGATTTCGGCGCCGCGCGCCAGACGCTAACGGTGGACGGTCTCAAGCTGCCGCCGATGTACACGCCGGGTTTTGCCTCTCCGGAGCATCACCGGGAGCGCGACAAGCTTGGCCCCTGGAGCGACATCTACTCGATCGGCGCCTCCATGTATGCCTGCCTCGCCGGGGCGGGGCCGCCAGTTGCGACGCAGCGGATGGAGAAGGACAAAATGACAAGCGCCCGCAAGGGCTGGGCCGGCAAGTATTCCGTAGATCTGCTGGACACCATAGACTGGTGCCTGCGCCTGGACCATCTGGAGCGGCCCCAGAGCGTGTTTGGGTTGCAGAAGGCGCTGCTGGGGGAGAAGGAGCCGGGATTCCGCGGCGAGGCGCCGATGCTCGATCAGTGGAAGGATGCGATCCTGCGCAGGATGAAGCGCTGATGCGCGCGGGGACAATGAGCGGCGGACAATGAGCGGAGCGATGAGCAGGCTGTGAAATACACGCTTTTCGAGGACACGCGCATCGGCAAGCGGCCCTATCAACAGGACCGCATCGGCCAATGGCATACCAAGGACGCGCTGTTCCTGGTAGTGGCCGACGGCATGGGCGGGCATGCGCATGGCGACGTCGCGGCGCAGATCACGGTGGATTGCCTCGGCAGTGCATTCCGCTCCGAGGCGAAGCCGCGCATCGCGGACCCGGACAATTTTCTCTTTCGCTCCATCGGCCGCGCGCACGCCATGATCGTGCACCAGACGCAGCGGCAGGGCCTGTCGGCGCAGGATCTCTCGAACTCGCCGCGCACCACGGTGGTGGCCTGCCTGGTGCAGGCGGGCTATGCTTACTGGTCGTTCGTCGGCGATTCGCGCCTCTACGTCATCCGCGATGGCCGGATCGTGACGCGCACCCGCGACCACACGCCGGTGCAGATGCTGATCGACTCCGGTCGGATCCGCGAAGAGGCGGCGGCGACGCATCCGGACAAAAACAAGCTCCTGCAATGCCTTGGCGGACCGCGCGCTCCCCGGGTCGAACCGACCGCGCACGCGCGCCTTGGCGAGAAGGACATCGTGCTGTTGTGTTCGGATGGCTTTTGGGGACCGCTCACGCAACGCCAGTTGCTGGTCGGATTGCTGGGCAAGGATATGCGGCGCGCGCTGCCGGAACTGGTCGCGCTCGCCGAGCAACGCGCCGGGCCCCGCTGCGACAACGTCTCGGTGCTGGCGATCGAGTGGCACGACAAGGCGGTGCCGGCGCCCGAGGAGCCGGTCACGGTTCCGATGGAAGACTCGCGGACAGACGCGCGCGATTTCGGCGCCACGGATCCGGATTTCATGCGCATGTCGGATGCCGACATCGAGCGCCAGATCGCCGAAATAAAGAAGGCGCTGAAGAATCACGAACCGGGGAAGAAATGAGCGTCGAGCGATGAGACCCAGCGGCAGGAAAGCGGAAGAACTGCGCGCGGTGCACCTGACGCGCGGCTACACGCGGCACGCGGAGGGCTCCGTGCTGGTGGAGTTCGGCGACACCAAGGTGCTGTGCACCGCTAGCGTCGAAACCAAGGTGCCGGGCTTCCTGCGCGGCACGGGCCGCGGCTGGGTCACGGCCGAATACGGCATGCTGCCGCGCGCCACGCATACCCGCGGCGACCGCGAGGCGGCGCGCGGCAAGCAGTCGGGACGCACGCAGGAGATCCAGCGGCTCATCGGGCGCGCGCTGCGCGCGGTAATCGATCTTCCGGCGCTGGGTGAGCACACGATCCATGTCGACTGCGACGTGCTGCAGGCCGACGGCGGCACGCGCACCGCCGCGATTACCGGGTCTTTCGTCGCTGTGCACGATGCGCTCGGCTGGATGCGCGGCAAGGGGATGATCGCCGCGCTGCCGGTGAGGGAATTCGTCGCGGCGGTCTCGGTGGGCATCTGCAACGGCGAGCCGGTTCTGGACCTCGACTATCCCGAGGATTCATCCTGCCAGACCGACATGAACGTCGTGATGACCGGCGCCGGCCGCTTCGTCGAAGTGCAGGGCACGGCGGAGGGCGAGCCCTTCGCGCGCGGCGAGCTGGACCAGCTGCTTGCGCTCGCCGGGCGCGGTATCGCCGAACTCGTCGCGCACCAGCGCCGCGCGCTGGGACAGTAGGCCTTCGCGTGAAATCGCTGGTCCTCGCTTCGGGCAATTCGGGCAAGCGGGCTGAAATCGTGGCGTTGCTGGAACCGTTTGGCACCCGGGTCGTGACGCAGGTCGAGCTCGGCATCACCGAAGCGGAAGAGCCCTATGACAGCTTCCTCGAGAACGCGATGGCCAAGGCGCGCCACGTCTGCTTCGCCACGCGGCTGCCCGCGCTCGCCGACGATTCCGGCCTGTGCGTGGATGCGCTCAGCGGCGCGCCCGGCGTGCAATCGGCGCGTTATGCCGGCGAGCCGAAGTCGGATGCAAGAAACAACCAGAAGCTGCTCGCGGAAATGGCGTCGCACGACAATCGCCGCGCGCACTATGTCTGCGTGCTGGTGCTGATGCGCGGGCCCGGCGATATGCAGCCGCTGATCGCGCAGGCGGATTGGCATGGGGAAATCGCACGCGCGCCGCGCGGCAGCGGCGGCTTCGGCTACGACCCCTATTTCTACCTGAAGGACCTGGACAAGACCGCGGCGGAACTGGACCCGGTGGACAAGAACCGCATCAGTCACCGTGGCCAGGCGCTCGAGAAGCTGCTCGCGCTGATCCGCGAATCGTGAGTACCGCCGTTCTGCGCGACCTGCGCCGGATACGGTTCGACTCGCTGCCGCCGCTGTCGCTTTACGTGCATCTGCCGTGGTGCGTGAAGAAATGCCCCTATTGCGATTTCAATTCTCACGAACGGCAGGGGGAACTGCCATTCGTGGATTACGTGGCGGCGCTCGTGCGCGATCTCGAGGCAATGCTGCCGTCCGTGTGGGGGCGCCGTATCCACACGATTTTCATCGGCGGTGGCACACCCAGCCTGTTCCCCGCGGCGCAGATCGACGCACTTCTGTCCGCGGTCAGGGCGCGCATGCCGCTGGAGCCCGGCGCGGAAATCACGATGGAAGCCAATCCAGGGGCGGCGGAAGCGGGGCGCTTCAGGGGCTATCGCGATGCGGGCGTGAACCGGTTGTCGGTCGGCGTACAGAGCTTCGATGATGCGATGCTGGCGAAACTCGGGCGCATCCATTCGGCGGACGAAGCGCGCCGCGCAGTCGGCATGGCGCTGGACACTTTCGGCAACGTGAACCTGGATCTCATGTACGGCCTGCCGGGCCAGACGCTCTCGATGGCGCGCGCCGACCTCGAAGCCGGCGTAAGCATGGGAACGCCGCATCTTTCGGCCTACCAGCTGACGATAGAGCCGAATACCGTGTTCTTCTCGCAGCCGCCAAGGCTGCCGGATCACGATGCGTCCGCCGACATGCAGGCGATGGCCGAACAAATGCTGGGTGCCGCGGGATTCTGGCATTACGAAACTTCCGCTTTTGCCCGGCCCGGCTATCGCTGCAGGCACAACCTGAACTATTGGGAATTCGGCGACTACCTGGGCATCGGCGCGGGCGCGCACGGCAAGCTAAGTTTTGCCGATCGCGTCACGCGGCACGAGCGTATGAAGCAGCCGCGCGAATACCTTGCCGCGACGGGCGATGTTCCCTCGCGCGTGATCGGGCCGGGAGAATTGCCGCTCGAATTCATGCTGAACGCACTGCGCCTGGTAGAGGGGTTCCCGGCGGAACTGTTTGCCGCGCGCTGCGGACTGCCGCTCATTGTCGCGGAATCGGGGCTGAAAGCAGCGGAAGAGAAGGGTTTGATCGAACGAAGCCCCAAGAACATCCGGCCGACCATCGAAGGCCGGCACTTCCTGAACGACCTCGTCGGACTATTTCTTCCTGAGGAATAACAGGTCGCGCACCGGGTGACCGAGGCCGAGGCCGCGGCGCTCGAACTTGGTAACGGGGCGGGGTTTTTCCTGGCGCGCCTTTTCGAGCAGCGGTTCGGCTGAGAACACGGCTTCCATCTGCTCGGCGTATTCCGACCAGTCGGTAGCGGCGTGGAAGTAGCCACCAGGCGCGAGCTTGCGCGCGGCGAGCGCGACGAGCGGCGGTTGCACCAGGCGGCGCTTGTGATGGCGTTTCTTCGGCCAGGGGTCGGGAAAGAACAGGTGCAGGCCAGCCAGCGCGTCATCAGCGATCATCTGTTTCAGTACCTCGACCGCGTCGTGCCGGATGACGCGCAGATTCTTCAGAGCGAGTTCATCGATTTTCTTCAGCAGACTGCCGATACCCGGGCCATGCACTTCGATGGCGATGTAGTCCGTTTGCGGATTGGCTTGCGCAATTTGCGCCGTGGTCTCGCCCATTCCCGAGCCGATTTCGAGGACTAATGGCGCTGTTCTTTCAAACACCGCTCGCGCACTCAGGGCGGTATTCGAGAACGGGATTCCAAATCTTGGAAATAATTCATCCAACGCGCGTTGCTGCGAAGGCGTGGTCCTGCCCTGGCGCAGGACGTAGCTTCTGATTTCCCTCATGAAGGAGAGCCGCGCAGCAGCGCGGCGGTTTACGCCGCCTTCGATTGCGATGGCGTGATGGTCCCGTCGACGGGCGAGGAGGGCGCGGCGCTGTAGAGTTTTTTCGGCATGCGGCCGGCGAGAAACGCTTCACGCCCGGCCTCGACGCCCTTTTTCATCGCGCCCGCCATCAGCACCGGATCCTTCGCTGCGGCGATGGCGGTATTCATCAGCACCCCGTCGCAGCCGAGTTCCATGGCGATGGCGGCATCCGATGCGGTGCCGACCCCCGCATCCACCAGCACCGGCACGCCGACGCGCTCGACTACCAGCTGCAGGTTCCACGGATTGAGGATTCCCATGCCCGAGCCGATAAGCGAGGCAAGCGGCATCACCGCGACGCAACCGGCATCCTCGAGCATCTTCGCCTGGATCGGATCGTCCGAGCAGTAAACCATCACCTTGAAACCCTCCGCAACGAGCTGCTTGGCCGCGATCAGGGTCTCGGGCATGTTCGGGAAAAGCGATTGCGGATCGCCCAGCACTTCCAGCTTCACCAGGTCGTGGCCGTCGAGCAGTTCGCGCGCCAGGCGCAGCGTGCGCACCGCGTCGCTCGCGCTGTAGCACCCAGCCGTGTTCGGCAGATAGGTGAACTTCGAGGGCGGCAGGAATTCGAGCAGTGAGGGCTCGCCCTTCGTCTGGCCGATATTGGTGCGCCGGATCGCCACCGTCACGATTTGCGCGCCCGAGGCGTCGATCGCGGCGCGTGTCTGCGCGAAGTCCTTGTACTTGCCGGTGCCCACCAGCAGGCGGGAAGTGAACGCCCTGCCGGCAATCTGGAGGATATCTTTCACATCAGCCTCCGCCCACCGCGACCACTATCTCCAGCCGGTCGCCATTGGCCAGCAATGTGACGCCATGCGCGCCCCGCGGCACGATTTCGCCGTTGCGCTCCACGGCGATCTTCCTGCCCGCCAGGGCCATGCGCTCAACGAGCTCAGCGATCGCCAGCGGGCGGTCGTAGACCTCTGTGATGCCGTTCACGGAAACTTCGATCATTTTCTATTAACTTAAATTTATCAATGCGTTAGATTATATGCTGCGTTGCGCAAAAACCTCTAGTGATACATGAAGAGCGGAACTACTACCTGTGCAGGGTCCGGACAAAAGGAGTAGATTGCATTCCTATAGCGCATTGTAGGAGAAGAACCATGACGACCAGAGCATTGATCATAGCTGCGTGTTTCGCCATCGGCGGATGCACCACCCTGTCCGATTTCGGCACCATCGTGCGCAAAGAGGGCTTGAAGAACGATCAGGGCCATGTCATCGGCTACAAGGAAATGCTGCGCAACGACCGGACGGGCGAAATACTCGCCCAGGTTTCTCTCTATACCCCGATGCGCAGCGAAAGCGGCGAGATCGTGGGATACGAGGAACAGGCCAGGGACGGCACGATCATCCGCGACCTGAACGGTCGCAGCATCGGCGGCCGGTTTACCGACCTGCGCAGCCGCGGCACGAATTCCAAGAGCAGGGGCCTGACAATTGTGTTCCGCCCGGCAGACGCTCCGCAGGTGGCGGTCGCACAGCCGAGGATCTGGGAACTGATGGCGTCGCTCTCGGCCTCGGACCTGCGCAGGATCCAGTAACGCAGCTTCGCAACCCGTAGTTCCTGAAAGCCGCGGCCTGCCGCGGCTTTTGTTTTCTGCCTTAGAATTCCGCGCTTGAGCGGGTGTAGTTCAATGGCAGAACGGCAGCTTCCCAAGCTG
This sequence comes from Betaproteobacteria bacterium, assembly GCA_039931635.1. GTDB lineage: Bacteria > Pseudomonadota > Gammaproteobacteria > Burkholderiales > SG8-39 > RBG-16-66-20. Next base: position 1,550 of record JBDTRO010000271.1, on the reverse strand, counting down.
CATACGAGGGTTCGATTCCCTTCACCCGCTCCAGACTGAACCGGAAACCATGCCCTATTCGGTGGAAGGCAAACTCGTCGTCGCGATCTCCTCGCGCGCCTTGTTCGATTTCGAGGAGGAAAACCGGGTGTTCGACGCCCAGGGCGAGCGCGCCTACATCGACCTGCAGTACGCGCGCATGGACGTGCCGGCGAAGGAGGGTGTTGCCTTCCGGTTGGTGAAGAAGCTGCTCGCATTCAACACGGGCGATGCGCAGCGGGTCGAGGTGGTGATCCTGTCCAAGAATGATCCGGTCTCGGGCCTGCGCATCTTCCGTTCGGCGCAGCGCGCGGGCCTGAAGCTGGAGCGCGGCGTGTTCACCCGCGGCCGCAGCCCCTACCGGTACCTGGACGCGCTGAAGGCGAACCTGTTCCTTTCCGCCAACGAGCAGGACGTGATGGGCGCGCTCGATGCGAGCTTTCCGGCCGCCCGGGTGCTGCCCGAATCGGCGCAGGCTGGTGGGCGGCATGCCGAAGAGGTCCGGATCGCGTTCGATGGCGACGCGGTACTGTTTTCGGATGAGGCCGAGCGCGTGTTCCAGCGGGATGGTCTTGATGCGTTCACGCGCCACGAAACGGCTCACGCCTTGAAGCCGTTGCCCCCGGGTCCATTCAAGCCTCTGCTGGAGGCCCTGCATAGGCTGCAGGCTGCCTCGGGCACCGACGTGCCCATGCGCGTACGTACGGCGCTGGTCACCGCGCGCAGCGCGCCGGCGCACGAGCGGGCGGTGCGCACGCTCATGGACTGGAATATCGCCGTGGATGAGGCCCTGTTTCTCGGCGGCCTGGACAAGGGCGAGTTCCTGAAGGCATTCCAGCCCGATTTCTACTTTGACGACCAGCGCGGGCATGTCGCCTCCGCCAGCCAGCACGTAGCGACCGGTCACGTACCATTCGGCATTGCCAACAAGGACAAGGTGGCGACATGAAAGCAGCCCGGATTCTGTTGTATGGGGCAGGGGGACTGGTCGTGCTCGCACTGGTGGCGCTGGGCGCGGCGGTGGTCATCGTCGACGGCAAGTTCGTCAAAACGCGCCTCGAGAGCGCCATGAAGGAGAAGAACCGGACGCTGAAGATCGATGGTGAGCTGAAGGTAAAACTGTTTCCGGTCGCCGGCCTGGCGCTAGGCGCGGCCTCGCTGAGCGAGCCCGGCAGCGACAAGCTTTTCGTCTCGCTCGACTCGGCTGAAGTGGCGGTGCGCGTGATGCCGCTGCTTTCAGGCGAGATTGCGGTCGAGACCCTCAAGCTCGCCGGCTTGAAGGCGAACCTGGTGCGCCGCAAGGACGGCAGCATGAATTTCTCCGACCTGGCCGGCGCGAAGGAAAAAGCCGCCGGAAAACCCGAAGAGCCGCCGAACCTGCGCATTGCCGAGGTGATCGTGGAGAAGGTGCAGCTCGCGTACCGCGACGACGTGACCGGGCAGGAGCTCAACATCGTGGAGCTGAACCTGAAAACCGGCCGGCTCGACGGCCAGACGCCGGGCGACCTGTCGCTGTCGGCGCGCATCACTGG
>JBDTRO010000270.1:0-7838 GCA_039931635.1 Betaproteobacteria bacterium | reverse complement strand
CGAAGGAGATCAAGGACATCCTGGTGCAGGAAGGCGTGGCGGGGATGCCGCTCGGCCTGGACCTGTGCGAGCCCGGATTCCTGTTCGCGCTGGAGAAGGAAGGCCTCAATATCCGCGACGGCCAGCAGATGATGCTCTCGGCACGCGAGGTGAAGAGCCACGACGAGATTACGCTGCTCAACACCGCCGCGGCGATGGTGGATGGCGTGTACCAGGACATCACCGAAGCGCTCAAGCCGGGCGTGAAGGAAAGCCAGATCGTGGCGCTGGCCGCCAAGCGGCTCTACGAGATGGGCTCGGACTGCGTCGAGGCGATCAACGCCATCTCGGGCGAGCGCTGCAGCCCGCACCCGCACAATTTCACCGACCGCCTGATCCGCCCCGGCGACCAGGCCTACTTCGACATCATCCATTCCTTCATCGGCTACCGCACCTGCTACTACCGCACGTTTTCGGTGGGGCGGGCGACGCCGGCGCAGAAGGACGCGTACAAGAAGGCGCGCAACTGGATGGACGGCGCGATCTCCATGTTGAAGCCCGGCATCTCCACGGAAAAAGTCGCGAAGATGTTCCCGCGGTGCACCGAGATCGGCTTCGAGACGGAGATGTCGGCCTTCGGCCTGAATTTCTGCCATGGCCTGGGACTCGGGCTGCACGAGCGGCCCCTCATCTCGCGCTTGAACTCGTTCATCGAGCCCTACGAGCTGAAGGCCGGCATGGTGTTCGCGGTCGAGACCTTCTGCCCGGCGAAGGACGGCGTGTCCGCCGCGCGCATCGAGGAGGAAGTCGTGTTGACGCCAAAGGGCGCCCAGATCATTTCCTTGTACCCGGCGCAGGAATTGCCCATTGCCAATGCCTATTGATAGAAATTCAAATGTGAAAAACAACACCGTCGGCTGGATCGGCGCCGGCCGCATGGGCTATGAGATGGCCGGCCGCCTCGCCAAGGGTGGCGCCGACGTGCTGGTGTGGAACCGCACGAAGGCGAAGGCCGAGCCGCTGAAGAAGTACGGCGCCAGGGTCGCGGACGAGCTGGCGGAACTGGCGTCGCGCGACGTCGTGTTCTGCATGGTGTCGACCTGGAAGGATGTGAAGGAAGTCATTGCTGCGCTTTTGGCCGATGGAAAACCGAAACTGATCGTTGAATGCTCTTCGATATCGCTCGAAGGCTCCGCTGAATTGCGCGAACTGCTTGAAAAGAAAGGCATCCAGTATCTGGCCGCGCCGGTATCGGGAAATGCCAGGGTGATCAAGGCGGGAAAGTTGTCTTTCGTGTGTTCCGGCCCGAAGAAATCTTTCCAGATGGCACTTCCATTCCTGAAAATGATCGCGCCGTCCGCCAGTTACGTCGGTGACGGTGAACTCGCGCGCATCGTCAAGATCTGCCACAACGTGTTTCTCGGGGTGGTGACGCAATCGCTGGCCGAGATCACGGTCCTCGCGCAGAAGGCCGGCGTGCCGCGGCACGCTTTCCTCGAATTCATGAACCAGAGCGTGATGGGCTCCACGTTCACGCGCTACAAGACGCCGGCCTTCGTCAACCTGGACTTCAAAGTGACGTTTACTCCTCATCTGCTGAGGAAAGACATGGACCTGGGCCTGGACGCGGGGCGCAAATTCGAAGTGCCGATGCCGCTTGCCAGCGCGGCGCGGGACCTGATCCAGGCGATGATCGGCCGGGGCTGGACCGAGCAGGACTTCGCCACGCTGTTGCTGCAGCAGGCGGAGGCTTCAGGGGTAAAACTAAAACCGGAAAACAAGGAGGTAGGAGATGGACTTGCGTAGACTGTGCTTGCTCTTGGCCCTGAGTGTTTTCAGTTCGGTTTCATTTTCCCAGGGCTATCCCAACAAACCCGTGCACGTGATCATCTCGTTCACGCCCGGCAGCTCGACCGACATCGTCGGCCGTGTCGTAATGGCGAAGGTCTCCGAATACTGGGGCCAGCCCGTGATCGCGGACAACCGGCCCGGGGCCGGCGGCTCGATCGGCTCGAACGCGGTGGCCAAGGCCGCGCCCGACGGCTACACGCTGCTCATCAATTCCGCGGCGCATTCGGTGAATCCGGCGATCTACGCCAAGCTGCCCTACGACACGAAGAAGGATTTCATCGACATCGTGCCGCTCACGCTGCAGCCGAACGTCTTCGTGGTGAAGGCGGATTCGCCGTACAAGACGCTGATGGAAGTGGTCGAATCGGCCAAGGCCTACCCGGGCCAGCTGAACATCGGCCACGCGGGCATCGGCAGCGGCACGCACCTGAACACCGAGCGCTGGATCGCGGCGACCGGGATCAAGGTGGTGCAGATTCCCTACAAGGGTACGCCGGAGGTGATCACCAACATCCTCAGCGGTGCCGTGCATGGTTACTGGGCGCCGATTTCGGCCGCGCTGTCGAACGTCAAGAGCGGCAGGCTGCGCGCGCTGGCGGTGAGCACGCCCAAGCGCAGCCCGCAGCTGCCTGACGTGCCGACCACGGGTGAAGCCGGCGTCAAGGGCGCCGACTCGCCGCTGTGGTTCGGCCTCTGGGCGCCGGCCGGCACGCCGCAGGACATCGTCAGCAAGATCAACGCCGACGTACGCCGGGCGCTGGCGGACAAGGCGACGCGGGAGAAGCTGGTCAACCTGGGCAACGACACGATGGACATGTCCGCCAGGGACTTCAGCGACTTCGTCGATTCCGAGATGGCGACCTACGGCAAGGTCCTGAAAGACGCCGGCGTCAAGCTGCAGTAGGAATTTTTTTCAGATCTTCCAGCCATACCGACGCGTTGCCGTCGGCAGGCGCGCGCCAGTCGCCGCGCGGCGAGAGCGAGCCGCCCGATCCCACCTTCGGGCCGTTGGGCAGGGCGCTCCGCTTGAACTGGCTGGTCTGGAAGAAGCGCCGCAGGAACACCTCCAGCCAGCGGCGGATTTCGCCCAGCTCGTACTTGCCCTGCCACGCGTGCCAGGCCAGGAACGCGACCTTGGCGGGGGCGTAGCCGAAGCGCAGCGTGTAGTAGAGGTGGAAATCCTGCAACTCATAGGGACCGATGACGTCTTCAGTTTTTTGATTCGGTTTTAATTCTGGAGAAATTTCTGTCCCAAGAACGCGAGTGAGCGCTTTACCCACCGCCTCGCTGAACTGGCCCGACTTCGCCACCCAGCCGATCAGGTACTGGATCAGGGTCTTGGGCACGCTGACATTGACGTTGTAGTGCGACATATGGTCTCCAACACCATATGTCGCCCAGCCGAGCGCCAGCTCGGACAGGTCGCCGGTGCCCACCACCAGTCCGCCATGATGGTTGGCGAGGCGGAACAGGTGGCTGGTGCGCTCGCCCGCCTGCACGTTCTCGAAGGCGATGTCATACTGCTTCCTGCCCTTGGCGTAGGGATGGCCCATGTCCTTGAACATCTGCATGCAGGAGGGGCGGATGTCGATCTCCTCCGGGCTCGCGCCCACGGCGCGCATCAGCTGCCAGGCGCTGGAGCGGGTGCGCGTGGAAGTGGCGAAACCGGGCATGGTGTAGGCGAGGATGCTGCTCCTCGGCAGGCCCAGCTCGTCCATCACGCGCGCGCAGACGAGCAGCGCCTGCGTCGAGTCCAGGCCGCCCGAGACGCCGATCACGAGCTTCTTCGTCCCGGTGGCGCGCATGCGCGTCGCGAGGCCCGCGATCTGGATGCGATAGACCTCCTCGCAGCGCGCGTCACGCGTCGCGGGGTCCGACGGTACGTAGGGGAATCTGGGGACTTGTCTTTCGAGGAGAATTTTCCCGCCAGGAATGTCCAATGAAAAATTCACCACCCTGAACTTCCCCACTTCCTCTGCATGCCTGCGCGCCGACTCGTTGAAGGAGTTCTGCCGCATGCGGTCGGCTTCCAGGCGCTCGAGGTCCAGGTCGGCGAAGGTCAGTTGCTCGCGGGTGGCGAAGCGCTCCGATTCCGCCAGCAGCGAGCCGTTCTCGAAGGCCATCGCGTGGCCGTCCCAGGCGAGGTCGGTGGTGGATTCGCCCGCGCCCGCCGCGCTGTAGAGGTAGGCGGCGATGCAGCGCGCCGACTGGTTCGCGGCCAGGTCACGGCGGTACTCATGCTTGCCGATCACCACGTTCGAGGCCGAGAGGTTGGCGATCACGGTCGCGCCGGCCAGGGCCGCGTACGAGGAGGGTGGCGCTGGCACCCAAAGGTCCTCGCAGATTTCGGCGAACAGGCTGAACCGCGGGTTTTCCTTCCACCGGAAGATCAACGGGCCGAAAGGCGCGGATTGCCCGGCCAACGAAATGTCCCTTACCCCGTCGCCACCCGGCGTGAACTGGCGCAGTTCGTAGAACTCGCGGTAATTCGGCAGGTAGGTCTTGGGCACGACACCGAGCAGCTTGCCGCGGCAGATGAGCGCCGCGCAGTTATAGAGCGCTCCGCCGGCGACCACCGGCAGGCCGACGAAGGCGGCGATCGGCAGGGTCCTCGAGCGCGCCAGCAGCCAGGCGAGCGCCTCCTCGGAGGCGCGTAGCAGCGCCTGCTGGTGGAACAGGTCCTCGCAGCTGTAGGCCGAGAGTCCCAGCTCGGGGAATACGGCGACGATCGCTTTGCGCCTGGCCGCGGCGCGTATCAGCGCCAGGCTCGCGGCGGCGTTGGCCATCGGGTCACCGATGCGCACCAGGGGCGTGGCGAGCGCGACGCGCGCGAAGGCGTGGCGGTAGAGGTTGAAAAACTCGCTGCGGGAGGCCATGGCAGGTCATTTTACGCCTGTTCGTGTATGGTGTATAAAGCCATATGTTCCAGGAGCGTGTCGTGCTGGCTGACGGGGTGTTGCTCGAGCTGGTCTTTCGTTCCCGGACCGACTACCGCCTGGCCTGCCTGAAGGGCGGCCGCGTGCTGGTCGAGTACCCCAACGCCGCCGACTACGAATTCAAGTCCGTGGAAAAACTCAGGTACGACTTCGAACGCGATGCCGAAGACGCTCTACGTCAGGGTTAGCGCGCAGGCGGACGCGCTGGACCGCTTCGAGGCGGCCTGGCACCTCGCTTCGGGCCGCGCGCCACCGGCGCCGCTCGCGCTGCTGTCTTTCGCCGATCTGCCGCTGCTGATGAAAAGCCTGACGCCCGCGCGTTGGGAATTGTTGCGGCAATTGAAATCGGCGGGACCGCTGACGATTTTTGCGCTCGCTAAGCTGCTGGAGCGCGACTACAAGAACGTGCACACCGATGTCGCCCGCCTGCTCGAATTGAATCTCGCTGCTAGGGCGAAGGACGGGAGGGTGGAAGTGTCCTGGCAGGCTATCCGGGCCGAACTGCGTCTATAGCCAGCCCGCCTTGCGGAAGCGCCAGAACAGCGCGGCGTCGACGATCACCATCAGGGATAGCGCGAACGGGTATCCCCACACCCAGTTCAGCTCCGGCATGTTCTTGAAATTCATGCCATAGACGCCCGCGACCATGGTCGGCACCGCCACCAGGGCGGCGTAGGCGGCGAGGCGCTTGGTGACCTCGCTCTCGCCGATGGTGATCATCGCGAGGTTGACCTGGATCGCGGTGGTGACGGTGTCGCGCAGGGAATCGAGCGACTGGTTCAGGCGCACCAGGTGGTCGTAGACGTCGCGAAAGTATTCCCCCAGCCCGGCGCAGACGGAGGGCACACGCCCGCCGTAGAGCTTGCTGACCGCGTCCATCAGTGGCGCAGTGGCGTGCTTGAGCGTGGCGACCTTCTGCTTCACGTAGTAGAGCGCCTCGATGTTGGCGCGCGCCGCGGTGTTGGCGAAAATGCGCTCCTCGATTGCCTCCAGCTCGGTTTCGATTGCGTCCAGCACCGGGAAGTAGCGGTCCACCACCGCGTCCATCAACGCATAGAGGACGTAGCCCGAACCGTGGCTGAGCAGCTCGGGCTCGCGTTCGCAGCGCGCGCGCACGCCGAGGAATCCCTGCTCGGTGCGGTTCCGGATCGACAGTACGTAGTTCGGACCGGTGAAGACGTTGACCTCGCCGACCTGCAGTTCGTCGCCCTTGGCCTCCACCACGTGCAGCACGGTGAAGATCTCGCTGCCGTACTCCTCGATCTTGGGCCGCTGGTGGCCGTGGTGCGCGTCCTCGACCGAGAGTTCATGCAGGTCGAACTGCTTGCTCATTTCCTCCAGCTCGGCGTCCGAGGCGTCGCGCAGCGCCACCCAGACGAAGCAGCCCGGCCTGGCCAGGTAGCCGTGGATCTCGCTCTGCGCGATATCGGCAAGTTTCTTTCCGTCCTGGTAGACGACGCAGTTGACGAGCATTGATAATCATACCGTGAGCACTGGCGACCAGACTCCAAAGCACGGTGCAGGCCGGACCCTCGCCCAACCCCGGGATGCGGCGACCGTGGTGCTGCTGCGCGACGGCGCCGCATTTGGCCGGCACGGCGTCGAGGTCTACCTGGTGAAGCGCAGCCGCACGGTGGATTTCATGGCCGGCGCGCACGTCTTTCCGGGCGGCCGGCTGGACAAGGCCGACACTTCGCCCACCGCCTGCGCACTGCTCACCGCCGATGTGGCAGTGCTGCGCGAACGGCTCGGCGAACCGCTGCAGGCGACCCACGCCGCCGGCCTCTTCATCGCGGCAATCCGCGAAACTTTTGAGGAGGCGGGGCTGTTGCTGGGGGAATTCGCCGCGGGCTGGCGCATGGACGACGCGCGCCGCGCCGTCGCCGGGGGAGCGCAATTCACGACACTGGTGGCAAAGCTGGACGCGATGTCGCTGGTGCCCTGGGTGCGCTGGATCACCCCCGAGATCTCCCCCAAGCGCTTCGATGCGCGCTTCTTCCTCGCCCGCACGCCCGAAGGCCAGGAGCCCAGGGTGGACGGTTACGAGGCGACCGAAGGCCTGTGGATCGCCCCGAAAGAAGCCCAGCGGCAATGGGAGCACGGCGAGATCCTGCTGGCACCGGCCACCGCCAAGAGCATCGAGATGCTCGTTCGGTACCCGACGGTGGACGCCGCGCTGGCCGCCGCCGCGCAACGGCCGCCACCGGTCGCCATGCCCGTGGTCTGGAATGACAAGGAGTCCGGGCGGGCGTACATCTCGCTGCCGGGCGACCCGCGCCATCCTTTGCCCGACGTGCTCGGCGGCTCGATCCAGCGCTTCTGGCTGGCCGAGGGGCGTTACCGCGCGATAAAAGCCACCTAGAACTGCAAAGTTAAAATACGCCATGCTAAAAATCAGCCAACGCGCGCAGTCCCTTGGCACCGAAAACGCCTTTGTGGTGCTCGCTGAAGTCAACGCGCTCGCCCGCCAGGGCAGGGACATCATCAGCTTTTGCATCGGGCAGCCCGATTTTCCGGCGCCGCCGCACGTCCAGGAAGCCGGCATCCGCGCGATCCGCGAGGGCAAGCACGGCTATACGCCGTCGGCGGGCATCGATCCGCTGCGCGAAGCGGCGGCGAAGTACATGGCCGGCATGCGCGGGGGCCTGCCGATCCGGCCCGAAGACGTGGTGGTCGGCGCGGGCGCCAAGCCCTTCATCGCCTACGCCATCCTGTCGACCACCGACCATGGCGCGGGCGACGAGGTGATCTATCCGAACCCGGGCTTCCCGATCTACGAGTCGCAGATTATCGCCTGCGGCGCGAAGCCGGTGCCGGTGCATCTCAAGGAAACGCGCGATTTCGCTTTCGATCCCGCGGAGCTGGAAAAGCTCATCACGCCGAAAACCAGGCTGCTGATCCTGAACTATCCGCACAACCCGACCGGCGGTCTGCTCAACAGATCTTCACTCGAGAAAATTGCGGAAATTCTCCGCAAGCATCCGCAGGTCTGGGTCTACGCCGACGAGATCTATTCGCGGCTGTGCTATTCGGGCGAGTTCTTCTCCATCGCCCAGCTGCCCGGCATGTACG
>JBDTRO010000269.1:0-2842 GCA_039931635.1 Betaproteobacteria bacterium | reverse complement strand
TGGTCGGCTTCATCGCCGGCGTCACCGCGCCGCCGGGCAAGCGCATGGGCCACGCGGGCGCCATCATCTCCGGCGGCAAGGGCACCGCGCAGGAAAAGCTGGCGGTGATGGAATCCTGCGGTATCCGGGTGACCAAGAACCCCGCCGAGATGGGCAAACTGCTGAAGTCCGCGTTGAAGTAACAAATGGGGTCAGACCCCATTTTTACCCGTTGGCCCGAATTCCTCGCCTCGTTGCAGGCGGCGGCGCGCGCCGATACTGAATTGGCCGCGTTCGCCGCGAATGCGGATTGCCGCTTTCGTTTGATTGCCGGACAACGCAGCGCCGATTTTTCTTTTGGTGCTCCGTTTGTGATTTCTGAAGAAAAAACGGAAAATCCTGCTTTCGTTCTTCAAGCCCCCACCGAAGTCTGGGCGAAGTTCTTTTCCTCGCCGCCGCCCGCTCCCTTTCACGGCATCTACGCGATGAAGATGCGCGTGCCGGAGTTCAAGGTCTCGGGCAGCGAGCTGGCGCTGGCGCAGAACATGCACCTCGTAAGGCGGGTGTTGGAACTTGGTAGAGGGGTTTTGAATCCTTCCGCCGTCCTGCCAAAAGAAGAAAGAACAATCAATTCAAAAGAACCCATCCGGGGCGGCTACGTCTGGATCGATTTCGAGGGCCGTCCCAGCCGCATCTACTACGAGGAAGCCGGCACAGGGCGCGACCTGCTGTGCCTGCACACCGCAGGCTCCGATTCGCGCCAGTTCTACAAGCTGCTGAACGACGCTGGCCTCGCCGCCGAATGGCACATGGTGGCGTTCGACCTGCCGTGGCATGGCAAGAGCCTGCCGCCCGAGGGCGCGCCGATCGGCGCCTGGGACCTGACGACGGAGCGCTACGTCGCGGTGATTGAAGCCGTGATCGCGGCGCTCGGCCTGCGGCGCCCGGTGCTGCTCGGTTCCTCGATGGCGGGCCAGATCTGCCTGGAGATGGCGCTGCGCTGGGGCGAGCGCCTCGGCGGGGTGATTGCCTGCGAGGCGAGCGAGCGCATCGTCGGGCGCGAGGTGCCCTGGACGCGCAATCCGCAGGTCAACGAGTCGACTTTCGTTCCCGAGTGGGTGCACGGCCTGATGGCGCCGCAGAGCCCGCCCGAGCGCGCGCGCGAGGTGTGGTGGGAATACTCGCAAGGCGGCTACGGCGTGTTCTGGGGCGACATCCGCTTCTACGGCCGCGAGTGGGACATGCGCGAGCGCATCGCTCGCATCGATACGAAGAAGTGCCCCGTGATCATGCTCACCGGCGAATACGACTATTCCTGCACGCCCGACATCTCGCGAGCGACCGCGGCGAAGATTCCGGGGGCGCAATTCGAGATGATGCGCGGCATGGGCCATTTTCCGATGGCGGAGAATCCGGAGCTGTTCCTGGAATACCTGCGCCCTGCCCTCGCGAAGCTGCGCCGCGAATGATGCGGCGGTTCCTCGCCGACTTCGGCACCCTGTACGCTGCCAACGGGCTGGTCGGCTTCATCTTCGCGGCCACCGGCCCGGTGGCGATCATCCTGGCAGTGGGCGCGCAGGGCGGGCTCGCCGAGTCCGACCTCTCGTCCTGGATCTTCGGCTCGTTCTTCCTCAATGGGCTGATCAGCATCGCGTTCTGCCTCTTCTACCGCCAGCCGCTGGTGTTTTTCTGGACTATTCCAGGCGCGGTGCTGGTCGGGCCGGCGCTCGGCCACCTTACGTTCCCGGAAGTCATCGGCGCCTTCATCGCCACCGGCGTGCTGATGGCGGCCCTCGGACTCTCGGGCTGGGTGCGCCGCTGCACCGAGGCGGCACCGATGCCGATCGTGATGGCGATGGTGGCGGGCGTGTTCCTGCGCTTTGGCACGGGCCTGGTGCACGCGGTGCGCGACGACATTGCGGTCGCGGCGCCCATGGTCGTGGTTTTCATTTTCCTGTCCTTTTTCCGGCAGGCGGGCCGCTGGCTGCCCCCGCTGATCGGCGCGTTGCTCGCCGGCGCGCTGGCGATTTTTCTTTCAGGAAGTTTCGATTCCAGGAACCAGGAAATTCTGGCGCTTGCGCCGCCCACCTTCTACCTGCCGGCGTTCTCCTGGCAGGCGATGGTCGAATTGGTGGTGCCGCTCGCGATCACAGTGCTGGTGGTGCAGAACGGGCAGGGTTTCGCGGTATTGAGCGCGGCAGGCCACAAGCCGCCGATCGGCGCCATTGCGGTCGCGTGCGGCGCGGGCTCGATCGTCACCGCGTTCGTCGGTTCCGTCTCGACCTGCCTCACCGGCCCGGTGAACGCGATCATCTCGTCCTCGGGCGAGAAGCACCGGCACTACACGGCAGGCGTCCTGGTGGGCCTGCTCGCGCTCATCTTCGGCCTCCTGTCGCCGCTGTTCGTGCGCCTGCTGCTCTCGACGCCGCCTGCATTTATCGCGGCACTGGGCGGTCTCGCGATGCTGCGCGTGCTGCAGACCGCGTTCGGCGTCGCGTTCGGCGGCAAATTCGCGCTTGGCGCGCTGGTGACGTTCCTCGTCACGGTGGCGGACGTGCCGATCTTCAACATCGGCGCCGCGTTCTGGGGCCTGGTGATCGGGTTCGCGATTTCCTGGCTGCTGGAGCGAAAAGATTTCGAAAATCGGGGTCAGAGCCCGATTTAGGCAAATCGGGCTCTGACCCCGATTTAGTGCCGCTGTGCGCTGCCCCTGGCCAGCGCGCGTGCCACGGACGGATTGACGTCCGAGGGCCGTTCCAGTACCTGCAGCAGCATCAGGGATAGTTTTTTCGCTGCGAGCGGGCGTTCGAGGTCCTTCTGCAACGCTGCGACGGAAGTGCGCTTCGGGTCGAACGCCACCGCC
>JBDTRO010000268.1:0-16392 GCA_039931635.1 Betaproteobacteria bacterium | reverse complement strand
ACTACGATCCGGTGATGCAACCGAGGCATCGCCATTGCGCGAAGTGGGCGTGGTGGTGAAGAGCAGGATGGGGCGGCGCTGGGCGCATCGCATTGACGATGCAGGTCAATGTAGGTACAGTAATTACATGAAACGTGAATCCCTCCCCACGCCCCCCAAATTGCCGGAGAAAGTCGAGTTGAAGGTCGTGCGGATCGGCAACTCGCGCGGGGTGCGCCTGCCCAAGGCGGTGCTGGAGCGCTATGAGATCAAGGACGCTCTGGTGCTGGAGGCCCGGGAAGAGGGGCTGCTGCTGCGCGGGAAGAAGGACAAGCGCCTGACCTGGGAGGAAACGTACCGGGCCGCCGCGCGCGAGAAGGAGGACTGGAGCGATCTCGACGCGACGCTGGCGGACGGGATCGATCCCGCGGAGAAGTGGTGACGTGGTGACGTGCTGACATGCCGATGCGGCCGGTAGAGCGCTACGGCGTCTATCTCGCCGATCTGGACCCGACGCGCGGGCGCGAGATCGCGAAGACCCGGCCGGTGGTGGTCGTGAGCCGGGACGACATGAACCGGTTTCTCGATACCGTGGTGGTGTGCCCGCTGACGACGAAGCTGCATCCGCGCTGGCGCAGCCGGGTGCAGACGGCATGTGCGGGCCGCAAGGCCGAAATCGCGGTGGACCAGATTCGCACGATCAGCAAGGAGAGGCTCGGGCGGCGGCTGGATGCACTTGAGCCCGCGACCGCGATGCTGCTGCGCCGCCTGATCTCGGAGATGTACGGCGACTATTAGGTCTGGGAGGCTGCATGCCATTCGACTGGACGACACTGCGCGACCCCGCACCGAAAACGCTTGCGGCGGCACGCGCGCTTGCGCATCGCGCAGCGCAGTGGCCCACGCGCGCGGCGCGGGCGAACCTGGATGCGGCGCCGGACGACAGCCATACCGCGCTGGCCTGGGACGAAAGGCTGGGGGCGCTGGTCAGCGAGACGATGCCGGGCGGAGCGACAGTAGGGCTGCGCGTCGCCTCGCTCGAATTGCAGTTCAAATCGGAAAAATTTTCGCTCCCAGGCAGGACCGAGGCCGAGGCGGATGCGTGGCTGGATGCGCAGCTCGCGCGCGCGGGGCTGAAGGCCGCCTCCGGCGCCGCGCTGCCGTACGAAGTGCCGGCGGTCGATTTCGCGTGCGCGGCGGGCGAGGCGGCTGGGCTCCGCGCGCTTGCGGGCTGGTTCGCGGCGGCGGCGGAGCTGCTGGAAGCGCAGCGCGCGAAGTGGCGGCGCTTCAAGCCAGGCCCGAGCCCGGTGCGCTGCTGGCCGCACCATTTCGACATCGCGGTGCTGGTCGGGCTGGAAGTGGGGCACGCTGAAACCGCGCGCTCGATCGGCGTCGGCGTATCGCCGGGCGACGGCTACTACGACGAGCCCTACGCCTACCTGAGCCCGTACCCGCGTCCCGATCCGGGTGTGGAAAATTCGAACCTGCCCGCGCTGCCGCCGGGCGGGCGCTGGCACACGAAGGATTTCTTCGCCGCGGTGGCCACCGGCAGCGACCTTGTCGCGGCCGCGGATCCACGCGCGGCGCTCGCGGCTATCATCGATGCCGGGTTCGAGTTCGGCCTCGCCGCCCCGGCGGCGAAACCGTAATCACGGAGGCTCCATGTCTGACAAGGCAAGCTGGCAGGATGTCGGTGCGGCGAAGGATTTCCAGGGCGCGGAGCTGACCGAGGCGAGCCTCGGCCGGCAGAAGATCGCGATTTCGTGGCAGGACGGCAAGTTCGGCGTGGTCTCCGGCACCTGCAACCACGCCGGCGGGCCGCTCGGCAAGGGGCGGCTCGATGGCGAGTACATCGTCTGCCCCTGGCACAACTGGAAGTTCCACCGCGCGACCGGCAAGGGCGAACCGGGATTCGAAGAGGATTGCGTCCCTTCCTATGAATTCAAGATTGAAAACGGAAAATTATTGGTCAGAACAGACAATGCCTCCAAGCGCCACAGCAAGCCGCACCCGCCGCATCCGCTCGCGCGCAAGATCGAAAGGGGCGAGGGCGGGATCCGCGTCGTCGGCATCTCGACCACCAACATGGACGAGGCGAACCCGCGCTATTCCACGTCCGACGCCCTGCTCGAAGTGTCCCTGGAGCATGCGCGCGACGCGCTCAAGTGCGAGACCCGCCTGATCCGCCTCTCGTCCCTGAAATTCCGCAATTGCGAGGGCTACTACTCGAAGAGCGCCAACGCCTGCACCTGGCCGTGCTCCATCACGCAGATGGACGACAAGGACGAACTCACCGGGGTGTACGAGGCGCTGGTGCACTGGGCCGACGTGGTGCTGGTATCGACGCCGATCCGCTGGGGCGTGGCGAGCGCGCTGTATTTCAAGATGGCCGAGCGCCTGAACTGCGTGCAGAACCAGATCACGATCCGGGACAGCGTGCTGATCCGCCGCAAGGTGGCGGCCTTCATCATCACCGGCGGGCAGGACAACGTGCAGGGCGTGGCGGGCGAGATGCTGTGCTTTTTCTCGGAACTGGGTTTCCACTTCCCGCAGTTTCCCTACATCGCGCACTCGCGCGGCTGGTCGGCCGAGGACATGGAGCGCAACGTCGAGCACGTGATGCACAGCCAGGAGCTGCGCACGGGCGCGCAGGAGCTGGCGGCGCGTTCGGTGGAGTTGGCGAAGGTGCTGCACGCGAGTTGCCCGGTGGTCGAGCAGACCCCGCGCGGCGGCCGCAAGGCGTTCCGGCTGGAGATCGAGCGCAATACTGGATAAAAACACAGTCCTGGCCTATAGTCGCACCCCATGGGAGCGACAGAAGAGAAAACCCGGGTCCCCGCTTTCGCGGGGACGACAAAGGCTGGGTTCGAGAGGCTGAACCCCCGCCAGCGGGAGGCGGCGCAGGCGGATGGGCGGCCGCTGCTGATCATCGCGGGGGCGGGGACGGGCAAGACCAACACGCTCGCGCATCGCGTCGCGCATTTGATTCTCAATGGAACAAGCCCTGAAAGAATCCTCCTCCTGACCTTCACGCGCCGCGCGGCGCAGGAGATGACGCGCCGGGCGCAGCGGATCGTGGGCGAGACGCGCATTGCATCCCACGCGGCGGTGCGGCTGCCCTGGTCCGGCACCTTCCATTCCGTCGCGAACCGGCTGATCCGGAAATACTGCGAGCGGGTCGGGCTGGACGAGAGCTTCAGCGTGCTCGACCGGGGCGATGCGGCGGACCTGATGGACGTGGTGCGGCACGAGCTGGGTTACTCGAAGGCCGACGGGCCTTCCGCACGTCGCTTTCCCCGCAAGGACACCTGCCTCGCCATCTACTCGCACCGCGTGAACACGCAGGGCACGCTGCAGGAGACGCTCGAATCGGCGTTTCCGTGGTGCGCGGAGTGGGAGGCGGAACTCAGGAAGTTATGCCAGGAATTCACCAACAAGAAAATAAACAATCAGTCCCTCGACTACGACGACCTGCTCTTGTACTGGCACGCGATGATGGCGGACGAATCTCTCGCGCGCGAGATCGGCGCGGGCTGGGACCACGTGCTGGTGGACGAGTACCAGGACACCAACGTGCTGCAGGCCGAGATCCTGCGGCGGCTGCGGCCGGACGGCTCGGGGCTGACGGTGGTGGGGGACGACGCGCAGTCGATCTATTCGTTCCGGGCCGCAAGTGTTGAAAATATTCTTGAATTTGAAGGCCAATACGGCGCCCAGGTGGTGAAGCTGGAAGAAAACTTCCGCTCCACGCAACCTGTGCTTGATGCCGCAAATGCATTGATGGGAGAAGCTTCAAGGCAATATCAAAAAGAGTTGCAGAGTAAAAAAACAGAGGGCGCCAAACCCCGCCACGTGACGGTGGCGGATGACTCCGCGCAGGCGCAGTACGTGGTGGCGCGGGTGCTGGAGGCGCGCGAGGAGGGGGTGGAGCTGCGGCGCCAGGCGGTGCTGTTCCGCTCCGCGCACCACTCCGACGGCCTGGAGCTGGAACTGGTGCGGCGGAACATCCCCTACGTGAAGTACGGCGGGCTGAAGTTCCTCGAGGCGGGGCACGTGAAGGACGCGCTCGCGGTGCTGCGCTGGGCGGATAACCCGAAGAACCGGGTCGCGGCGTTCCGCGCGCTGCAGCTGCTGGAGGGCGTGGGGCCGAAGGGGGCGGAGCGGGTGTTTACGGGGTTCGAGGCGAATGGTTTTTCCTGGAAGGCATTGAAAACCGGCTCTCCCGTTACCGATGAACTTTTTTTGTATCTAGGAAATGAAAAAACAGCCTGGGCGGGCCAGCTGCAGCGCGTGCGCGAGTGGTACGAACCGATCCTCGAGCGTAAGTACGACGCGGTGGAGGTGCGGTTGGGGGATTTGATTCAGTTGGAAAGAATGACAGAAAACTATCAACAAAGAGAAGCTTTCCTGACTGAGCTTGCACTGGATCCTCCTTCCGCGACCAGCGACCTCGCGGGCACGCCGCACCTGGATGAGGATTTCCTCATCCTCTCGACGGTGCACTCGGCCAAGGGGCAGGAGTGGGAGAAGGTGTACCTGCTGAACGTCTCGGACGGCAACTTCCCGAACGAGTACGCCACCGGCAAGCCGGAACAGATCGAAGAAGAGCGGCGCCTGCTTTACGTGGCGATGACGCGCGCGAAAACCGGCCTGGACCTCATCTCGCCGCTCAAGTACTACGTCGTCGGCCAGGCGCGCACGGGCGACCGGCACGTCTACGGCGCGACCAGCCGCTTCCTGTCGAAGGAGGTAAGGCGCCGCTTCGAAGAAGTGTCCTGGTCGAACGACAACGGCCGCGAAGAAACGCGCCCCATGGGCCTGCCGGTGGACGTGGCGGCGAAATTGCGGGGGATGTGGGCCTAACGCCTATCCCGGCTGGTTGACCTTGTCGCGGCGTCGTAGGTGGCCTTTGCGCGCCGCATCAGGCTGGGGTGAAGAATTCCCAGCTGCGGCGTCTGGCCATGCGGCGTTCCCGGCGCGATGGCAAACCAGCGGTCGTTATAGTCGAGCTCGAATAGTCGGGCCAGGTCGAACTTGGTGGAACGGGTGAGGCCGGCAGCGTCGAAGGCGGAATGCTCAGTGCTCGCGATCGTGAACTCTCCGGGAAAAAGCCGATCGATGTTCTGGCTCGTGCCGTACGCGACGAACGCTGTCGGCTGGCCGCCAATTTCGCCGACGGACGTGACCAGGGCTGGCCGCGATTTCGGGCCGGGGCCCGGTATTCCTCTCTGCGGAAACCGGCACCACACGATGTCGCCAGGGCTTGGCGGCGAGAACCAGGCCGCAGCCCGGCCAGCCATCAGAACAGGCTCTTGGTGACCTTGCCGCGGCCGGGAGGCTGGAGCCGGTCGACGGCGTCCTTCTGCGCTTCCGTGAGCGGGCCGTTATCCAGTTCGTAGCGCGGCAACGTCTGCCGGGCGAGTCGAGCAAGCGCGACATGCACCACCTGGGTTTCGGACAAGCCCAGCGTGTCGGCGAGCCGAGTGGTGGTCCCGCGCGTGACGCCATAGGGCGTGTCCTTGTCGCGGTAGCGAAGCAGGATGCCGTCCGGGGCAGGTGCTTTTCGTTTCGCAACGGTGCGTTTGGTGGCCATGGATTGCATTTTCAGTTTGATATCTTTACTATATCAGACATCATGAAGAAACTGAACCTGCAACTTGACCCTCATCGCCAATCAAGGCCGAAAGTCCTGGTTCGCAAAGCGAGGCAGTGAGCAAATCGGGCTCTGACCCCGATTTCGCAAAAACCTGGGTCCCCGCCTGCGCGGGGACGACGAAGCAAAGAGTCAGGGCCGCAGTTTTTCCAGCGACAGGTACTGCTTGCGCCATTCCTCGAAGGGCGTTTTGTCCTGGGCTTCGATGCGCTGCTGCAGTTCGAGGGATTCCTTCGCCATGGCGGCGAAGCGCTGCGCGGTGTCGGCGGCAAGGGGCAGGGCGGTGATGGCCGCGCAGTGGGCGCGCGACTGGGCGAGGGCGAAGGCGGTGTAGGAATTGGAGTGGCTCGAGGCCATCGCGGCGAGGACGCGCGCCGAAGGCGTGAGCGAAGGCTCGGCCAGCATGGCCACGGCGCCGGCATGGGCCTCGCGGTACGCATTGCCGCCGTGCGCCTCGTCCAGCTGGGCGGCAATCGGCGCGCATTCGGCGAGCAGCTGCCCGCCCCATTCCTCCAGCGCGATCTCCTGCGAACCGCGCGCGAGCTTCAGGCCGGGCTCGCGGCCGCGCGCGGCGACTTTTTCCTGGTTGCGGCCGATGCAGCGGATTTCGTCCGGCGTGTCTGGCGGGCTGTCGGCGAGCAGGCAGTGCAGCAGGAAGATGTCGATCACGCGGCACACCGGCGTCTCGATGCCGATGGGCGAGAAGGGGTCGAGGTCCACAAGGCGAACCTCCACGTACTCCACGCCGCGCTCGCGCAGGGCGTGCAGCGGGCGCTCGCCGGAGCGGATGCGGCGCTTGGGGCGGATCTTGCCGTAGAACTCGTTCTCGATCTGCAGCAGCGCGGTGGAAAGCTGCAGGTAACCGTCAGGATCGCCTCTGGCGATAGCGTCCTTGTCCCGGATGCCGATCTTTTCGTAGGCTGGCCACTTGCGCGTCATCGCGTCTTCCAGCGCCGCGCCGTAGGTCTCGAGGTCGTTGAAGCTGGCGGCGATGGAATCCTGCGCCTCGCTCTGGTAGCCCAGGCGCCCCATGCGCAGGGTGGTGGCGTGCGGCAGGTAGAGCGTGCCGGGGCGCAGCTCCTGCAGGCCGTGTTCGCGCCCCCGCACGAAGCTCGGGCATACCGCGGGCGAGGCGCCGAGCAGGTAAAAGAGCAGCCAGCCGTGGCGGCGGAAATTGCGGATGATGGCAAAGTATTCCGTCGTGCCCAGGCCCGGCAGCGACCAGTTGTAGTGGATGCCGCTGATCGCCTGCATGCGCCGGCCGTAGCGGTTGGCAAGGCCCATGCGGTACACGTTCTTCGCGCGGCCGATGTTGGAGCGGCCGTACTGCCCGAGCGGAATGGCGTCGTCGGCCGGCAGGCCGCAGGGCATGCTCGAGCCCCAGAGCAGCTCCTCGCCGATCGCGCGGTAGGTGACCTGGTGGATCTGCGTCAATTCGGCCAGGCAGGCCCCGGCGCCCGGCAGCGCGCCGGTGATGAGTTCGAGCTGCGACTCGCTGAAGTCGGTGGTGATGTGCGGATGCGTGAGGGTCGAGCCCAGCGCCACCGGGTGCGGCGTTACCGCGAGCCCGCCGTCGGGCCGCACGCGCAGGGATTCCTTTTCGATGCCGCAGCGCATCCCTTTGAGCACGGCGGGGCCGGGAGTGGTCTTCATGGGGGTGCCAATGATATTCGATCCGGATCCGGCGCCGGTGCGCTGGCGCACAGACCGCCGCGGCACCGGGATGGAACATGGGACGATGAAAACTTACTTAGAGACGATCACGGAACGCTATACGGCCTGGCTGAACACGAGCTGGTCGATGCTCACCGGCACGCCGCTGCCCGCAACGGATCCGACCCCCAAGGCCGCGCAGGCCGCGGCCGACCAGGAGTGGGAAGACGAAGGCGGCGCCATCAAGCCGGCGAAAAACCCCGCAGCGGAGCCCGCGCCGAAGCTGCCGCTCTGAAATGCCGCGTGGATGGCTGCGTCAAGGGAGCAGCGTGGTGTCACGGGCTTTAGCCTCCAGCGTCTCCCAACTCTCCAGTTTTTCCACCAGCAGCCGTTCGATTTCAGCGACGCGCTGCTGGTCGGCGCGCAGGACCTCCGCAGGCTGCTTGTAGTACTCCGGGGCGTGCGTCTTCGCGGCCAGCGCCTGCTGCTCGGCTTCCAGCGCCTCGATTTCCTTCGGCAGCGCTTCCAGTGCGCGGGTTTCCCTGTAACTCAGTTTGGGCTTCTTCTTTTCCCGCGCTGAAAATTCAGTCTTTGGCAAACCCTTTTCCGCCCGCGGTTTCTGCCGCAGCCAATCGCTATAGCCGCCCACGTACTCCTTCCAGGTCCCGCCGCCTTCCGCGGCGATGGTCTGCGTCACGATGTTGTCGAGGAAGGCGCGGTCGTGGCTGACGAGGAGCAGGGTGCCCGCGTAGTCCTGCAGCGCGGCTTCGAGCAGCTCGAGGGATTCGATGTCGAGGTCGTTGGTCGGCTCGTCCAGCACCAGCAGGTTGGCGGGCTGCGCGAACAGGCGCGCGAGGAGCAGGCGATTGCGCTCGCCGCCCGAGAGCATGCGCACCGGCGACTGCGCGCGGCGCGGCGGGAAGAGGAAGTCGCCCAGGTAGCTCATGACGTGCTTGCGCCCACCGGGCAGCTCGACCCAGTCCGAGCCCGGCGCGATGGTCTCGGCCACGGTCTTCTCCGGATCGAGCGCGGCGCGCATCTGGTCGAAGTAGACGGGTTCGAGTTTGGTACCGAGACGGACTTCGCCCGAGTCCGGCGCAAGCGTGCCGAGGATCAGTTTGATGAGCGTGGTCTTGCCCGCGCCATTGGGGCCGATCAAGCCGATGCGGTCGCCGCGGGAAACGATGACGCTCAGGTTTTTTACTATGAATTCCTTATCTGTAAAAGACTTGGAAACATTCGTCAGTTCGGCCACCAGCTTGCCCGAGCGCTGCGCGCTGCCCACCGCGAGCTTGACCTTGCCGGTGCGCTCGCGCCGCGCGGCGCGCTCCTCGCGCAGGTGCTCCAGGCGCGTGACGCGGCCTTCGTTGCGCGTGCGCCGCGCCTCGATGCCCTTGCGGATCCAGATCTCCTCCTGCGCCCAGAAGCGGTCGAACTTGCGGTTGGCGACCGCCTCGGTGGCGAGGTCTTTTTCCCTTTGCTCCTGGTAGGCACTGAAATTTCCGGGAAAGCTGCGCAAACTCCCTCTATCGAGCTCGATGATGCGCGTGGCGATGCGGTCGAGGAAGGCGCGGTCGTGGGTGATGACGATGGACGAGGGCTGGCGCAGGAGGAGGTTCTCCAGCACCAGGATGCCATCCACGTCCAGGTGGTTGGTCGGCTCGTCGAGCAGCAGCAGGTCGGGCTGGCGCGCGAAGCCCAGCGCCAGCGCCGCGCGCTTGCGCTCGCCGCCGGACATGGTCGCCGGATCCGTTTCAGGATCGACCTTGAAGCGGTGCAGGAATTCCTCCAGCCGGTGCTGCGGCACGGACGGATCGGTTTCGGGTTCCGGCTCCTGCGGCACGAACGCGATGCGCAGCCCCGAGTTGCGCCGCAGCTCGCCATCATCCAGCGCCACCTTGCCCGCGATGATGCCAAGCAGCGACGACTTGCCCGTCCCGTTGCGCCCGATCAACCCGATACGCTCGCCCGCCTCCATCGCGAACGAGGCGCGATCCAGCAGCGGCACGTCGCCGTAGGCAAGCTCGGCGTCGGCAAGGGTGAGGAGCGGCATG
Organism: Betaproteobacteria bacterium; assembly: GCA_039931635.1. Classification (GTDB taxonomy): domain Bacteria; phylum Pseudomonadota; class Gammaproteobacteria; order Burkholderiales; family SG8-39; genus RBG-16-66-20. Next base: position 7,053 of record JBDTRO010000268.1, on the reverse strand, counting down.
GCGGGGCGGAATATACAGTGCGTGAGAAAATCGGGGTCAGAGCCCGATTTATCTAAAATCGGGCTCTGACCCTGAATTACTGATGACCGAATCCGGCGCCACCTTTTCTCCCTGCCGCCGCTGGCGCTACCTGCTTTGGAGGCGTTGGGACGCTTCAGCGCCTGTTGCAAACTTCCTGATGCTCAATCCGAGCACCGCGGACGAGGTGAAGCTCGATCCGACGTGTGCAAGGGCGAGAGATTACGCGGAACGATGGGGCTACGGCGCGCTCATCGTGACGAATATCTTTGCTTTCAGAAATACACAGCCAGACCAGATGAAGGCGGCACGGGATCCCGTGGGGCCGGGAAACGACGCGGCGATCGCGAAAGCGGCGCAGGATTCGGCGATCGTGGTCTGCGCGTGGGGCAACCACGGCTTGTTTCGCGATCGCTCGTCCCGGGTAAGGGCGTTGCTGGCGGGTCGAAAGCTTCACGCTTTGCGCGTGAACGCCAACGGCGAACCGGCGCATCCGCTCTACCTGCCGGGAAAGCTCAAGCCTATTTCCTGGGCGGGTCCTTCGGCAGCATGACGCTGTCGTGGTAAGACTGCGGCTTGCGGCTGCGCACGTAGCCGACGATGCTCCGGACCGCGATCACGATGAGGATCAGCGCGCCGACGCCGGCGCCGATCAACCCTTCCGGCGACGCGGGCGCGTCCAGGAATACCGGCAGCCCGATGAGCGCTGCCAGCGCGAAAACCGCCTGGACGATGTAGCGCATCAGCCGACTTCCAGCAGCTCCACGTCGAATATCAGCGTTGCGTTCGGGGGGATGGCGCCGGCGGCGCCCTGCGAGCCGTAGCCCAGGTTGGGCGGGATGGTGAGGGTGCGGCTGCCGCCGACCTTCATGCCCTGCACGCCTTCGTCCCAGCCCTTGATGACGTGGCCGGCGCCCAGCGGAAAGTCGAAGGGGTCGCCCCGATCTTTGCTGGAATCGAACTTCTTGCCCCGCTCGCCGCCATAGAACAGCCACCCGGTGTAGTGCACGGTAACGCTCTTGCCGGCGACGGCAGTGTCGCCCGTGCCAACAACGGTGTCGTTGATGATCAGGCCGCTGGCGGTGGTGGTGGCAGGCATCTGCGCTTTCCTCATGATTAAAGACGGCATTTTATAGCCTTGTTTCTCCCCGGATTGCCCGCATCTATGTGGAGACGCGTATATCCGTGCAGGCAAAAGGGAGATATCTTGGATTTCTGGCGCAAGAAAAAAGAAGAAGTGATCGAGGCCGCAAGCAGGGAATCCGAATCGAAGGAATCCGAATCGGCGCCCAGCCGCTCGACGGCGCTCGCCATTCGTCCGATTCCGGAGGACGCGCTGATCCTGATCCCGCTGCGCAACGCGGTGCTGTTTCCGCACGTCATTTCGCCGGTCACCATCGGACGCGCCAAGTCCGTGGCGGCGGTGCGCGAAGCCTCGCGCAACCAGCTCAAGGTCGGTTTCCTCCTGCAGCGCGATGCGCAGATGAACGACGTCGGTCCGGAGGACCTTTACCGCGTCGGCACCGCCGGCCAGGTCGTGCGCCTGTCAGGTGAAATGCGCGGCCAGTACGGCAGCGCCAGCCACCTCATGGTGCAGGGTGAGCAGCGTTTCCGCGTGCTCGAATTCCTCGAAGGCTGGCCGTTCCTGGTCGCCAGCGTGGCCTGGATTCCCGAGACCACCAGGATGTCGCCGGAGGTCGAAGCACGCTTCGTGCAGCTCAAGGCGCAGGCTGCCGAGGCGATCCGCCTGCTGCCCAACACGCCCGATGAGCTCGCCGAAGTGGTGCAGGCGATCGAGCTGCCGGGCCAGCTCGCCGACATGGTCGCGAACCTGCTCGACATCAAGAACGAGGAAAAACAGGACCTGCTCGAGACCGTCGAGCTCGCGGCGCGCATGGACAAGGTGCTCGGCTTTCTCGCCACGCGCGTGGAAGTGCTGCGCCTGTCGAAGGAGATCGGCGACAAGACGCGCAAGGAATTCGACGGCCGCCAGCGCGAGCACGTGCTGCGCGAGCAGATGCGCCAGATCCAGAAGGAGCTGGGCGACGACGAGAACACCGAGGCCGAAACCGAGGAGCTGAAAAAAGCCATCGACGAGGCCGGCTTCCCGGAAGAGACGCTCAAGCACGTGAAGAAGGAATTCAAGCGCCTCGCGCGCATGGGCGAGAGCTCGGGCGAGGCGTCGATGCTCAGAACGTGGCTGGAGTGGATGACCGAACTCCCTTGGGGTGTTTCTTCCGAAAAACAAATAAATATCCAGGAAGCAAGGGCGATTCTCGACGCAGACCACTTTGGTCTCGCGAAGATCAAGCGCCGCATCCTCGAGCACCTCGCGGTGCGAAAGCTCAATCCAGGGGGCAAGAGCCCGATCCTGTGCTTCGTCGGCCCGCCCGGCGTGGGCAAGACCTCGCTCGGCCAGTCGATCGCCAAGGCGATGGATCGCAAGTTCCAGCGCGTGGCGCTGGGCGGCACGCACGACGAGGCGGAGATCCGCGGCCACCGGCGCACCTACGTCGGCGCGATGCCGGGCAACGTCATCCAGGCGATCAAGCGCGCCGCGACGCGCTCGGGCGTGCTGATGCTCGACGAAATCGACAAGCTGGGTGCGGGCGGGTTTCACGGCGACCCGTCCTCGGCGCTGCTCGAAGTGCTCGACCCGGAGCAGAACAGCAAATTTCGCGACAACTACCTCGGCGTCGACTTCGACCTGTCGAAGGTGATGTTCATCGCCACCGCCAACCAGCTCGACACCATTCCGGGCCCGTTGCGCGACCGCATGGAAATCATCCAGCTGCCGGGCTACACGGCCGAGGAGAAACTCGAAATCGCCAAAAAATACCTCGTCAAGCGCCAACTGGAATCAAACGGACTAAACCAGGGACAGACCACGTTTTCCGACGACGCCATCCGCTCCCTGATCGAGGACTACACGCGCGAGGCCGGCGTGCGCAACCTCGAGCGCGAGCTGGGCTCCGTGCTGCGCCACGTGGCGATGAAGTTCGCCGAAGGCAACGCCGATCCCGTCACGATCGGCGCGGGCGACCTGCATGCCATTCTCGGCGCGAAGCGTTTCGACAACGAAATCGCGCAGAGAACCGCCACGCCCGGCGTGGCAACGGGCCTCGCGTGGACGCCTGTCGGCGGCGACATCCTCTTCATCGAGGCGAACAAGACGCCCGGCAGCGGCAAGCTGATCCTCACCGGGCAGCTGGGCGACGTGATGAAGGAATCCGCGCAGGCGGCGCTGACCGTGGCGAAAGGCTATCTCGACGCGCCCTTCGACAAGCTCGACATCCACATCCACGTCCCCGCCGGCGCCACGCCCAAGGACGGCCCGAGTGCGGGCGTCGCGATGTTCCTTGCCCTGGTTTCGCTGCTGACCGGCAAGCCCATCCGTTCGGACGTCGCCATGACCGGCGAGATCTCCCTGCGCGGCCTCGTCATGCCCATCGGCGGGCTGAAAGAGAAATCCCTCGCCGCCTTGCGCGCCGGCATCAAGACCGTCATGGTGCCCAGGCGCAACGAGAAAGACCTCGAAGACATTCCCGCCGAGGCGAAGGCAAAGCTCGAGTTCGTCTTCCTCGATCGCGTCGAAGACGCCGTGAAGACCGCGATCGGCGAGCTGCCGGCACGAGAAGAAAAGAAAGCGGCTTGAATCCGACGTCCTGAAATCGGGGTCAGAGCCCGATTTCAGGACCAGTCGATGAGATCGAAGCGTTTCCCGCCGCTCAGGCGGAACGTCGAGAAATCCGCCACGTCGACCGTCAGGATCTGCCGCAGCCCCGATCGCTCGGCGAGCCAGACGAGCGAAGCGTCCGCGAAATCGACCTCGCGGTCGGCGTACTTTCCGATCGTCGCGGCCAGATCCGGGTAGCTCAGGACCGGGACTTCAACCACCGCAAGCCTGGGTCCCACTGAGTTGAGCAGGTTAATCCGTGCTTCCGCATTGACGAAATGACACGTCTCGATGATGACCGCGGACGTGGTCACAAGCTGTCCCGAGAATTGCGCAGAAAACGCCACGGCCCCCAAGTGCCGCGGGTCGGAGCGGCGGCCTGCCGCGACCAAGAACCCCGCGTCGGCGATCAGCTTTTTCAATGCCTACTTCCTCCGGCCCGCCCTCAGCAATCGCTTGGTGTGCCGCGCAATATCCCCAGGCCGGGGGTCACTGCCGATGAACTTGCTGAAGAAGGGATCCTCGCTAAGCGGCACCGCCTTCGGGTCCAGCAGCTGTTCAAGCGCGCGCTTCACCGCCTCGCTCTTCGTGAGCTTCTTGTCGATGCAATAGTCGGCGAGCTTCTGCTCGACGCCAGGCGGGAGGCGGACGGATATAGGCATTGGGCGATTGTATTACAAAGAACGCCAATTTGTAATACATGGATCGGTCATCTTCGAGGCAACCCTCGAACGCCCTCGCCGGGCATCCCCCGCCTATGCCGCGCCCTGCTGTCTTTGAATCTGAAGAACGGAATCTAAACTATTGACGCTCGTGCAATTGCGCGTCGGTCTGAACCAATGTGGTCGGACAAAGAGATATAAGCGCGGATTTTGGTCCGTTGAATGCATCGCTAGTGCGGCGTAATCTCGCAAAAACCATGAGCGAAACAGAGCAGCTATTCCTGATGGCCGCAGTCTGGACGGTGGCTGCCGCCATAGTTGCGCGTTTCATTCCCAACTGGCCTGGCCGCATCGCATTCTTCGCGATTGCCGTTGGACTGCCATTCTGGGAATTGCCCTACGGTTACTACAATTTTCGCAAGCTCTGTGACGAGGAAACGGCCCTAAAGGTAATCCAAAAATTCCAGCCGCAAGACTCGATATGTATTGAATATTTTGATTTGGGTCTTTATCGGCAACTTGTTCAGGCTGGATTTACGCGAATCGAAATTACCAGTCGATCAGATAACGCGAAAGAGTACGCGTCGAATGGTCGCGTTTTTATGACGAATCGAGAGCAAGCAAAGAGTCCATATTGCTTGGTATTTCAGGGAAATATATCTATGTCATCGAGGATACAGCGAAGTGATGCGGTGCTCGTTCGTGTCGTCGATAACTTCCCAGTTGCAAAGCAAAGTGATTTTCGCTGGGATGGAACTTGGTGGCAAAAGGACACGCAGCCAATATTGGGATTTGGCGGTTGGTGCACTTCTTCACTAACAGCTCCGATTTTGGCACTCCGAAAAGGAGCAGGATAAATTGAAAGTGCACGGGCAATGAGCCTCTCTTTATCTGATTTGGCCCGCTGGTCCACGACTGCGCAGGGCGCATATGCGTTTTTTGATCGGGAGAGAACAGAATTCAATGCATTGATTAGGGCGGGGACGGCAGATTTTGCGTCAACGGAGGCCACGCGATACTTGGGCGCGACTCAAGATCCGAATAGCACGACTCCCCAAGGCTTCGAGCTTCGCTACCACCAGGCCGATGACCCATCTGGTTTCTCCGCATCGGTATTCTTTGACAGATCGACCAATCGCTACGTACTCGGCATACGTGGCACTTTTGGTGCGATCGATCTTGCCGAAGACGTAAATCGAATCGGTGTTCAGGGTTACGCGGGCGCCCAGGCCGTATCTCTCTACCGCTTCTACAGAAGACTGACGACGCCGGCGGGGCAACCGGTGAACTACTCGACCGCGGAAATCGAGATGCTCAGTCGGATGAGACTTGGCGTGCCGCTAAGGCTCAATGGCATTTCGTTGATCTCGTCGAATCTGAGATCGGAACTTTCGCAGGATGTCGGCGCAACGCCGCAGCCTGGCATGGGACAGAGCGTTATTCCGGCAGGCGAACCACTGATCGTAACTGGCCACAGCCTGGGCGGTCACCTTGCCTTGCTATTCGGGCGCCTTTTCCCGAGCGTGACTGATCATGTCTATACCTACAACGCACCCGGTATCGGGCCGCAAGGTGAACTTGCGCTTCGCCTGCTTGGAATTCAGCCTATACAGCCTTCGCGGGTTACGAATGTTGTTGCGGCCATGGGAAACGAAGCAATCTCACACATCTGGTCGAAACCGGGTGAGAACGTAAATATTTTCACGGAAGCAGGAGATCGACAGTACCAGCACACGATCGTCACGTCGGCCGACTCGTTGGCACTGTACAGCGCGTTTGCGACGTTATCGCCGGGGCTTGACGGGAGTACTGCGACGGTGAGCGGAATCATCTCGGCGGCGTCGCCATACTCGGAACAAAGCCTCGAGATCACCCTTGACCAGCTGCGCGGACTCCTCGTGGGTCAGGATGAACCAACCCTGACCGCACGGTTCACCACGGATCTCGCGGCTCGCGAAAGTTACTACGCGAACCTGTACCAGATGCTCGATTCGCGCCATGCGGGCCACGACTACCGGATCGAATCGCTGGTCGGCAAGTCGGCTGGCGAGATTGCGACGATGGCGAGCACCGATGTCTCGGTGCGCTTTGCGCTGCACGAACTCGCGCCGTTTGCCGCAGGGGGCGCGGATTTTTCCGGGTTCGAGGATTCCTTTTCCGGTCAGTGGCTGGCGAGCCGTGCCGAATGGCTGCAGGCGATGCTGGATGGAAATCTCGTGGACCGCGTGTACGGGTTCAGCGGCACCGGCGACAACGTTCTGTTTCTCGACGTCGATGCCGGGTCGCGGTATTCGCTGCTCAATGGTGCGCAGGGCATTCTCGCGAATCAGGTGGCCACCCTCGCCGACCGCAATCAAATACTGCATTTCCTGGACACCGTCGCCTACAACCGCACGGTGGTATTCGGATCGGATTCCCCGGGCGGGGGCGATCAATTGCTGGGGCTGTCGGGCGGGGATCGCCTGTTCGGCGCGGCGGGCAGTGACACGCTGGATGGCGGCGACGGCGACGACTACCTGGACGGCGGCGAGGGCGCCGATACGCTGCGGGGCGGCGCGGGCGACGATGCGCTATTCGGTGGCGAGGGTCTAGACCGGCTGGAGGGTGGGGCCGGAAACGACACCTACATTTTCGCGGCGCAACTCGAAGCCGACACGATCGTCGACCGCGACGGGCAGATTTTCGCGGGCGGGTCTG
>JBDTRO010000267.1:0-3434 GCA_039931635.1 Betaproteobacteria bacterium | reverse complement strand
CCTGGAGCCGCGCGCCGCAAGCCCGCGGCGGCGCGTGGATGCCCTGCGCGCGCTTGCCGCGGCGGGCATTCCCAGCGGCGTGATGGTCGCGCCGTTGATCCCGGCCCTCACTGACAATTCGCTGGAAGAAGTATTGGAGGCCGCGTCCAATGCCGGCGCCACGATGGCCGGCTGGATCCTGCTGCGGCTGCCCAATGAGGTGCGGCCGCTCTTCAAGGAATGGCTGTCAGCCCACTACCCGCAGCGCGCCGACCACGTGATCAGCATCATCAAGCAGTCGCGCGGCGGGCGCGAGAACGACCCGAACTTCGGTTCCCGCATGACCGGGTCGGGCAACTTCGTGGATTTGATCGGCAAGCGCTTCGACCTTGCCTGCCGGCGCCTGGGATTGAACAGCGAGGACAACCACATGGCGTCGCGCAAAGACCTCGACTGCACGCTGTTTCGCGCTCCATCCGCCGGCGGCCAGATGGGCCTGTTCTGATGCGGGTGCTTTACGTCGCGTCAGGCTGGCTGCTGGCAGCAATCATCGTCTGGCTGTCGCTCACGCCCGCCCCGCCGCGCATCGACTTCGAGCAGGGCGACAAGCTCGGCCACTTCCTCGCCTACGGCAGCCTGATGTTCTGGTTTTGCCTTCTGTACGGGCGCCGCGCTTCCAGGGTCGCGTACGGCCTGCTCTGGATCGGCATGGGCGTCGGGCTCGAGTTCATCCAGGGCCAGCTCGGCTACCGCACGTACGAGGTATACGACATGTACGCCAATGCGCTGGGCGTGCTGATCGGCTGGGCGATTTCGTTCGCAATACCGGTGAGGATCGCGCAAAAACTGAGATAGGCTCGGCGCGTGTTGGCCAAACCCAGTCCGCTGCTGACCGCGCCGATCGTGCCCACGCTGGCGCGGCTCGCCGCGCCGGGTATCGCGCTGGCGCTGTTCCAGACAGCGGTCTCGGTCGCAGACACGTACTACGTCGGACACCTGGGCACGGAATCGCTTGCCGGCCTGGCGCTCGTATTTCCGATGGTAATGCTGCTGCAGATGACCTCGGCCGGCGCCATGGGCGGCGGCGTGTCGTCGGCGGTGGCGCGCGCGCTGGGCGCCGGCAACCCGGATGCGGCGCGCAAGCTGGTCGTGCATGCATTCATCATCGCGCTGGGCGGCGGACTTGCCTTTACGCTGCTCCTGCTTGGCGCCGGCGCCGGACTCTACGGCCTTCTCGGCGGCCGCGGCGAGGCGCTAGCGCAGGCGCTCAGCTACTCGCACATTCTTTTCGGCGGCGCGGTTTTTGTCTGGATCGCGAACACGATGGCAAGCCTGCTGCGCGGCAGCGGCAACACGCTTGCACCTGCGCTCGCGCTCGCAGGCGCGGCGCTGGTGCAAATCCCGCTCTCTGGCGCACTGACCCTGGGCTGGGGACCGTTTCCGCGCTGGGGCATCGCGGGTGCTGCAACCGCCTACGTGGTCGCATTCGCCGTCGCGAGCCTGGCGATGGCGATCCTGGTCTGGAGGAGCGCCTTGCGGCCGCGCGGGGCGCACTGGCATCTGCAAGGGCGCCTTTTCCGCGAGATCCTCCGGGTGGGCGCCATCTCTTCGATTTCCGCGCTGCAGACCGTGCTCACCGCCGTCATCCTGACCGGCTTTGTCGCGCGTTTTGGCACCGCGGCGCTGGCCGGCTACGGCGTCGGCGTGCGCCTGGAGCTGCTGCAGGTGCCGATCGTTTTCGCGATCGCGCAGGCACTGGTCGTGATGGTGGGAACGAACATCGGCGCCGGGCAGGCGGAACGCGCGAAGCGGATCGCCTGGATCGGCACTGGCGCGGCGGCGCTCGTGTGCCTGGCGCTCGGTGGCTCGGTGGCGATATACCCGCAGCTCTGGATCCGGATCTTCAGCGACGATCCGGTGGTGCTGGAGATCGGCAGCCTGTACCTGCACATCGTGGCGCCGTTCTACCCGCTGTTCGGGGCCGGCCTGGCGCTCTACTTCGCCTCGCAGGGCGCGGGTCAGATGCTGAAACCGGTTCTTGCCGGCACGGTGCGGCTGGTGCTGGTGGTCGCAGGCGGCGCGCTGGTGATGCAATTCGGCGGACCGCTGGCCGCGCTGTTCGCCGTCATCGCCGTCGGCCTTGCCGTCTTTGGCGCCCTCACCGGCTACGTGGTGTACAAGGCGCGCTGGGCGCGCGCCTGAGCGCTCAGGTGAGAAAACCGATCAGCGCATCGAGCGTGGCGTCGGGGGCTTCGGCCATCAGCGAATGTCCGGAAATCGCGACGCGAACGCTTTTCGACTTTTCAATTCTCTTGATCAAATCCTCCGCGCTGCGCGGCGGCGTCATCATGTCGCGTACGCCAAGGACGAATAGCGCCGAGCATATCACTTTCGCAGCTGCTTCCGTCCCGCCCGCGTAGGCGTTGCAGGCGGCCAGGCCGGCGTGCAGAACGCCGGGCGCGAGGCGCGAAAGCCGCGCCAGGGTGTCGCCATACATCCACATGCCGGGATTCGGATTGGCCGACAACGGCACCTGTGCCGCATGCGCCCAGATGGTGTCCATGTCGTAGGCCGCCGGGTCGTTACGCAGCGCCGCGTCAAGGAACCCGTCCGACACCTTCATTGGGTAGGCCACGCCGATCAGCGCGATGCGCTCGGTGCTCCCTGGATGGCGCGCGGCGAACTCGAGCGCAGTCAGCGCGCCCATCGAGTGCCCGACGACAGCTGCGGATTCGATCCTTGCTTCGTCCAGGGTTTTCTTCACCCAGTCGGCCATGTCGCCAATCGTGGTCAGTGCCGGCCCTTCCGATCGCCCGTGCGCAGGCAGATCCACCGCCAGCACGTTGAAGCCGTGATAGCCGAAGTAGCGGCTTTGCAAACCCCACCAGGAATGGTCCAGGCCGGCGCCATGCACGAACACGATGCTGCGCTTCGCAGGCTCGATTTCGTGCGCCGCGGTATACGCAAACACCTTCCTGCCCTGGACGGTCAGTTCCATCAGCCCTTCGCCGCGGCCCGCAGGCCCAGGTTCAGGTCGCCGACCAGGTCCTCGGCATCCTCGAGTCCGATCGACAGCCGGATGGTGCCAGGGCCGATGCCGGCCCTTTTCAGGTCATCGTCCGACATCCGGTAGTGCGTCGTGGTCGCAGGATGGATGACGAGCGACTTGGCGTCGCCGACGTTGGCCAGGTGCGAGAACACGCGCAGCGACTCGATGAAGCGCCGGCCGGCCTCCCGTCCTCCCTTGATGTCGAAAGAAAACACCGCACCACAACCTTTGGGAAGAAGTTTTTTTGCGAGTAAATGGTCGGGGTGCCCAGGAATTTCCGGATATAGAATTATTTCGACAGAAGGATTGGAGGATAAAAATGCCACAACCTTCCTCGTACTCTCGACGTGCCGCGGCATGCGCAGGTGCAGCGTCTCGATGCCCTGCAGGATGTGGAACGCGGTCA
>JBDTRO010000266.1:0-9851 GCA_039931635.1 Betaproteobacteria bacterium | reverse complement strand
CCATCCGCGAGGGCGGCAAGACCGTGGGCGCCGGCGTCGTCGCCAAAGTCATCGAGTAAGGACATGGAAAGCCAGCGCATCCGCATTCGCCTCAAGGCCTTCGACTACCGGCTGATAGACCAGTCGGCGCTCGAGATCGTCGATACGGCCAAGCGTACCGGCGCAGTCGTGCGCGGTCCGGTGCCGTTGCCGACCCGCAAGGCGCGTTTCGACCTGCTGCGCTCGCCGCACGCGGACAAGACTTCGCGCGAGCAACTCGAGATCCGCACGCATCTGCGGCTGATGGACATCATCGACCCGACGGACAAGACGGTGGACGCGCTCATGAAGCTAGATCTGCCGGCCGGCGTGGACGTGGAGATCAAGGTTCAGTAACTGCAGGGCAGGACCGCAACACTAAGTGCAGGGCCAGCCAACAGGAGCTGGCGCCCCCGGAGTAAGGGGGTCAAACATAAAAGATGGAGAAGTAGTCATGACGATAGGACTGGTCGGCCGCAAGGTCGGCATGATGCGCATCTTCACCGACGAGGGCGACGCCCAGCCGGTCACGGTGCTCGACGTCTCCGACAACCGGATCACGCAGATCAAGACCGCCGACAAGGACGGCTATTGCGCCGTGCAGGTCGCGTTCGGCAAGCGCCGCGCGAGCCGCGTGAAGAAGCCCCTTGCAGGGCACCTCGCCAAGGCGGCGGTCGAAGCCGGCCACACGCTGAAGGAATTCCGCGCCGAAGCCAAGGAGCTGGCCGACCTGAAGGTGGGCGGCAAGATCGGCGTCGAGATTTTCAAGGTCGGCCAGAAGGTGGACGTACAGGGCACCACGCTCGGCAAGGGATTCGCCGGCGTCATCAAGCGGCACCACTTCTCCTCCAACCGTGAAACGCACGGCAACTCGATCACCACGCGCGCCCAGGGCTCCACCGGCCAGCGCCAGGATCCGGGCCGCGTGTTCCCCGGCAAGAAGATGGCGGGGCACCTGGGAGATAAGCGCCGCACGATCCAGAACCTGGTCGTGGTGCGTATCGACGCCGAGCGCCAGCTGCTGCTCGTCAAGGGCTCGGTGCCGGGCTATGCGGGCCGGGATATCGTGGTTCGTCCAGCGGTGAAGGTCTGACCATGGAACTGAAACTCATCAGCGACAAAGGCGGCGACAAGGGCTCGGCCGCCACCGTGTCCGCGAAGGACGAAATTTTCGGACGCGACTTCAACGAAGCACTGATCCACCAGCTGGTGGTTTCGTACGCCGCGAACGCGCGCCTGGGCACGCGCAAGCAGAAGGACCGCGGCGAAGTGCGCCATTCGACCAAGAAGCCCTGGCGCCAGAAAGGCACCGGCCGCGCGCGCGCGGGCATGACCTCCAGCCCCCTGTGGCGCGGCGGCGGCAAGATTTTCCCGAACAGCCCGGGCGAGAACTTTTCGCAGAAGGTGAACCGCAAGATGTACCGCGCCGGCATGGCGTCGATCCTGTCGCAGCTGGCGCGCGAAGACCGCATCCGCGTGGTGGACGAGTTCAAGCTCGAGCACCCGAAGACGAAACTCCTCGCGCAGAAGGTCAAGCTGATGGGCTTCGACGAGGTGCTGGTCATCACCGACGAAATGGACAACAACCTCACGCTGTCCTCGCGCAACCTGCATAACGTCCAGGTGATCGCCGCGCAGCATGCCAATCCGGTGGCGCTGGTGCGCTACCCGAACGTGCTGCTGACCAAGAAGGCAGTGGCCAAGCTCGAGGAGATGTTCAAATGACCGCGGTGAAAAAGTACAACGCCGAGCAGTTAATGCAGGTGCTGCTCGCGCCGGTGGTCTCGGAAAAGAGCACCCGCGTCGCCGACAAGAACCGCCAGTACGTGTTCCGGGTTCTGGACGCCGCCACCAAGCCGGAAATCAAGGCCGCGGTGGAACTGCTGTTCAAGACCAAGGTGGACTCGGTCACGGTGAGCAGGGTGAAGGGCAAGAAGAAGCGTTTCGGCCGCTTCATCGGCCGCCGGAACAACTGGAAGAAGGCCTATGTGTGCCTGGCCGAAGGCCAGGAAATCAACTTTGCGGCGACGGAGTAAACCATGCCATTGATGAAAGTAAAGCCGACCTCGCCAGGCCGGCGTTCGCTCGTCAAGGTGGTAACGCCCGATCTGCACAAGGGCGAACCGCATTGGCCGCTGCTCGAGCCGCAAATGCGGGGCAGCGGCCGCAACAGCCATGGCCGCATCACCGTGCGGCACAAGGGGGGCGGCCACAAGCAGCACTACCGCGTCATCGACTTCCGTCGCGACAAGGACGGCATCCAGGCGACCATCGAACGCCTCGAGTACGACCCGAACCGCAGCGCACACCTGGCACTGCTGGTGTACGCGGATGGCGAGCGCCGCTACATCATCGCGCCCAAGGGACTGACCACGGGCGCACAGCTGGTATCGGGCGCGGAAGCGCCGATCAAGCCGGGCAACACGCTGCCGTTGAAGAGCATTCCGGTCGGCACCACGGTGCATTGCATCGAGATGATGCCGGGCAAGGGCGCGCAGCTGGCGCGCTCGGCAGGCGCGTCGGCGCAACTGCTCGCGCGCGAAGGTTCCTACGCGCAGCTGCGGCTGCGCTCGGGCGAGATCCGCAAGGTGCATGTCGAATGCCGCGCCACCATCGGCGAAGTCGGCAACGACGAGCACAATCTGGAATCGGTCGGCAAGGCCGGCCGCATGCGCTGGCGCGGCGTGAAGCCGACGGTCCGGGGCGTAGCGATGAACCCGATCGACCACCCGCACGGCGGCGGCGAAGGCCGCACTTCTTCGGGCCAGCCCCCGGTTTCGCCCTGGGGCGTACAGACCAAGGGATTCAAGACCCGACGCAACAAGCGGACGCAAGTGATGATCGTCCGCGACCGGCGAACGAAATAAGGACTAGGCCATGGCTCGCTCAATCAAGAAGGGTCCCTTTGTGGACTATCACCTGATGCAGAAGGTCGACAAGGCGCGCGGCGGCAACGACAAGCGCCCGATCAAGACCTGGTCGCGGCGCTCGACGGTGATGCCCGATTTCGTCGGCCTGACGCTGGCGGTGCACAACGGCAAGCAGCATATTCCCGTGTACGTCACCGAGAATATGGTTGGACACAAGCTGGGCGAGTTCGCGCTGACGCGCATTTTCAAGAGCCACTCGGCAGCCGGCAAGCGCACCGCGGAAGCGGCATCGGCGGGCAAGTCGCCGCCGCCCGGCGGCGGCATCGGCGCGGGTGGCGCTGCGCCAGCGGCGCCCGCGGCCGCACCGGCCGCACCGGCGAAAAAGTAAGGAGCCGCCATGGAAACCAAAGCATCCCTGCGCGGCGCGCACCTTTCGGCCCAGAAAGGCCGGTTGGTCGCGGACCTGGTGCGCGGCAAGAAGGTCGACCAGGCGATCAGCATTCTCGCCTTTTCGCCCAAGGCGGGCGCTGCCCTGATCAAGAAACTCCTGGAGTCCGCGATCGCCAATGCCGAGCACAACGACGGCGCGGACATCGACGCGCTCAAGGTGAAGACGATCCACGTCGAGCGCGGCGCCTTCCAGAAACGCTTCGCCGCGCGCGCCAAGGGGCGCGGCACCAGGGTGCTCAGGCACTCCTGCCACATCTACCTGACGGTCGGAGATTAGAGGGAAATCCATGGGACAGAAGATCAATCCGACCGGCTTCCGGCTTGCGGTAAATCGCAACTGGAGCTCCAAGTGGTATGCGAACAACCGCAACTTCGCCGGCATGCTGGCCGAGGACATCAAGGTTCGCTCCTTCCTCAAGAAGAAGCTCGCGCACGCCTCAGTCGGGCGCGTGCTGATCGAGCGCCCTGCCAAGGACGCGCGCATCACGATTTTCTCGGCGCGGCCGGGCGTGGTGATCGGCAAGAAGGGCGAGGAGATCGAAGCGCTCAAGGCCGAGCTGCGCCGCATCATGGGCGTGCAGCAGGTGCACGTGAATATCGAGGAAATCCGCAAGCCGGAGACGGATGCGCAGCTGATCGCCGACTCGATCGCGCAGCAGTTGGAAAAGCGCATCATGTTCCGCCGCGCGATGAAGCGCGCGATGCAAAACGCCATGCGCCTGGGCGCGCAGGGCGTGAAGATCATGAGCGCGGGGCGCCTGAACGGCCACGAGATCGCCCGCACCGAGTGGTACCGCGAAGGCCGGGTGCCGCTCCACACGCTGCGCGCCGACATTGATTTCGGCATGGGCGCCGCGAAAACGAGCTATGGCGTGATCGGCATCAAGGTCTGGGTGTACAAGGGCGAGGTCATGCCCAGGAGCGAGGCCCAGGCAGCGCTGACAGCCGCGGCGGCGGCGCCTGCAACGCCGCAGCCGGAGGCGCCCAGCGAACCCCGGCGCGCCAAGAAACCCGCGCCGAAAGTCGGCGCGAAACGTGGTGTCGCCGCAAAGCCGAAGGAAGGCGCGAAGGCCGAAGGCGAGAAAAAGCCCGTACGGAAGGCCGAAACCGCAGCACCCAAGACCACCATCAAGCGGGCGAAGAAAATCGTCAAGGACGAGGGCGGGGAGAAAAAGGAATAAGCCATGCTGCAACCGTCACGCACCAAGTACCGCAAGCAGCAAAAGGGCCGGAATACCGGCATCGCCACGCGCGGAAACAAGGTTTCCTTCGGTGAATACGGCCTGAAGGCGATCGGCCGCGGCCGCCTGACGGCGCGCCAGCTGGAAGCAGCGCGCCGCACGCTGTCGCGCCACATCAAGCGTGGCGGCCGGGTCTGGATCCGGGTGTTCCCGGATAAGCCGGTTTCGCGCAAGCCCGCCGAAGTGCGCATGGGCAACGGTAAGGGCAATCCGGAGTATTTCGTCTGCGAAATACAGCCGGGCAAGATCATTTTCGAGATGGACGGGGTGGACGCGGCGCTCGCGAAGGAGGCCTTCACGCTGGCCGCCGCCAAGCTGCCGTTCCGGACCGTATCCGTGCACCGGATGCTGGGATAAGGAGCGAGCGATGAAAGCCAGTGAACTGCGCGCCAAGAGCGGCGACGACCTGCAGAAGGAATTGCAGGAGCTGCTGAAGGCGCAATTCGGAATGCGCATGCAGCATGCGACCCAACAGCTGGCCAACACCAGCCAGATCAAGAAGGTGCGCCGCGACATCGCGCGCGCGCGTACCGTCATCAAAGAGAAGGCCGCTAAATGACCGCAACAGCCAGTACCGCAAGCGCCGCCCCGGCGGCCGCACCCGCGAAGAACCAGCGCAAGCTGGTCGGCCGCGTGGTGAGCAACAAGATGCAGAAGACGGTGGTGGTGCTGATCGAGCGCCGCGTGAAGCACGCGGCCTTCGGCAAGATCATCACCCGCTCGACCAAGTACCACGCGCATGTCGCCACCGGCACGTTCCAGGAGGGCGACCTGGTGGAGATCGCGGAGTGCCGGCCGATCTCGAAAACCAAGGCCTGGACGGTCATGCGGCTTGTAGAGAAGTCGAAAGCCGTTTAAAATTAGGTACTTTTCCCCGTAGCGGGACCCAAAACTGTCCGTGGGACGCAGGGCCTTGGCCCCGCACCCCGCGGTTCAAGTTGGAGAGGAAGCAAAGCCATGATTCAGATGCAGTCCGTGTTGGACGTTGCCGACAATACCGGCGCGCGCGCCGTCATGTGCATCAAGGTGCTGGGCGGCTCGAAGCGCCGCTACGCTTCGATCGGCGATGTGATCAAGGTGAGCATCAAGGATGCTGCGCCGCGCGGCCGCGTGAAAAAAGGCGAGGTCTACGACGCCGTGGTGGTGCGTACCGCCAAGGGCGTGCGCCGCGGCGACGGCTCGCTGGTGCGCTTCGACAACAACGCAGTGGTGCTGCTCACCGCCAAGCTGGAGCCGATCGGCACCCGCATCTTCGGGCCGGTGACACGCGAACTGCGCACCGAGCGCTTCATGAAAATCGTTTCCCTCGCACCCGAGGTGCTTTGATGCAAAGAATTAAAAAAGGCGATGAAGTCGTGGTGATTTCAGGCCGCGACAAGGGCAAGCGCGGCACGGTGCTGCGCCGGGTGGACGCCGAGCACGTGGTGGTGGAGGGCGTGAACCGGGCGAAGAAGCACCAGCGCCCGAATCCGATGAAAAACGAGACCGGCGGCATCGTCGACAAGGACATGCCGATCCACGTCTCCAACATTGCGCTCTACAACCCCGCGACCCAGAAGGCCGACCGCATCGGTTTCAAGTCTCTTGAGGACGGCCGCAAGGTGCGCGTGTTCAAGTCGAACGGCGAACAGGTAGACGCGTAAGGACAGATCATGGCCAAGGACAAAGACAAAGACTCGAAATCCAAGCAGCAGGCGGCGCCCGAGCAGCAGCCCAAGACGCCCAAGAAGGAGCCGCGCGCGAAGAAGGACGCCGTCCTCGCTCCCGCGGTCGACACCGGCCCGCAGGTCCCGGCGCCGCCGGCGCGGCTCGCGATCCAGTACCGCGACAAGATCGTCCCGGACCTCATGAAGAAGTTCGGCTATACGACCGTGATGCAGGTACCGCGCATCAAGAAGATCGTCGTCAACATGGGCGTCGGCGAAGCGGTGAACGACAAGAAGGTGCTCGACCATGCCGTCGCCGACATGACGCGGATCGCCGGGCAGAAACCGGTGGTGACCAAGACGCGCAAGTCGATCGCGAACTTCAAGGTGCGTGCCGGCTACCCGGTCGGCTGCATGGTGACCCTGCGAGGCGCGCGCATGTACGAATTCCTCGACCGCCTGGTGAACATCGCGATTCCGCGGATCCGCGATTTCCGCGGCGTATCCAATCGCGCTTTCGACGGCCGCGGCAGCTACAGCCTGGGCGTCAAGGAACAGATCATTTTCCCCGAAATCGAATACGACAAGATCGATGCGATCCGGGGCATGGACATTGCCATTAACACGACGGCGAAGAACGACGATGAGGCGCGCGCACTGCTGACGGCGTTCCGCTTCCCGTTCAGGATCGACCAGATCAAGCCGGACGCGAACAAGCAGGGCCAGACCCCGCCGGCACCGAACATGCAAGAACAGAAAGGCTGACCAAACATGGCCAAGCTCTCAGTAAAGCTGCGTGACAAGTACCGCCGCCAGACCGTCGAGAAGTTCAAGGCGAAGCGCGCGGCCCTGTTCGAGGTGATCCACGACGTCAAGGCGTCCGACGAGAGCCGCGATGCAGCGCGTGCCAAGCTGCAGCGCCTGCCGCGCGATTCTTCGCCGGTGCGCCTGCGCAACCGCTGTGCGCTGACCGGGCGCCCGCGCGGCGTGTACCGCAAATTCGGCCTTGGCCGCATCAAGCTGCGCGAACTCGCGCTGCACGGCGAAGTGCCGGGTGTGATCAAGGCGAGCTGGTAAGGAGTCCGCGATGAGCATGAGCGATCCGATCGCAGACATGTTGACCCGCATCCGCAATGCCCAGATGGTCGGGCAGGTGGAGGCCAGCATGCCCTGTTCCAAACTTAAAGTTTCCATTGCCCAGGTGCTGAAGGACGAGGGGTACGTGGAGGATTTCGCGGTGCGCGAGGACGGCGCCAAGAAAGTCCTGCGCATCGGCCTGAAGTACTACGCCGGCCGGCCTGTCATCGAGCGGCTGGAGCGTGTCTCCAAGCCCGGCCTGCGCGTCTACAAGGACCGCGACAGCCTGCCCAAGGTCATGAACGGCCTGGGCGTGGCGATCGTTTCCACATCGCACGGCGTGATGACCGACCGCAAGGCGCGCGCTACCGGCGTTGGCGGCGAAGTCATCTGCATCGTGGCCTGAGGAGAGAGCCATGTCGCGCATTGCAAAAAATCCCATTCCGCTGCCCAAGGGCGTCGAAGTGAACATCACGCCGGTGCAGATTTCGGTGAAGGGGCCGCTGGGTACCGTGGCGCGCCCGATGGATCCGAACGTCGGCGTCGAGAAGGACGGCGATACGCTCAAGTGCAAGGCGCTGGGCAATTCGAATCATGCCAACGCCATGTCCGGAACCATGCGCATGCTGGTCGCCAACATGGTGACCGGCGTCACCAAGGGCTGGGAAAAGAAGCTGGCGCTGGTCGGGGTCGGTTACCGGGCGCAGGCTGCCGGCGACAAGCTCAACCTGTCGCTGGGTTTTTCGCACCCTGTGGTGCAGCAGATGCCCAAAGGCATCAAGGTGGTGACGCCGACGCAGACCGAGATCGTGGTCAGCGGCATCGACAAGCAGCTGGTCGGCATGGTTGCCGCCGAGATCCGCGACGTGAAGCCCCCCGAGCCCTACAAGGGCAAGGGCGTGCGCTACACGGGCGAGGCCATCGTGCTCAAAGAGACGAAGAAGAAGTAACGCAACCTTGGACATGTCACTATGATCGACAAAAATTCCGCCCGCCTGCGCCGTTCGCGCCAGACCCGGCTCAAGATCCGCGAAATCGGCGCCGTGCGCCTCACGGTGCACCGCACGAACGTGCATATCTACGCCCAGATCACCTCGCCCGGTGGCGAAAAGGTGCTGGCCAGCGCATCCAGCCTGGAGAAGGATCTGCGCGCGAAGATGAAAACCGGCAGCACCAGGAAGGCGGCGGAAGCCGTCGGCCAGCGCATCGCCGAGAAGGCGAAGGCGGCGGGCATCGCGAGCGTGGCTTTTGACCGCGCGGGCTACAGGTACCACGGGCGTGTGAAAGCGCTTGCCGAGGCTGCACGGGCCGGCGGACTCAAATTCTAAGGACACGCAATGGCGAAAATGCAGGCACGGCGGATGCAGCAGCAGGAAGAGCGGGGCGACGGGCTGCGCGAGAAGATGATCGCGGTCAACCGCGTCACCAAGGTGGTGAAGGGCGGCCGCGTGCTCGGCTTCGCTGCGCTTACCGTGGTGGGCGATGGCGACGGCAGCATCGGCATGGGCAAGGGCAAGGCACGCGAGGTTCCGGTCGCGGTGCAAAAGGCGATGGAGGAAGCGCGCCGTTCCATGTTCAAGGTGAAGCTGAAAAGCGGCACGCTGCACCACACCGTCATCGGCCGCCATGGATCGGCCAAGGTCCTGATGCAGCCGGCGTCGGAGGGCACCGGGATCATCGCCGGCGGCCCGATGCGCGCCGTGTTCGAAGTGATGGGCGTCACCAACGTGCTGGCCAAGTGCTTCGGCTCGACCAATCCCTACAACGTGGTCCGCGCGACGCTGCAGGGACTGCAGGCAATGAACACCCCGGCCGAGATCGCCGCCAAGCGCGGCAAGAAGGTCGAGGAAATCCTTTCCCAGGAATGAGCCATGGCTGACAAGAAAATCAAGGTGAAGCTGGTCAAGAGCACGGCCGGATGCAAGACCGGGCACGTTGCGACGGTGCGCGGCCTGGGCTTGCGGCGCATGAACCACGTGGTCGAACTCGTCGACACCCCCGAGGTGCGCGGCATGATCAACCGCGTGTCCTACCTCGTCAGGCTGGAGAGCTAGGATGAAACTCAATCAATTGAAGCCGGCGCCCGGCTCCAACCAGCCGCGCCACCGCGTCGGCCGTGGCATGGGCTCGGGCTGGGGCAAGACCGCGGGCCTCGGCCACAAGGGCCAGAAGGCGCGCGCGGGCGGCTTCCACAAGGTCGGATTCGAAGGCGGCCAGATGCCGCTGCACCGCCGGCTGCCCAAGCGCGGCTTCAAGTCGCTGACGCGGCGCACGGTTGCGGAAGTGCGCCTCTCGGACCTGCAGGACATGAAGGCGAGCGACATTGATTTCGCGGCACTGATGGCCGAACGCGTGATCGCGCGCGAGTCGCTCAGCGCAAAGGTCATCCTGTCGGGCGAACTCAAGCGCAAGATCACGCTGAAGGGCGTGAAGGCGACGAAGGGCGCGCGCGCCGCGATCGAAGCGGCAGGCGGCAAGTATGAAGAGCCCGCGGCCGCCCCGGCCCCGCTGAAGAAGCTGGTGGCAAAAGAGAAGAAAGCGAAGGAATA
>JBDTRO010000265.1:0-11299 GCA_039931635.1 Betaproteobacteria bacterium | reverse complement strand
CGCGGGCAACCAGAGCGCCGCCGCCGCCATGCTCGGCATCGACCGCAATACCCTGCGCAAGAAGATCCAGCAGCTGCGGATCAAGGCGTGAAAGTCGCCCGGGCGCTCATCAGCGTCTCCGACAAAGCGGGCGTGGTGGAGTTTTCCCGCGCGCTCGCGGCTCTCGGCATCCAGATCCTCTCCACCGGCGGCACCGCGAGACTCCTGGAGCAGGAGGGAATACCGGTGACCGAAGTGTCCGCGCATACCGGCTTTCCGGAAATGCTGGACGGCCGGGTCAAGACCCTGCACCCGAAGATCCACGGCGGCCTGCTCGCGCGGCGCGACCTGCCGGCGCACGTGGCGGCGCTCAAGGAACACGGCATCGCGGCCATCGACCTGCTGGTGGTGAATCTCTATCCCTTCGAAGCCACGGTGGCCAGACCCGGCTGTTCGCTCGAGGACGCGATCGAGAACATCGACATCGGAGGCCCGGCGATGGTGCGTTCCGCGGCGAAGAACTGGAAGGACGTGGCGGTGCTTACCGACGCTTCTCAGTACGCGGGTGTCATTGGAGAATTGCAGCGCGACGGCAAGGTCGGCGAGGCGATGCGCTTCGCGCTCGCCGTGGCGGCGTTCAACCGCATCAGCAATTACGATGCCGCGATCAGCGACTACCTCTCGTGCCTGCAGCCCGACGGCACACGCAGCGAGTTCCCGGCGCAGAGCAACGGCCGCTTCGTCAAGCTGCAGGATCTGCGCTACGGCGAGAATCCGCACCAGAAGGCCGCGTTCTACCGGGACCTCCGCCCCGCGCCCGGATCGCTGGTGATGGCGAAGCAGTTGCAGGGCAAGGAGCTTTCGTACAACAACATTGCCGATGCCGACGCTGCCTGGGAGTGCGTGAAAGGTTTCGCGGGTCCGGCCTGCGTGATCGTCAAGCATGCCAACCCCTGCGGCGTCGCGATCTCCGGCAACGCTGCCGGGGCGTACGCCAAAGCCTTCAAGACGGACCCGACCTCCGCCTTCGGCGGCATCATCGCCTTCAACACCCCGGTCGACGGCGCGGCGGCGCAACAGGTGGCCACGCAGTTCGTCGAGGTACTGATCGCGCCGGCCTACAGCGACGAAGCGCTCGAGATCTTCTCCGCCAAAGCCAACATCCGTGTCCTGCAGATTCCGCTGGAGGGCGTCAAGCGAGGTGGCAGGACGGCCTGGGAACAGGGACGCAATGCGCACGACGTGAAGCGCGTCGGATCGGGTCTGTTGATCCAGACCGCGGACAACCGCGAGCTGGCGCGCGATGAGCTGAGAGTGGCCTCGAAGCGCCAGCCCTCCGCCGCGCAACTGGACGACCTGCTGTTCGCGTGGCACGTCGCCAAGTACGTAAAGTCGAACGCCATCGTGTTTTGCCGGGACGGCATGACGGTGGGCGTCGGCGCCGGCCAGATGAGCCGCGTCGATAGCGCGCGCATCGCCGCAATCAAGGCGCAAAACGCAGGCCTCGCGATGAAGGATTCGGTGGTGGCGTCGGACGCCTTCTTCCCTTTTCGCGACGGCCTGGACGCGGTGATCGACGCCGGTGCGTCTGCCGTGATCCAGCCCGGCGGCAGCCTGCGCGACGACGAAGTCATCGCGGCGGCCGATGAACGCGGCATCGCCATGGTATTCACCGGCGTGCGCCACTTCAGGCACTGATGAAGCTCCTCGTCATCGGTTCCGGCGGCCGCGAACACGCCTTGGCGTGGAAGCTGGCGCAAAGCCAGAAGGTGCAGAAGGTGTTCGTCGCGCCCGGCAACGGCGGCACCGCGACCGAGAACGGCCTGGAAAATCTTGCCGTCACCACCATACCGGACCTGGTCGCCTTCGCAAGAAAAGAGCAGATTTACCTGACCGTCGTCGGCCCCGAGGCGCCGCTCGCCGACGGCATCGTGGACGCATTCCAGGCCGCCGGCCTGAAGATATTCGGCCCGATGCGCGCCGCAGCGCGGCTCGAGGCCTCGAAGGACTTCGCCAAGCAGTTCATGCTGCGCCACGGCCTGCCGACCGCGAAGCACGCGACTTTCACGAACGCCGCGGATGCAAAAGCCCATGTCGAGACGCAGGGTGCGCCGATCGTGATCAAGGCCGACGGCCTGGCCGCCGGCAAGGGCGTGGTGGTCGCGGCTACGGTGGCCGAGGCGAATGCCGCGATCGACATGATGCTGGGTGAGCACAAGCTGGGCGATGCTGGCGCGCGCGTCGTTGTGGAGGAGTTTCTGGAGGGCGAGGAAGCGAGCTTCATCGTCATGGCCGATGGCGTACACGCACTGCCGCTTGCCACCAGCCAGGACCACAAGCGCCTGCAGGACGGCGACCTGGGGCCGAATACTGGCGGCATGGGCGCCTACTCGCCCGCGCCGGTGGTGACGCCGCAGTTGCACGCGCGCGTGATGCGCGAAATCATCCAGCCGGCGATCGCCGGCATGGCGAAGGACGGCACGCCGTACTCGGGATTCCTTTACGCCGGCCTGATGATCGACAAGGCCGGCAATCCGAAGACGCTGGAATTCAACTGCCGGCTCGGCGATCCGGAAACCCAGCCGATCATCCTGCGGCTGAAATCGGACCTGCTCGCGCTGGTAGAGCACGCGCTGGCCGGCACGCTGGACCGCACCGCCCCCGACTGGGACCGGCGCCCGGCGCTGGGCGTGGTGCTTGCGGCGGGCGGCTATCCGGATGAACCGCGCAAGGGCGATGAAATCACCGGGCTGCCGAAACCCACCGAGGAATGCCGCGTGTTTCACGCCGGGACGAAACTCGAAGGCAAGCGCCTCGTCACCAACGGCGGGCGCGTACTTTGCGTCACCGCGCTCGGCGGCTCGCTCAAGATGGCGCGCGCGAACGCCTATGCAGCGGCTGATTCGATCCGCTTTGACGGCCTGCAATACAGGAAAGACATAGGGCATCGCGCCCTGCGCGATCCCGCCGGCGCCCTCACGAAGGGCTAGCGTGGACGTCCGCCCGATTTGCGACTACTTCACCGCGCTGCAGGCGCGCATCGTTGCGGCGCTGGAATCGCTGGACGGCAGTCCATTTGAAACCGACCGCTGGGAGCGCGCCGAGGGCGGCGGCGGATCCACCTGCTACATCGAGGAAGGCAAGCTATTCGAGCGCGGCGGCGTCGGCTTTTCGCATGTATCCGGCAGCAAGCTGCCGCCCAGCGCCACCGCTGCGCATCCGCAGCTTGCCGGGCAACGCTATGAGGCGATGGGCGTGTCGCTGGTGCTGCATCCGCGCAATCCCTATTGCCCCACGGTGCACCTCAATGTCCGCTTCTTTTCCTCCGGCGACACCTGGTGGTTCGGCGGCGGCATGGATCTCACGCCCTACTACGGCTTCGAGGAAGACGCGAAGCACTTCCACCTGGCCTGCAGGCGCGCGCTCGAGCCTTTCGGCGCGGACCTGTATCCAAAGTACAAGAAATGGTGCGACGAGTATTTCTTCCTCAAGCACCGCAACGAACCGCGCGGCATCGGCGGCATCTTCTTCGACGATTTGTCCGGGCCCGACTTCGCCGCCGCCTTTTCCCTCACGCGCTCGGTCGGTGACCACTTCATCACCGCCTACGCGCCGATCGTCGAACGCCGCCAGGCCATGCCCTGGAGCGCGGCCGAACGCGCCTTCCAGTGCTACCGGCGCGGGCGCTACGTGGAATTCAACCTGGTGCAGGACCGGGGCACGCTGTTCGGGCTGCAATCGGGCGGCCGCACCGAATCCATCCTCATGTCCCTGCCGCCGCAAGTCACCTGGCGCTACGGCTGGACGCCCGCTCCCGGGTCGCCCGAGGCAAAGCTCTACACTGATTTCCTAAAGCCGCGCGACTGGGTCTGACGCTTAATCCGCCTTCGCGCCCGAGGCCCTGACCACCGGCGCCCACTTGGCGATTTCGGCTTTCACGAAGTCGCCGAACTGCTCCGGCGTCATGGGAATGAAACGCGCGCCTTCGTTGGTGAGGCGCGTTTCCATTTCCCTGGAACGCATGTACCTGTCGGTCTCGGCGTTGAGGCGGCGGACGATATCGGGCGGGGTGCCTGCGGAGGCGAAGGTCAGTCCGCCCGGCTTCGGGCGCGCGAGCGCGATGAGTTCAGCGACACTCTGCGCGGGCACCGAGGGATGCAGAACCAGCAGGCCTTCGGCCTCGAGCAGGAGGCTGATGGGCGCGAAGTCGCGCACCGGGTCGAAAGGCATCTTCGAAAACAGGGTCACGTTGACCGCGTGCGTGCCAATGCTGCCGATGCCAATCGTGTAGCCATCCGGCGCCGCTTTCGCCACAAGGTCGGCGCCGATATTGCCGCCGGCGCCGGTCCGGTTCTCGATCACCACCGGCTGGCCCCAAAGTTCGGTCCAGCGATTGCCGATCAACCGCGAGTAGATGTCGGCGATGCCGCCCACTGGAAAGGGGACGATTATTTTTATCGGCTTCGAGGGGTATTGCTGCGCCGTGCAGATTGAACAAAACGCGAGAGCGAGAACAAATCCGGCATAAATCCTGGGGCTCATGGCAATTCTCCGGCGCTGCGAAAATGTTTCTGGGCCTCGGCTGCACGCCCGTCCCGTTCGGCCAGCCGGGCGAGTTCCAGGTGAGCGGCGCGCGAGGGTGCGAACGAAAGGCTGGCTTCGAGATAGTTCCGCGCCTTGCCCCAGAGTTCCGCGGTCATGCACAGCCGCCCCAGCGAGGCCAGCAGTTGAGGGTCCTCGGCGTGCTCCCGCAGCCAGCGCTCGGCGCGCTCTATGCGCGCACGCGCTTCAATCTGCCGCTGCTCGGCGTCGAACCTGTCCAGCTCGCCATAAAGCGCGACCAGCGCCGCATTCCAATCCACGCCAAGGCTGCGCTCGATCAATTCCCGGGCCAGTGCGGCTTCGCCCAGCGACGCCGCGCAGCGCGCGGCCGCGGCTGCGACGCGTGGTAGCGCGAGATCGGCCGATGGAATGCGCCGCAGGCGGGCGTCCAGCGAGCCGCGGTCGCCCGCGTCACGCCTGAGCAACTCGATATGGGCCTGCGCCCGATGTTCCTCCGCCACCGCCGGCTGCAGCGCGCCGCGCTTGGCAAGCAGCGCAGCGAGCCGGAGGACTTCCTCCCAGTTCTGCGCGCCCCGCTCGGCGCGCAACTGCATGCGCGCGGTGGCGATATGGCGCGGGCCGGTGCCGTGCATGCTTCTCAAGGCATCGCGCGCACCGATGAAATCGCGCTCATCCAGCGCCAGCTCGGCCTGGGTCAGCAGGCGCGCCGCGCGCAGCGTGTCGCCGGCGCTTTCGGCGCGTTCCAGCCATTGGCTGCGTCGATCGACCTCGCGCATCTGGTGCGCGGCGCGCGCCGCGATCAGCGCCGCGATGCCCGGCGCGGCGCCCGCCTCCCAGGCGAGCGCGGCTTCCTTTTCCGCGCGCGCGAAGCGGCCCTCGAAATAACACTGCAACGCGGAAGCCAGCGCGCCCTGGGCCTGCTCGCGCTTGCGCCGCTCGCGGTACGCGCGCACCTGCGTCGGCAGCGCCAGCGTGTGGCCGATCAGGCGCACCGCGAGGTAGGCGGCGCCGAAAGCCGCCGCCAGCGCCAGCACCGCAAGGAGCAGCGAAACCTCCACCCGCCACGGGGGGTAGACGACCAGCACGTAGCCCTCGCCGACCCGGCCGGCGAGCGCGAAAGCCACCGCCGCGGCGAATACCGCAATCAGCCAGAACAGCGCATGCATTACGCGCTTTCCCTCGACCCGCGCATCAGCTGCCTCTCAAGAGCGGCCTTGCTCGCGGCGCGACTTGAAACTGCGCACCGCCTCGAGGCTGTCGACGATCGACGGCGGCTCGAAGCTGATCGACGCCGACGAGAGCTGCTTCAGCTGCGCGAGCGCGGCCTGGGAGCCCTTGGCGCGGGCGTCGAAATAGCTCTGGATCCAGCGCTGCGCCACGCGCAGGTCCTCGCGGTAGCCCGCCTCGTCGCGCGTGAGCAGCGCCAGGCGAGCGTTCAGCAGGCGCAGCTTCAGGTTCTCGCGCAGGAACCAGGCCTGCTGGGGCGGAAGCAGCGGCGGCTCGGGCGCCTCGACCTTGCGCACCACCACCAGCTGGCGCAGTTCCTTCCATACTTCGCCGCCCAGGCGCGCGAAGAAATTTTCTTCGGCGGGCGCGGCCTTGGCGACCTTGCCTGGCGCCGGTCGCTCGACTCTTTCGTCGAACGCGAGCGGCAGCGCGTCCACCGAGGCGATCAACCGGTCGATGGTGAGGGACAGGCCGGGCACGTCCAGCGCTGGCAGGGACTTGAGTCGGTCGATGTCGCGCGTCAGCGCGCGACGCACCGGCAGGAACTGCGGACGGTCGACGCGTGACAGACGGCTTTCGGCCAGCTGCAGCGCGAGCAGCGCCGCGCGCACGTTGCCCGAGAGCTGCAGTTGCTGCTGGGCGATCGCCAGCACCTGTTCGATCTCGGCGAGCTGCCACTCGTCGCGGTTGCGCGCCAGTTCCTGGTAAAGCGCCTCCAGGGCGACCTGCTGGTTCTGCGATTCGGCCAATTTCGCCTCGAGCGCGCCCAGTTTCCCGAGCGCCTCGCGCAGCGTCTCCTGGGTCTGCCGCCCCAGCGTGCGCGCCTCGCGCGTCTCGGTCTCGATGTCGCGCAGGCGCCTGGCAAGCTCCTCCTGCGTGGCGCCGATCCGGCCGCGGGTATCCAGCCAAAGCCCGGCTACGATCGCGGCGAGCACCACCAGCGCGACCGCAACGACGCGCAGGCGGGTACGCGGGGCTGCTGCTGCCGCAAGTTCCTGGGGCGAAGTCGATTCCATGCGCTCAGTTGTAGCTTGCGCCGCCGAAGTATGCAACCAGCGCCGCCGCCACCTCCGCGTCGCCCGGCCCGGCGACGATTGTCCGTTCCAGCCCCTGCCGCGCGGCTTCGCCGGCGACGCGCGGATGCGGCACGACAAGCACGGTCCCGGCAAGCCGCCGCGCGCCGTCGCCCCCGAACATCTCGAGCAAGTTGGCGAGACCTTCGCCCGAGGACAGCAGCACGGCATCCACCGGACCGCGTTCCCAGGCTGCGGCAAGCTGTGCGCGGCTTGCCTCGGGAAGCGCACGGCGATAGCAGGCGGCGTGCTCGACCACCGCGCCGCGCGAGGCGAGCGTCTCGCCGAGGAACTTGCGCCCACCTTCGCCGCGGAAAATCGCGATTCGTTTGCCGGCAACGGCGCTGAACTCGGGCAGCGCCAGCAGCGCCTCGCTGTCGGATCCCCCGGCCGGCGCGATCACGTCCGCGAAGCCCCGAGCTGCAAGTTCATCACGGCTGCCGGCACCGACGGTGGCCACGCGCAAACGGGCTGGCCATGGCCTGTCGCCAAGCAGGGCAAATGCCTTGCGCACCGCATTTCTGCTCACGAAGATGGCGCAGTTGAACGATTCCAGCCGGTCGGCCACCGAAAAGAAGGGCGCGAGGTCCGCCAGATCGAGAATTTCGAGCACTGGAATTTCGAGCGGCTGGCCGCCCGCTTCCCGGATCAGCGCCGAAAGACTTTCGCCCTGCCATTTTGGCCGCGTTACGACGACCCGCCTGCCGGCAAGCGGCAATCGAATCATGGGGCCAAGGCCGCCAGAATCTCCCCGGCCCCGCGCTCGCGCAGCTGAGCGGCGACGCGCATGCCCAGGTTCTCTGCCGCCTGCATTGCGCCTTCGCCCTCGGCGCGCACGGCACGCGTGCCGTCTGGCGAGGCCACGATCGCGCGCAACCGCATTCTTCCGCCTTCGATCTCGGCATAGGCGCCAAGCGGAATCGCGCAACTGCCGCCGAACGCCAGATTCACCTGCCGCTCGGCGCGCACGCAGGCGCTGGTATCCGGATCATCGAGAGGCTTGAGCAGGTCCAGCAAATCGGTGCGCGCGGCCAGGCATTCGATCCCCAGCGCCGCCTGGCCGGCGGCGGGCAGGCTTTCCTCGATCGATAGCGCGCTGCGGATGCGCGCCGCGAGTCCGAGCCGCTTGAGGCCCGCCACAGCGAGCACGATGGCCGTGTAGTCGCCGCGGTCCAGCTTGGCAATGCGCGTCTCTACGTTGCCCCGCAGCGGCCGGATCTCGAGCGCGGGGTGGCGCGCGGCGATTTGCGCCTGCCGGCGCAGGCTGGAAGTACCGACGATCGCGCCCGCCGGCAGCGCGGCGAGATTCTCATGCCGCAGCGAGACGAAGCCGTCGCGCGCATCCTCCCTTGCCAGGATCGCCGCGAGCACGAAACCCGGCGGCAGTTCCGAAGGCACGTCCTTCATCGAGTGCACCGCGATATCCGCGCGGCCGTCGATGATCGCGGTCTCGAGTTCCTTGACGAACAAGCCCTTGCCGCCCACCGTGGCGAGCGACACGTCGAGCAATTCGTCGCCGCGGGTGGACAACGCGACCAGTTCGATACGCAACCCGGGCTGCAACGCCCCGAGGCGGGCCTTGACGTGCTCTGCCTGCCAGAGCGCCAACCGGCTGCGGCGCGTCGCGATTCTCACCCGTCCGGGGTCGCGGATCATTCCCTGCCTTCCGGCAGCACGCCCTTTACCGCCGGCCACTGGCGCCGGCTCACGGGCAGGCGCTCGTCGATGCCCGCAAGCACCACGTTCCAGTGCGGCTCGTCCTCACCGCCGCCGGCGATGCGCTCGAAGCCGCGGATCGCGTCGCGCGCCACCAGGCAGTTGCGGTGCACCCGCACGAAGCGCTCGGCGAACTCCCGTTCGATGGCCACCAGCGGCTCCTCGATCAGGTGCTCGCCCGCCTTGGTGCGCAGGGTCACGTATTTGAGTTCGGCCTTCAGGAACAGCACTTCGCCCACCGGCACCAGCACGATGCGGTTCCTTTCGGCGACCGAAAAAAACTCGCGCGCGCCGGAGGCTGCGCGCACCAGCTTGTCGAGCGGTGCCGGTCCGGTGGCCAACGCCTTTCTCAGCGCCGCCGCCAGCCGCTCCGCGCGCACCGGCTTCATCAGGTAGTCGAGCGCATTTAATTCGAAGGCCTCGACGGCATGACGGTCGTGCGCCGTGACGAAAATGATGGCTGGTGCGTTCTCGAGCACGCGCAGATGGCGCGCGAGTTCGATGCCGCCCATGCCGGGCATCTGGATGTCGAGCAGCAGCACCTGCGCCGCGCTCCCCGGGAGTTGGTCAATCACCTCCAGGCCGGTTGTGGCTTCTCCGATTACCATCGTGGAAAGTTCGCCGCGAATGTCCGAAAGCAGTTCCTTCAGCCGGGCGCGCGCGGGCGCTTCGTCGTCGGCGATGAAAATCCTCAACTCGCCACTCATGCGACCCCACGGTACGGAATTTCGATCTCGACCCGGTAGCGCGCACCCTCGACGCGGGATTCGAGCCTCGCCTCGTCGTCGAAAAACAGCATCAGGCGCTCGCGGATATTGTCCAGCGCCATATGGTTGCCCGCGCGGGCTCCGGTCACCGGCGCGACCCAGGGATTCTCTATGAGCACCAGCACGCGATCGCCGCGCCTTGCGACGCGCACCAATACATCGCCAACGCCTGTGCCGGGCTCGACGCCGTGGTAAATCGCGTTCTCCAGCAGCGGCTGCAGCACGAGCGCCGGCAGCATGGCGTCCACCGGCGCGTTGTCCAGATCCCACGACATCCGCAGCCGCTCGCCCAGCCGCAGCTGCTCGATCGCGGCGTAGCGCTCGATGAGGGAAATTTCGTCCGCGAGGCGGACCAGGTTGCGGCCGTCCGACATCAGCGCGCGGAACAGGTCCGCGAGGTCCTCCAGCGTGCGTTCGGCGCGCCGCGGATCGCTCCGGATCAGCGCCAGCACCGCGTTCAGGCTGTTGAACAGGAAATGCGGCCGGATGCGCGCCTGCAGCGCCTGCAGGCGTGCTTCGGCAAGCGCGGGCGAATAGGCCTTGGTATGCAAACGCAGGTAGGCCAGCACGACGATCGCGGCAATCGCGGCGAGCAGCAGCGAGCGCGCGAACCCGGCCGAGGCGAACTCGCCGAACGCGGCGTGCGTCCCGGCAGCGAATGCGAGCAGCACCGCGATCATCAGGGCGCAGCCAAGCCAGTAGGAAACACGCCGCAGCCATGGCGCCGCCGCGTAGAAAACCGCAAGGCTGGCGAGCAGCGGCGGTTCGAAAAAAGCGGCATTCAGCACGAACGACTCCAGCGCCTTGCGCCACGCGGGCTCGGCGAGCAGCGCCGCGGCGAGCGCGAGCAGGTCGGCGGCCACCAGCGCGCGCGCCATGAGGCCGAGATTGCGGAAGTCCGGAAGCGATTCCGGAATCGTGTTTTGCCTTATACTGGGCATTGTTAGCGAGCGGTCTTCAACCGCATTCTATTCAGCGCATTTTATTCCTGCATCTTAATCCGACATGGCTCCTGCGGCGTCGAAGCGGAAAAAGAAGGCGAAAACCTGGTCCGGAAGATTTACTGAACCGGTCGACGCGCTCGTGCAACGCTTCACGGCCTCGGTTTCCTTCGATCGCCGGCTCGCGATGCACGACATCGCGGGCTCGCTCGCGCACGCGCGCATGCTCGCCGCCACCGGCGTCGTCGCGCGCGCGGACCTGGACGCCATCGAGCGCGGCCTCGCCAAGGTGCGTGCCGAGATCCGCGCCGGCGAATTCACCTGGTCGATCGAGAACGAAGACGTGCATACGAGCATCGAGCGGCGCCTGACCGAGATCGCCGGCAGCGCCGGCAAGCGCCTGCACACCGCGCGCTCGCGCAACGACCAGGTGGCCACCGACGTGCGGCTCTGGCTGCGCGACGAAATCGACGCCACAGCGAAAAAGCTTTCGGCGCTGGAGGATGTCCTGCTGTCGCAGGCGGAACGCCACGCCGCGCTGGTGATGCCGGGCTTCACGCACCTGCAGGTCGCGCAGCCGGTGACCTTCGGCCACCACCTGCTTGCCTATGTCGCCATGTTCGAGCGCGACCGGGCGCGGCTGGCCGATTGCCGCAAGCGGGTCAACGTGCTGCCGCTGGGCGCCGCCGCCCTCGCCGGCACGACTTTTCCGATCGACCGCGCGCGCGTCGCGAAGGAACTCGGATTCGACGGCGTCACGGAGAATTCGCTGGACGCGGTATCGGATCGCGACTTCGCCATCGAGTTCACGGCCTGCGCGGCCATCGCGATGATGCACCTGTCGCGCTTCGCGGAGGAACTGATCCTCTGGATGAGCGCGCGTTTCGGCTTTGTAAAGATCCCGGACCGCTTTTGCACCGGCAGCTCGATCATGCCGCAGAAGAAGAACCCGGACGTGCCCGAGCTGGTGCGCGGCAAGAGCGGTCGCGTCTTCGGCCACCTGGTTGCGCTGCTGGTGCTGATGAAGGGCCAG
>JBDTRO010000264.1:0-2492 GCA_039931635.1 Betaproteobacteria bacterium | reverse complement strand
AGCGCACGGCCGAGGCGCAGGCGCTCTACGCGCGCGACCCCGACTGGCGCAGCGAGAGCTTCCTGCTCGTCGAGTTTTCCAACATGCTCGCCACCTACGTCCGCAACGGCAGGCTGGACGGCGAAGCGGCGGCAGGCCTGCTCGCGGGCGCCGAACGGATCCTGACCGGAACCATCGCCCTGCCGCACAAGCGGGCGCTGGAAATCGCGCTGGAATTCGGCGTCTCGGCCTACGACGCCCGATTTCTCGCCGCCTCCCGCAGCCTCGGCTCAAAACTCGTCACCGAAGACGCGAAACTACGGCAGGCCGCACCTGCCCTCACGCAGACCCTGGCTCAGGCCCAGGCCGCAGCGCGCGCCTGAGTTCGCCATCAGGACTACTTCTTCGCGAGAAACCGCTTTGCCTTGCCCGGGTCAATGAGCGGAATCACTTCGAACTCCGCCGGGATGATGTCCGCCCATTCGTTCAGCAACGCATGCAGCTCTTCGTGGGAACGCACGTCGAATGCGACCGCGACACCGCGCCCAACCTTCGGATAGGCGAACAAGGCCTGTCCGGACTTGAGCTTCGGATCGATCCAGCGCCAGTAGGCCCGGCGCCGGTTTGCGACGCTGGACGGGCGCTCGGGGCGCGGGCTGCTGATAACGAGGAAGAGCATGCGCACATTATGCAGGCCGCGGCGCGCATAATGCGGTACGCCATTCACTCACCGGAAACACCATGGCCAAAGGCCAGCAGCGCAGCAACAAGGAAAAGAAAAAGCCCAAGCAGGACAAGAACAAGCCGGTGATGCCGCTCCCGCTCTGGAAGAAAGCCCCGCCCAAGTAAAAACTGCCGTCGTCCCCGAGTGCTTTAGTCGGGGACCCAGGTTTTAGGGCCTTACCTCCAGGGTATTCCCGATATCCGAAACCGTGGGGTGGTGCAGAACATCTAGGACACCGTTTCCCGGTGCGCTAGCATTCCGGTCATCGTGACCGTCAAGCTTAACCACACCATCGTCCACGCGCGCGACAAGCGCGCCTCCGCCGACTTCTTCTCCCAGGTCTTCGGCCTGGCCGCGCCCGTGGCCTTCGGTCCCTTCCTCGACGTCCAGACCGGCAACGACGTCACCCTCGCCTTCCTCGAAACCGACGAGCAGATCCAGGTCCAGCACTACGCCTTCCTGGTGAGTGAAACCGAGTTCGACCAGATCTTCGGCCGCGTCCAGGCGCGCGACCTCGACTACTGGGCCGATCCCGGCCGCAGGGAGAAAGGTCGCATCAACCGCCACGACGGCGGCCGCGGCGTCTACTTCCAGGATCCGGCCGGCAACCTGCTGGAAATCATCACCCGGCCGTACGGCAGCGGCGCGTAGCCGGCCAGCAGTTTCTCGGCTTCCGCCACGACGTAGCGCGCGGCGCGCGTATTGCTGTTTTGCCTCTTTCGTATTACACTGCCTTCATGTTCCGCACCGTCACCATTAAGCTGAAAGATCGCGTCCTCGCCGACATCGAAGCCGAGGCGCGGGCGCGCCGCACCACGCGCTCGGCCGTCGTGCGTGAACGGCTGGAGCGCCCGGCCGCGGCCGCCGGGTCGGCCTGGGGCCGGATGCAGGACCTCGTGAACCGCGGCGGCACCGCACCCGCCGACCTCGCCTCCGGCAAGGCGCATATGCGTGGCTATGGCGGCCATGGCGGCGCTCGTCGTCGTTGACACCGGCCCGCTGGTCGCGGGCCTGATCGAGCGCGACCGCGACCACGCCTGGACGCGTGCGCAGCTCGAATCCCTGCCCGCGCCGCTCGCCACCTGTGAGGCCGTGCTGTCCGAAGCGTTCTTCCTGCTGCAGCGCGTGCGCAACGGGAGCGAAACGCTCTGCGCGCTCATCGACCGCGGCGTGGTCGAGGCGCGCTTCGACTTCCAGGACGAGCGCGATTCCGTTCTGCGCCTGCTGCGCAAGTACGCCGACACCCCGATGAGCTTCGCCGATGCCTGCCTCGTGCGCATGACCGAACTGCACCGGGATTCGCGCGTTTTCACCCTCGACCGCGACTTCGCCGCCTACCGCCGCAACGGCCGCGAGCGCATCCCGCTGCTGGCGCCCTGGTAGGGCGAAACGACGCCCTTCGTTCCCGTCACCGCCAGCGCGCCCGGCTTCGCCTTCGCCAGCGCCACCAGCTCCGCCACGCTCTTCGCCGGGACGGAGGGATGCACCACCAGCACCGTCTGCGTCTCCGCAAGCAACGAAATCGGCGCCAGGTCCTTGAGCGGATCGAACGTGAGCTTCTTGTAGATGAGCGTATTGATGCCGACCGTGGCGTTGTTCCCCAGGTACAGCGTGTACCCGTCCGCCGCCGCCTTCGCCGCCCTCTCCGCCCCGATATTCCCCCCGCCGCCCGGCACGTTCTCGATCACCACCGGCTGCTTCAGCCGCTCCGCCAGCGCGCCGCCGATCTGCCGCGCCACCGCGTCCGTCAGGCCACCGGGCGGATACGGGACGATGAGCTTGATGGGCT
>JBDTRO010000263.1:0-3307 GCA_039931635.1 Betaproteobacteria bacterium | reverse complement strand
CGACCGATGCGATGCTGGCCTGCCCGTTCCTGATTCTCGCCATCGCGCTCGCCGCCTTCCTCGGCCCCAGCCTTACCAACGCGATGATCGCGATCGGCATTTCGGCGACGCCGATTTTCGTGCGGCTGACGCGCGCCTCCGTCATGTCGGTGAAGGTCGAGGACTACGTCGAAGCGGCGCGCGCCCTTGGCAATCCGCACCTGCGCATCGCGCTGCGGCACATCCTGCCGAACATCCTCGCGCCGCTGATCGTGCAGGCGACCCTCGCGATCGCCGCCGCCGTGATCGCGGAGGCGAGCCTGTCGTTCCTCGGCCTGGGCCAGCAGCCGCCGGCGCCCAGCTGGGGCAGCATGCTCAATACGGCGAAGAACTACATCGAGCAGGCGCCGTGGATGGCGGTCTGGCCCGGCGCCTCGATTTTCCTGCTGGTGCTGTCCTTCAACCTGCTCGGCGACGGCCTGCGCGATGCGCTCGACCCGCGGCATATTTAGCGTGCTGCTCGCGCTCTTCAGCGCGGGCGCGGCAGCGGATTGGACCGCGGTCGGCAGCGGCGATTACATATACATGCCGTTCGCGGACAAGGCCACCATCCACAGGAACGGGCCGCTGGCGACGATGTCGGGACTGTACGACTTCCGCAAGCAGGATTTCACGCCCGAAGGAAAAGGACTCTTTTCGACCGTGGTGCTGCGTGAATACGACTGCGCGGCCCGCCGGGTGCGCCTGCTTTCATCCATCGATTTCGCCGGCCACATGGGTGCCGGGATTGCCGTGTCCACCAGCGCGCATGCCGGCAGGTGGGAGCCCATCGTCGAGGGTGGCGGGGACGAGGCCTACTGGAAGGTCGCCTGTGCCGAAAAATAATTTTGCCAAGGATGTCGATACCTGCCCCCCGGCTGCGTCGTAGCAGTGACCCGGGACGTCCGGGCGCCCGAACTGGAGAGGAAAAGCCATGCAATACATGATCCTGATCTACGGCGAGGAGAAGAACTTCGCCCAACTGGCGAGCAATCCCGAGGCGCAGAAGAAGATCTATGCGGCCTACACCCAGTACAGCAAGGACATGCGCGACGCCGGCATCATCCGTGCCGGCAGCGAGCTCAAGCCCACCAGCACGGCGACCACGGTGCGGGTCAAGAACGGCAAGACGGTCGCCACCGACGGCCCGTTCGCCGAAACCAAGGAGCAGCTCGGCGGCTACTACATCATCGACGTGCCCAACCTGGACGAGGCGGTGAAATGGGCGGCGCGTTGCCCGTCCGCAAGCCACGGCTCGATCGAGGTGCGCCCGGTCGGCGCCATGCCGGCTGCTTCCTGAGGCGCGGCCATGAACCTTCCCATGATTTCGGCGGCCTATGCCGCAGTCCTCGGCCTGCTTGCCGCGGTACTCACGGTGCGCGTCATCCTCAACCGGGTGCACTTCAAGGTCGACACTGGCGACGGCGGCAAGCCCGCGCTCGCCCAGGCGATCCGGGCGCATGCGAACTTCGCCGAGCACGCGCCGTTCGCGCTGCTGCTGATCGCGCTCGCTGAATCCGCCGGCGCGCAGCCCGGGCTGGTCCACGGACTGGGCGTCGCCCTCATCGTGGCGCGGCTCGCAAGTGCGATCGGTCTGAGCCGCTCACTCGGGCCGACCGCGCCGCGCCAGGCTGGCGCCGGACTGAGGGTCCTGATCGTCACCGCGACTTCGTTGCTGATTCTCTACCGGTCGTTCGTTGCGTGAGCGTCTCGACCTGATCCGTCACGGGGGCCGGCCATGCTGACTCCCGTGATCGACAGCGTATGCCGCGCGGAAGGCGCGCGGGTGCTAGCCGGCCTCATCCGCCGTTTCGGCGATTTCGACCTTGCGGAAGATGCGCTGCAGGACGCGTTTGCGAAAGCGCTCGAGGTCTGGCCGGTGCAGGGCCTGCCCGCTGCGCCGGCGGCATGGCTCACTACCGTTGCGCAGCGGCGTGCGCTCGACCTGATCCGGCGCCGCGGCGCCGGTCATCACTACACGGATACACCGCCCGATGTCGCCGCACCGGAAGCAGACGAGGGGGACGCGCACCCGGCCGACGTTTCCGGCGTCGAGGATGACCGGCTGCGCCTGGTGTTCACCTGCTGCCACCCGGCCATCGGGCAGGCGGCCCAGATGGCGCTTGCGCTGCGCACGCTGTGCGGCCTGTCCACGCGCGAAATCGCGCGCGCTTTCCTCGAACCGGAGGCGACCACGGCCCAGCGCCTGGTGCGGGTCAAGAAGAAAATTCTCGAAGCGCGCATTCCCTACGAGGTGCCGAAACGCGAGTTGCTGCCCGAGCGCCTGCAGGCCGTGCTTGGCGTGGTCTATCTCGTTTTCAACGAGGGCTACGCGGCCACCGAGACGCCGGGGTTGATCCGCCCGGACCTGTGCGCCGAGGCGATCCGGCTCGCGCGCCTGATCGCGGAGCTGATGCCGCAGGAATCCGAAGCGCTGGGTCTGCTCGCGTTGATGCTGCTGCACGACGCGCGCCGCGCCACTCGCGTCGGGAGCGACGGCGCGATCGTGCCGCTGGAAGAGCAGGACCGCGCGCGCTGGAACCGTGACGAAATCGCGCAGGGCCTCGGCTTGCTGGATACCGCGCTCGCCCTGCGCCGGCGCGGGCCCTACCAGGTGCAGGCCGCGATCGCCGCGCTGCATGCGCGAGCCCTGCGCGCCGAAGACACGGACTGGAATCAGATCGCCGCGCTGTACCGCGGCTTGCTGAGCGAGCAGCCGGGCGCCGTCGTCGAGCTGATCGCCGCGGTGGCGGTGGCGATGGCCGAAGGAGCGGAACGGGGCCTGGCGCTGATGGACCGGCTATCGGGGCGCGAGGAACTGTCGGCGTACTACCTGCTGCCCGCGGCGCGCGCCGACCTCCTGCGCCGGCTCGGACGTCTCGCCGAAGCCCGCGTTGCCTACCGGGCTGCGCTTGGCATGGTGCGCAACCCGTCCGAGCGCACTTACCTGGAGCGGCGGCTGGTCGAATGCGGTGGCTAAGTCCGTACGCGCGCGAGCGTGGCGCGCGCCTGGTCTACTACTGGTGCATCAATCATCCTGCCGTGCAGCGCAAATGCCCCGCGGCCTTCGCGTACTGCAGCCTCGAATGCCGCGACAATTTCCTTCGACAGTGCGATTTCATCGGCTGATGGCGAGTAGATGCTGTTGGACACCGCCACCTGCTTCGGATGAATGCAGAGCGAGCCGGTGAATCCCATCGCCTTCGCGTTCCCGAGCAGCCGCGCGTATGCATCCATATCGGCGATCTCCGCTACCGGACCGGGTTGCCCGAACGCAGCCAGTCCGCGG
>JBDTRO010000262.1:0-7821 GCA_039931635.1 Betaproteobacteria bacterium | reverse complement strand
CTGCGAGGGCTACCGCAACTTCTGCAACAAGCTCTGGAACGCGACGCGCTTCGTGTTGATGAACACCGAGGGCCAGGATTGCGGCGCAGACGAATCCAGGCCAGTGGAGCTGTCCACCTGGGACAAGTGGATCGTCAGCACGCTGCAGCGCACCGAGGCGGAGGTGGAAAAAGGCTTTGCCGAGTACCGCTTCGACAACGTCGCCGCCGCGATCTACCGCTTCGTGTGGGACGAGTACTGTGATTGGTATCTGGAGATCGCCAAGGAGCAGCTCGCCCACGGCAACGAAGCGCAGCAGCGCGGCACCCGCCGCACGCTGGTGCGCGTGCTGGAAACGATGCTGCGGCTTGCCCACCCGGTTATCCCGTTCATCACCGAGGAACTCTGGCAGGACGTCGCCCCGCTCGCCGGACGCAAAGGCGAGACCGTGATGCTGGCGCCCTACCCCAAGAGTCAGCCTGAGAAATTTGACGAAGCTGCCGAGCGCCAGGTGGAGCTGGAGAAAGAGATCATCAACGCTCTCAGAAATTTGCGCAGCGAGATGAAAGTTTCTCCTGCCGCGAGGATTCCGGCCATCAGCGCAGGCCCACAGATGACCCCGACCCTTTCTTCCATTGTTTCGTTGGCAAAGCTTTCTGACTTGAAGTATGTAAGTGAAGAAGAACTCAACAACACGGATGCACCGCTCAAAATAGTTCGCGAATCTAAATTCAAGCTAAAAGTTGAAATTGATGTAGCGGCGGAACGCGAGCGGATTGCCAAGGAAATCGCGCGCCTGGAAGGCGAAATCCCGAAGGCGCATGCCAAACTCGGCAATGCATCCTTCGTCGACCGCGCACCGGCGAAGGTGGTGGAGCAGGAGCGCGCGCGGCTGGCGGGATTCGAATCCACGCTCGCGAAACTGCGCGAACAAGCGAAGAAACTCGCGGCGAAGAGCTAGTACCGCCCGGGCCAGGCGCCCGGCGTGTCGAGGAACGGAGGCCTGCGGCCGGTAAGGCTCTCCAGCAGGGTCAATTCCGCGTCGGTATGGTTCACGACCGGCGCCCCCATCAGCATCTGCGGGGCTCCCGACCCCATCACATAGCGCGGCTGCTCGTGGTGCGTCGTACGTACGGTTTCGCGTGCGGACGGATCGACCGTGGACACAATATCCGCCTCGCCGTAGCAACAGCAAACATAGGTGCGGGCTGCCTCCGCTTCCAGGTAGAGCGCCGTGCCGCGAATACCGATCGTCGCGGTGGCCGTGCGCATGGTTTTCGGCTCGCCCGGCGAGAATACCGAGAGCACCGCGCCGGTGATGACGCGCAGCCCCGACAGCAGCAGCGGGCCGGCGACGCCCTGCGCCTCGACGCGCGAGTTCGCGCGGATCAGAAAAGCGTCCTTGCCGGTGACGAACACCACCTCGCCGGCCGCGCCGGTGGTGATGACATCGCCCACCGCCACGAACATCCCTTCCCTGGCCGGCACGCCGTTGATCCTGACGTCGCCGCGCACGCGGTGCACGCCGCGTTCCACCGAGCCGGCCGCGAGCGCATCGCGCAGGAATCCCATCTGCGCCGCGAGCAGCGCCGCGGTCATGCGCAGCCACCGCCTTCTCTCAGCTCGCATCGGCGCCCTCAACGCTCAGCGCGTCGGTAATCGCCAGGCGCTCGGTTTCCGTGGGCCAGGAATTCTCGAACTCCCAGCCGTGCTGCGCTTCGATGCGGCCGCGAAACGCGGCCTCCAGTTCCCGTTCCACCCAATCGGCCAGCGTGCCGGGCGAGCGCGGCGCAAAACCGGATACGACAACTGCGCAGTCGCCCGCCGTCGCGGCCTCGCTCGCGGCGATTCTCCGGCCGCTCAGCCAGACGTCGTCGCCGTCGAGATAAGCGCGTTCGCCAAACTGACGGTACGTCGCGATCGCCGGCGCAAGCGCCCATGCGCGCCAGCGCCAGGGGCGGCCGGGGACCAGCCGCAGCGGGACCACGAAGGCGTACGCGTATCCGCCTTCGTCGTCGTGCGCCCAGAACACGGCAGGCACCGCGCGTGCCGGCTGCGCCTGCGCGAATCCGCCAACCGCCGTGCGCAGCGCGCCGCGGCAGTCCTGTTCCAGCCGGATCCAGCGCGCGAAGATCATTTCCTGCTCTTCTTCCCGTTTTTTTTCGGCATGCGTTCGAGCGCATTTTCAATCGCCCGGCACAGCGTCCTCAGCACCTTGATGCGGGCGTGATGCTTGTTGTTCGCCTCGACCAGGGTCCATGGCGCCAGCGAAGTCGAGGTACGGTCGACCATGTCGCAGACGGCGGTCTCATACTGGTCCCACTTCTTGCGGTTGCGCCAGTCCTCGGCGGTGATCTTGAAGCGCTTGAAGCTGACCTTCTCACGCAGCTTGAAACGCCGAAACTGCTCTTCCTTGCTGACCGAGAGCCAGAATTTCACGACCACGGTGCCATGGCGCAGCATCGCCCCCTCGAAATCGTTGATCTCGGTATACGCGCGCAGCCAGTCGGCCTCGCTGCAGAAGCCCTCCACGCGCTCCACCAGCACGCGCCCGTACCACGAACGGTCGAAAAAGGTGAAGCGGCCGTTCCTCGGCAGATGGCGCCAGAAGCGCCACAGGTAGGGTTGCGCACGCTCTTCCTCAGTCGGCGCCGCCACCGACACGTTGGTGTAGCAGCGCGCGTCAAGAGCGCTGGTGACGCGGCGAATCGCGCCGCCCTTGCCCGCGGCATCGTTGCCCTCGAATACTGCGACCACGGAAATCGTCTTGAAGCGCGGGTCGCGGGAAGTCACATTCAGGCGGCCCTGCCACTTCTCAAGTTCCTTTTCGTATTCGACCTTGGTCATCGGCTGGTCGAGCTCGAGCGCGCGCAGCACGTTCAGGTGGTCGGTGGGTGCCGGCATCGGCGGCGTCTTGTCCGGCAGGCGCTTGAGCGGCTTTTCGTCAAGCCGCTCACGTATCGCCGCGAGCAGGTGCCTGCCCACGGTGAGCGTGCGGTGGCGCGGGTCGGCGCCCGGCACCACGATCCAGGGCGTCTCGCCAGTCGACGTTTTGCGCAGGAATGGATCGCAGACCTTGACGAAATTCTTGTACAGCTTGAGGTACCGCCAATCGCGGTCGGTGACGCGCCAGCGTGTTTTCGGATCGCTTGCCAGTTCCTTGACGCGCTTGCGCTGCTGGCTCCTGGACAGGTGAAACCAGTACTTGAGCAAAAGCACGCCTTCGTCGCTGAGCATCTTCTCGAAACGCTGGATTTCGCTGATTTCGCGCGCGAATTCGCCCTCGCCGATCGCCCCCATGACGCGATGCAGGATCGGCATGGTGTGCCAGGCGCCGAAGAAGATGCCGATCTTCCCCTTGGGCGGCAGCTCGCGCCAGAAGCGCCACAGCGAAGGCCTTTCCCGCTCCTCGTCCGAGGGATCGAAGAAGGCGCTGGTGTGGATGTGGCGCGGGTCCATCCACTCGTTCAGCAGATTCACCGTCTCGCTCTTGCCCGCGCCCTCGACACCGGCAATCAGGATGAGGACCGGGAAGCGCCCGGACTCCTTGAGGCCGTACTGCGTGTCGAGCAGCGCCTGGCGCAGCTTCGCCGCCTCGCGTTTGTAGACCGCTTTGTCTACGCGATGCTTCAGATTCGCGGATTCGAACATCGGCGCTACTTCTTCTTCATCAGGAAGGTGAACTCCCCGTTCGCCTCGCTATGCGACAGCAGCTGGTGGCCGGTCTGCTTCGAGAAGGTTTCGAAATCCCTCACCGATCCGGGATCGGTGGCGACGATTTTCAGCACCTGGCCTGACAGCACGTCGGCGAGCGCCTTCTTGGCGCGCAGGATGGGCAGCGGGCAGTTCAGCCCGCGCGTGTCGATTTCCTTGTCGTGCTGCATGGCGTTTCTAATCTATCACGCCATGGATTGGTAGTAGAGGTTCTGCGGATGCCGCGCCTCGGCGAAGAAATACCAGCGCTCCGCGAGCAGGCCCGCGAACTGGAGCGCAAAGGCGGCCGCGTAAGCCTGCAGCGATCCGCCGCCCCAGCCGAGCAGCCAGGCCGGCAGCGGAAACGCCAGGATCAGGAACGCCCAGCGCACCGCGCGCACGACCCGGTCGGGGCGGCCGTGGAAGAATTCGCGCGTATTGAACGATCCGCCCATGAATCCCTGCGCCTTCTGGACGATGCGCGGATGATCGATGCCGATGGCGGTGGCAAGGGTCGACTTCGGCCGCAGCCTTCGGTTGCGCAGGAGCGAGGCGCAGCGCACCAGCCAGGCCACGGCGCCAAGTCCAAAGGCGGCCAGCGAGAGCGGCCCTGCGAATTGCGGATATGAAACCACCGCTAGCGGCACGGAAAGCGTCAGGCCCGAGGCAGTGCCGAGCAAAAAGTAATTGGCGAGCGTGAATGGCGAATGCCACTCCTGCAGGAACTTCAGGCAGGCGTAGATCATGGCCGTGCAGACGAATAGCAGGAGGCAAAGAACCGCGGCTATTGCACCGATCAGGAGGGAGCCCGAAATTCCGTACAGGAAAACCGACCCCATGAACGCGGGCAGCACAAGGACTTCACGGGAGAGCCAGGAAGTTCGCCATTGCGAAGCCGTGCGCCAGGCCCGCTCTGGATGCCCCAGGTGGAAGAAAGAGGCGACCAGGCCGGCGGCGAGCAACGCCAGGGAAACCCAGCACGATGCAACGACCATCTCCCTGGCTGCATTTCCCTGCAGAAGATCAACGCAAAAGACGGCCAGAAACAGGCCCTGCCCGGCCCCGATCAGCGTGGTCAGCAGGATGACCGACCAGGCCGGCCTCATTCACTGCACCCTGTCTTGCGGCGCGGCAGGTAGTGGTTGGCGGGCCGGGTCTGCCATTCCGGCATCAATGCATAGCCGCCGGCCTCGCGGATTGCTTTCGAAACCACCGATTCCGGATCGTGAACGTCACCGAACAGGCGCGCGTTGGTCGGGCAGGCCATGACGCAGGCGGGCTGGCGGTCCTGCGGCGGCAGCAGCTCGTCGTAAATCCGGTCGACGCAGAGCGTGCACTTGGTCATCACCTTTTCCTGCTGGTCCATCTCGCGCGCGCCGTAGGGGCAGGCCCAGGCGCAGTACTTGCACCCGATGCACTTGTCGTAGTCCACCAGCACGATGCCGTCTTCGGCACGCTTGTAGGAAGCGCCGGTCGGGCAAACCGGCACGCAGGGCGGATCCTCGCAGTGCAGGCACGATTTCGGAAAGTGCACGGTCTCGGTTTCCGGGAATTCGCCCACCTCGAAGGTCTGCACGCGGTTGAAGAACGCGCCGCTTGGATCCTTGCCGTAGGGATTCTGGTCGGTGAGCGGCCCCGCCTCGCCGGCGTTGTTCCATTCCTTGCAGCTCGTCACGCAGGCGTGACAGCCGACACAGACGTTCAGGTCAATCACCAGCGCAAGTTGCTTGGTGGTCATTCGGGAGAAATACTTACGCGCACGTCGTACCAGCCTGCCTGGCCAGTGATCGGATCCGAATTGGATGTTCCATCCGGCAAGCGGTCCGATATCACGTGATTCAGGATGAACCCCCTGGTGAATTCGTTCGCGTCGGGCGCCAGCTTCCATGCCCCCGGCGATTTCCCGATCGCGTTCCACGTCCAGACGGTGCCGGGTTCGACCGCTTCACTGTAGCGCGCCATGCAGCGCAGCTTGCCCCACTGCGACTCCACCCGGATCCAGCCGCCGTCGGCGATGCCCTGCGCGCGCGCCATCTTTGGATTCACGAACAGGTAGTTGTGCGTATGGATCTGCCGCAACCATGCGTTCTGCGAATCCCAGGAGTGGTACATGGCCATCGGCCGCTGCGTGATCGCGGTCAAGGGAAAACGCTGCAGGTCCGTGACCTGCCGCTCGAGAGGGAAATAGAAAAACGGCAGCGGATCGAAGTATTTCTCGACGCGCTCGCGCAAATGCGGCGGCGGCCGGCGCGCGGACGGGCCGCGGCCTTTGGCGGCCAGGCGAAAGCGCTGCAGGACCTCGGCATACACCTGGATCATGATCGGATCCGGATGGCGCCGCAGCTTCATGCGTTGCGCCCACTCGTGGTAATCCTGATTCCAGTTACGCATGTATTGCATCGACTCGGGCATCGGTTCGTGAAACACGCAATTGTTTTCCGCATACCTCTGCCACTGGTCCGGGTTCGGCTCGCCGACCAGCGCCTTGCTGCCATCCTTGCC
Organism: Betaproteobacteria bacterium; assembly: GCA_039931635.1. Taxonomy (GTDB): domain Bacteria; phylum Pseudomonadota; class Gammaproteobacteria; order Burkholderiales; family SG8-39; genus RBG-16-66-20. The sequence goes on along the minus strand of JBDTRO010000262.1, from coordinate 1,647 downwards.
GCGCCAGCCCATCAGGAACCCCTGCCCTGAGCCGGGTTCCGTCTCGAAATTCACGACGAAATCGGCGTAATCGCGGAATTTCGGCTTCTTTTCCGCATTCACAAAAGCGGGCAACCGCAGGCGGCCCGCGAGCTCGACCAGCACGTCCTGGAAGGGCTTGCACTCCCCCATCGGCGGCACCACCGGCACGCGCACCGAATCCATCGGCCCGTCGAACTCAGACACCGGGCGGTCGAGCAGCGACATGACGTCGTGACGCTCGAGGTAGGTGGTGTCGGGCAGTACGAGGTCCGCAAACGCCGTGGTTTCGGATTCAAACGCATCGCAGACAACCAGGAACGGGATCTGGTACTCCCCGCTCGCATCCTTGTCGTTCAGCATGCGGCGCGCTTCGCCGGTGCCCATGCTCGAATTCCAGGCCATGTTGGCCATGAACAGCATCAGCGTGTCGATGCGATACGGATCGCCGCGCCAGGCGTTCGCGATCACGTTGTGCATCATGCCGTGCACCGCCAGCGGGTACTCCCAGGAAAACGCCTTGTCAATGCGCACCGGTGTGCCTTCGGCATCGATGAACAGATCCTCGGGCCCGGCGGGAAAACCAAGCGGCGCTCCGGCCAGCGGCGTGTTCGGCTGCACCGCCTCGGGGCCGTTCGGGATGCGTGCATAGACCGGCGGCGTGCCGCGCGGAAATGGCGCCTTGTGGCGGAATCCGCCCGGGCGATCGATGGTGCCGAGCAACGACATCAGGATCGAAAGCGCCCGGATCGCCTGGAAGCCGTTGGAATGCGCCGCGATGCCGCGCATCGCGTGAAAAGCCACCGGATTGCCGCGCACGCTGGCGTGCTTGCGGCCCCAGCTGTCGGTCCAGGCGATCGGCAGCTCGAAACTCGCGTTGCGTGCGGTACTCCCCAGCTCGCGCGCCAGCGCGCGGATCCTGTCCGGCGCAATGCCCGTGATGTCCGCCGCCCATTCGGGCGTGCACGCGCGCAGCCGCTCGCGCAACAATTCGAAGGCCGGCTTGACGCGCGTGCCGTCCTCAAGGCGGTACTCGCCCTCCAGGCAGGGATCGGCGCCCTCGCTGTGATTGACCACCGCGCGGTTGCTGTGCCGGTCCCACCACAGCTGGTCGTGGCGGCGGAAGGGGTTTTCCCGCTCGTCGCCCTTGCCGCAGGCCATCAGGCCTTCTTCGTCGCTGCCCTCTTCCAGGTTCACCAGGTAGCCGGCGTTCGTATACTGCGCGAGGAACTCGCGGTCGCACAGATCCAGGCGCACCAGCTCGCTGCACAACGCCATGAGCAGCGCGCCGTCGGTGCCCGGCCTTATCGGCACCCATTCATCGGCAATCGCCGAATAGCCGGTGCGCACCGGATTCACGGAGATGAAGCGGCCGCCGGCGCGCTTGAACTTCGAAATCGCGATCTTGAGCGGATTGGAATGATGGTCTTCGGCGGTGCCGATCATCACGAACAGCTTCGCGCGGTCCAGGTCAGGCCCGCCGAACTCCCAGAACGAGCCGCCGATGGTGTAGATCATGCCGGCAGCCATGTTCACCGAGCAGAAACCGCCGTGCGCGGCGTAGTTGGGCGTGCCGAACTGGCGCGCGAACAGGCCCGTAAGCGCCTGCATCTGGTCGCGGCCGGTGAA
>JBDTRO010000261.1:0-17324 GCA_039931635.1 Betaproteobacteria bacterium | reverse complement strand
GCGTCTCGTGGTGCATCGCAAGCGAAAGCACGCGGCCGCCTGCAACCCAGGACAGGCACTGGCAGCGCGGAAAATTCAGGTAGCGGCAGGCCCAGCTATTTTCACTGGTGGCCCGGATCTCGGTCAGCGAAAGCATTCCCAACGGACTGTTCAAGCCGATCTTCAACGCCTTTCCGAGCGCCTCGCGGGCGGTCCACAGGACGCAGCAGGCGGTCGCAGCATCCGCGCCGCCCGTTGCGAGCCAGGTCAGTTCCGGCGGCGATGCTTCCAGTTCACCGATGACGACCTGGGCGGCAACAGCGGAGATGGTTTCCAGGTCGATGCCCATCGGATATTGCGCCGGAAAGGCCAGCGCCACGGCAAGGCCGTGCGAGTGGCTCACGGTCACCTCCGCGTCAGCGGCACGAGGATGCTGGACCAGCGGCTGGCCGTAGACGCCGGCACGAATTTCGATCTGCCGCAGGTCGGGTTCCGCGAGCAGTGAGGCAAGCGCGTGTTTCGCGGCCAGCCTGCCGAGGAGATATCCCTCGCGCTTGGCGGCAAACTTGAAACCTGCGAGTTGCTTTGTCTCTTTCTCACTCAGGAACTCTTCGGCCGGCAGGGTGCTGGCCGCGGCGAAGCACACCCGCTGCTCGATTTCGCCGTGCTTCAGCACGAGGGTTTGGACGCTCATGTTCTATTCTGCGCGATTCGCAACTGTTCCAGGCCCTCGGCGATCGAGGTGACGGGCACATACCCCAGGTCGCGGCGCGCGGCCGAAAGGTCGAACCAGTGCGCGGTGGACAGCTCATGGACCACAAAACGCGTCAGGCGGGGCTCGTTCGGATTGTTGGTGATTCGGTGTGCGGTTTCGAAACCCCAGGCCAGCGCCAATGCAAGCCAGACCGGCACCGTGCGCGTAACGGGCGGCGCGCCGGCCGCGAGCAGCAGCCGGTTCACCATTTCCCACATCGGCACCGGCTCGCCCTGCGAGATGAAATAGACCTTGCCCGCGATTGGTGCGCCGGGGGAGAGCCTGTCTGCGGCGAGCAGGTGCGCGGCGGCGGCGTTGTCCACGTGGACGGCATCGATCAGCTTGGGGCGCGAGCCGATGCGCCGCAACTGGCCCGCCCTCGCGCGCGCGACGAGTCGCGGCAGCAGGTGGTTGTCGCCCGGTCCCCAGATCAGGTGCGGCCGCAAGCTCACAGTCGCAAGCTGCGCATCATTCGCTTCGCGCACCAGCTGCTCGGCGAGTGCCTTGGTCTGCGGATAGTGCGCTTCGTAACTCGGCGGATAGGGGACGGATTCATCCACGCCTTCCATGTCGCGGCCATTGAAGACGACGCTGGGCGAACTGGTATAGACGAGCCGGCGCACGCCGTGCGCGCGGCAGGCCGCGATTACATGCTGCGTGCCGGTGACATTGGGCCGGTGGTACTCCTCGTAGCTGCCCCAGATGCCTGGTTTCGCGGCAACGTGAAACACGATATCGCAGCCTTGCACCGCTGACGCAACGGAGCCGGCATCGGCCAGGTCGCCCTTTCGCTGCTCGACGCCCAGCGCATCCAGATCACCGTGCGCGCTGCGCGAGAAGCTGCGCACGTCCGCGCCCCGCTTGCGCAAGCCGCGCACGATCGCCTGGCCGAGAAATCCGCCGCCGCCGGTGACCAGCGCCTTCATTGCAGTTGCCGCGCAGCCCAGACCGCTAGCTTCTCGCGGAAGATCTTGGCGTTGTGGCGCACGTCCACCGGGAACGACGGATGGAACAGGATGGTTTCGATCTGCCGGGTGAGCTCGTGGCGCGACCCCAGTTCCAGCAGCTCGGCGCGAATGGCCTGTTGCGAATCGCCCCTGGCGCCGGGCTCCAGCTCCACGCACAGCACCGGCTCGATGGCGCCGTTGCGCTGCACGCCGACCAGGGCGGTGCGCAGGACGCGGGGACTCCGGTTGAACACGCCTTCGCAGGGAATCGTGAAGCGGGTGCCTTGCGGCGTGACGACCCGGTGCGCCTTGCGTCCGCAGAACCACAGGCGGCCGCGCGGGTCGACATAGCCCACGTCGCCCATGCGATGGTAGAAGCCGTCGCTCGCGCCGTCCTGGATCTTGGCCAGCACAGTCGCGGCCGGGAGGTTGAAGTAGCTGCGTGACGCATGCGTCGCCTTGACCGCGATCTCGCCGATTTCACCATTCGGAACTTCCAGGGCGTCATCCCAGCGCCCGATTGGCTCGTCGCTGATGCGAATGATCCGTGCCTGCAGGCCCGGCACCGGAGTGCCGACGCATACGCCCGCGCCTTCGTCGGTACGGTGGCGCGTTTCGCCCAGGATCTCGTCGCTGCCGATGGATGCGACGGGCAGGCACTCGGTCGCCCCGTAAGGCGTGAAAACCTGCGCGCCCTGCGGCAGCATGGCGGCAAAACGCTCGATCACCCTGGCCGATACGGGAGCGCCTGCCGAGATGGCGCGGCGCAAGGTGGGCAGCGTGATGCCCTGCGCTTCGCCGTAGCGCCCGACGCGATTGATGAGGGCGGGCGAGCCGAACATGTTGGTGATGCCGAACTTGTGGATGGCGCCGACGATGTTCGCCGGGTCCGCGCTCGCGGGCCGCGAGGCGTCCATCTCGGGGACCACCGCCGTCATGCCCAGCGCGGGGCCGAAGAGCGCAAACAGCGGGAAGGTCGCGAGGTCCATTTCTCCCGGCTCGATGCCATAGAGGAGGCGTATATGGCCCACCTGCGCGCCGAATATCTCGTGCGTGTAGACGGCGCCTTTGGGCGCGCCGGTGCTGCCGCTGGTGAATAGGATCGCGGCGGTCTCGTCGGGCGAGGGTTCGATGGCCGTAAACGGCTGGCCGCCGGGCGTGCGCTCGCGCAAATCGTTTAACGTGTGGCCTCCCCAGAACCATCTGGTGCCCACCGTGACATTGATCCGGACGCTCGCGCGTGCCCAACCGAGCAGGACGCGCGCCGCGTGGGCCTTGGGAATGCCGATGAACGCTTCGGGCTTTGCATGCGCAAGGCAACCGGAAAGATTGCGCACGCCGATGCCGGGGTCGATCAGGACCGGCACCACGCCCGCCTTGAACAGAGCGAAGGTGAGGGTGAAAAAATCCAGGCTCGGCGGCACCATCAGCGCGGCGCGCATGCCGCGCTGGATGCCGGCGCCCGCCAGCGCGAGCGCGAGGCGGTTACTCACCGCCTCCAGCTCGCCAAAACTGAGCTGCTCGTAGGCGACCGCGCCCGTGGCGTCGCGCCCGTGCGCGCAGATGACGGCAGGGCGCGACGGTTGCAGTCTCGCCATTGCCGCGAGATGCACCGCGATGTTAGGCATCGGCCGGGTGGCGCCGGAAAAAATCCTGGATCAACGGCAGGATTTCCGTGCCGGCGTCTTCCAGCACGTAGTGCCCGGCGTTCGGGAATCGGTGTACCTCGGCGTCGGGCAGGAATTTCTGCCATTCGCGCAGGAAGTGGTGGTCGAAGACGAAATCCCGGTCGCCCCAGAGGATCAAGGTCGGCGTCTGCCGGAAGGCGGGAAGATTCGCCTGCACCTCACGCACGAGGCCGTAGCTCGGGTCGTCCGGCTCCAGCGGGATGTCCTGCACGAACCGCAGCAGGCCGGTCCGATCCTGCGGCGCCCGGTACGGCAGCAGGTAAGCCTCGCGCACGCGCTGCTCCATCGGCCGGCAGACGGCCCAACGCGCCAGTACGCTGGTGAAGATCCCGGTATCGCGAATGAAGAAATCGCCCAGCGGCGTCTTGCGGCACAGCCACAGCGTTCTTGGCAGCTTCTTCGACTTCGGCAGGTGAAACGCCGCCGAATTCAGCAATACGAGGCGGCCGATCTTTTGCGGATGACGCGTCGCGTAGGCCATGCCGATCATGCCGCCCCAATCGTGCATCACGAGCGTGATGCGCCCCTTGACGCCGGCCTGCTCGATGAGCGCGTCCAGATCGTCCACGCGTTCGCGCAGCGTGTAGCCGTAGCTGCGCTCATCCGGCTTGTCCGACAGCCCGCAGCCGATGTGGTCCGGCACGATCACGCGGTGCGTGCCGCGCAGGCCGAGCACGAGGTTGCGATAGTAGAACGACCAGGTCGGATTGCCGTGCAGCATGACCACCGTTCGGTCCTGGCCTTCATGGCCCTGGCCTTCGTCCAGCGCGTGCATCTGGTGGCCGTTCACGTTCCGGAATGTGCCGGTGAACGGGTAGAGGTCGTGGCGGAACGCGGTCACGTCACCACTCCAGTCCCATCATCAGGCAGGTCAGGCCGCTGCCGATGCCGAGGAAGCCGACGCGCTGGCCGGCGGCAAGCACGCCGCGCTCCTCGGCGATGGCCGCCGTCACCGGAAGCGCGGCCGTGCCCATGTTGCCGAGGAACCGGTAGGTGGTGAAATCCTTTTCCTTGGGCACCTGCAGCGATCTCAGGATCGCGTCCTGGTGGCCGCTGCCTACCTGGTGGCAGATGACGCGGTCGACCTGCGCCGGCGTCCAGCCCATTTCATCGAGGAACGCGCGCCAGGTCTGCTGGCCCAACTGGACGCCGAACTTAAGCACCGACACCGAATCGGTGGCCATGTACTGCAACTGCTGCAGCCCGTCGGCGGGCGCGAGGCCCCAGCGGCAAAGCGCATGATGCTCCGGCGCGACTTGCGAAACGGCGCCCAGCAGACGATGCCCCTTCGCACCAGCGAAAGAACCATCGGTCAGCAGCATTGCAACAGCTCCCGAACCGCCGGTAAGGGTGGCCAGAGCCTCTGCAAATCGGTCCATGCTCACGCCGCCCAGCATCTGCGCAATCATGATTTCGTTTATTTCCCGCGCCGATTCGCAGGACACCACCAGCCCGGCGCGGATCTGCCCGAGTTCGATGCGGTTGGCGATATCGAGCATCCCGTTCAGCACGCCCAGGCAGGCGTTGCTCAGGTCATAGACCGACGCGCCGCCCCTCACGCCGAGCGCGTCGGCCACCGCGCAGGCGGTCGCCGGTTCGAAATTTTCACGGCAGACCCCGGCGTAGATCACCACGCCCAGATCGGCGGCCTGGACGGAAGTTTTCGCCATCGCCTTGCGTGCCGCGGTGGTTGCACCGGCCGACAGGCGCGCATCCGGTTGCCACCAGCGCCGCTCGGCGATGCCGGTCCAGGCTTCGAGTTGCCCCGGATGGATGCTCAGCTGCCGGTACACCGGCGCGAGCCGCTCCTCCAGCTCGGCGGAGCTCACCACTTGCGGGCCCAACTCATAGCCAAGGGCGGTCAGGAAAACGCGGTTGTATTTCAATGCTCAGGCCTTCACCGGAGGATGCAGCGAGAGACGAATCATAGCCGTGGTTTACGCGCTACGAACTGCTCTGCATGCGCTAAACATGACAGGAGCTGGCGAAGCTGGTCCGCTGAATCGCTAGCTTTTGGACTGGAGCGTGAAGTCTTTCATGCCGTAGATGACGCGGCCGTCGACTGAAAGGTAGCCGTCGGCGCGCAGCAGGCGCCGACTGTCATCCACCGCGGTGACGATCGCCTCGACCGTAACTTCGCGATCGGCCGGAATCACCTGGCCGCGATAAATCCATTCGTGACGCTCACCGGTGGCGACGGTTTCGCAGGCGCCATTCCCCCAGCGCTCGGAGGCTACGAACTTGAGCAGTTGCAGGAACGATTCCAGGCCGAGCGAGCCGGGCACCACCGGGTCCTGGTGGAAATGCGCCTTGAAGAACCATTCGTCGGGCGCGACACGCCGAGTCGCGCGTATGTAGCCCAGACCCTTCGGACCGCCGTCCGGAATCCAGCCCGTTATCCGGTCGAGCATGCGCAGGCGGCCACCGGGGAACGGCGCAGCTGCCGGGAAATCCAGGCTGCGGCCGCGCGCAAGGGCGCTCTCGGGCGGCACGCAACGCGCGGGATCCTTCAGTCCTTCCTGTTTCAGCAGCGCGACCTTCGGGAAGAAACCGAAATAGGTGTCGCCTTTGTAGATTCGCTCGCGGCTTGCCAGCACCTCATAGTCGAAGAACTGAATGATCATGCCCGCTGAGCTGGAAGAGCGCGTGAGTTTCGCGCGCACCGAGAGCGTGCCGGTGCCCGGCCCCACGCGTGCGAACTGCGTCGCGCTGCCGCCAAGGTTGCGGAACGACACGTCGACATCGCTCGTCAGCGCCGAGCCCATGTAGGCCGCGAGCCAGCCGCAGGGCTGCAGCGCGATCTCGAGCAGCACGGCGAACGGCATGTCGCCCTGATGGTTGTCGGCGAAATACCAGGCGTCCGGGGGCACGTCATATTGGGTTTCGCATTCGGCGCCGGGCAGCATCTTCCACGGCTCGGCCCGGATGTCGGTGACGCGGTCGAGGAACTGGAACGGCGGCCCCGGCAGCCGCGCGATGACGCGGCCCTGGTCGAATATCCGGTAAGGCTCGCCGAAGGCTTCGGAAGGCTTGCCGATCGCGAAGGCGAGAATGCGATCGGTGTCGAAAATCGCCGGCTTCGCCGCGGGCGCTTGCGTCGCGGTCCACAGAGCGCGGAAGGATTCTCGCGTTGCGCCCGTACAGCGCAGGCTCATGTTGGTGATTTCCACGATCGGCTTGCCGTCGGCGAGCATCAGCGCGTCGGCGACAACGTAGGGTTCCGGTCCGTAGCCTATTTCCTTGATGGAAACTTCATACGTCACTAGCTTCGTCGTTTCCAGCACCTGCCCGCGGCATTTCAACTGGCTGGCGACACCGGGCACCGGTTCCAGGACGGCCTGGTCTTCCTCGACGATCCAGCCCATCCGCAACAGGTAGACGCGCAACGTATGCAGGCAGCACTCGAACATCAGGGTGCCCGGCATTACGCGGTCATCCACGAAGTGGCAGGTCAGGAACCAGTCGTCCGGGTGAATGTCCATTTCGCCGCGCACGATGCCCATGCCGAAACGGCCGCCGGCCGGGTCCAGGTGCGCGATGCGATGCACCAGCTTCATTTTTCCGTCCGGCAAAGTCACAGGCCGGTTCAGCGGCAATCCGGCAAACGCATCGCCGAAGCATCCAGCCAGGTCTCCGGCGCGCAGGGCGTCGAGCTGGGCGCTGGAATAGCTTTCGACGCCGCCGGGCGTGAAGTCTTCCCAATCCGCCGGGCGCTTTCCCTGCATGGGCCTGAGGTCGAGTGCGGTGCGGATGATGCCCTTGCCGGCGGACAGTTCTTCGTTGGAGAAGAAACCCGCGCAGCCGTCGGTCATCGTCAGCAGCGGGGCGCCGTTCACCGTCGCTTCGAAGCCGAAGCGGAACAGCCAGGTGTCGCCCTGGCGGAAGAAATTTTCGATTCGAATGTCGTAGTGAATCACGTCGCCTGCGGCCGGCAGGCCGCGGTGGAAGCAGACCTTGGCATCCAGTAGGCGGTACATCGAGCGGCCCTGCGTCTGGAAATCGATACCGAGAAAACCCGACAGGAACAGGTCCGCCTGGCCCGCTTCCACGGCGATGCAGGTCGGAATGCGCCCGCTGTCGAGATACCAGGCGCCGGCGCGCACGTCATGTTCCGTGACGACGCGGCCGTGCGACATCGACAGCGGCTCGCCGTCGATTTCCAGGATTCGGTCCACCAGCATCAGCGGCTCATCGGGCAGGCGCACGCGGGTCGGAAACGTGTCGGCCCGGGCGAACTCCGGCCCGAGCACGCGGCCGACGGAACCGCGCGCAAATTCCAGGCAGGCGGCGCGATCGAGCGAGCGGACGGGCGCGCTGATTTCCGCGACGGCAACGCCGGGCGATGCCACCTGGGCTGCGATGGCATCGGCCAGCGTTTGCGAAAGGTTGCGCGAAAACCGCAGGTAGGCTTCATGCGCTTCGACGGTCGCCCGTTCCGTCTCGATCATCGACCGGTACAGGGCGTCGGAAAAATCGTCCACCGGTTGCGGACGGGGAGGAATCGCCGGGGCGAGGAACGGCGCGCCCGTGATCGCGACTGTGATGGATTTGCCGGCAGGTTTTGCCGCCACCGCCGCGGCATCGCCGCCGCGCAGCATATCCGCGTTCAGTGGCACGCCCGCGGCGTGCAGTTCGCCCAGCGTGCGCAGGAAATGCGCGACCGGATCCGGTCCCGCGATCGCGAGCGATTTTGCGAGGTGCGGGCGGCCCGCCAGGATCTTGCCGATCATGCGGCTGCAGGAGTTGCCGGGGCCGACTTCGATGAAGGTGCGCACGCCGGCGTCGTAGGCGGCGCGAATCACGCGCGGGAAATCGATCGTATCCAGCGCCTGCGCCTCCAGCGCGTCCGCGGCCGACTCGCGGTCGGGCACGTAGGCACGGCCCCAGCCGCTGCTATAGAACTCGACGCCCGCGGCCGGCGTCGTTTCGAACCGGTGCAGATCGCGGTAGGCCTTGCGCACCGGGCGCACGAGCTCACAGTGCACCGTGCTGACGCCCTGGAGCGGAAACCAGTGGCAGCCGAGCGCAGCGACGATTTCGGCGGCGGCGCCGCGATTGCCGCCGACGACGCATTCTTCCGGCGCGTTGGAGATGAGGAGGTAGACGTCCTTGCGCCTGCCGATGGCCGCGCGCACCGCGTCGGCCGAACGGTCGACCATGCCGGTGACCCAGTCGGGCCCGCCCGCAAGGTCGCGTGCGAACAGCGGCGAACTGCTCAAGCGCTCGAGCATTTCGTCGCGCTGCCGCCACACGCGCAGCGCAAGCAAGGCGGTGGACTCGCCCAGGCTGTAGCCGATCGCCGCGTCCGGCTTGATGCCGAAGTTCATCGCCAGGTCCGCCACCATGGTGCCGAAGCTGACCTGGCCGCAGATCAGGGCGCGATGATCCGACAGCAGTTCCGCCGTCAGGGGGCCATGCCAGAACCTGTCCACGTGCATCTGGCTGGCGAGCCGTGCATTGTCCTTATCCTGCCGCCGCAGGATTTCCGGCCATTGCAGCGCCAGTTCACGGCCCATGCCGGCGAACTGGTTGCCCGAACCCGGGAAAACGAAAGCGACGCGGCCCGGCGAACTGCCATCAGACGCATTCAAGTCCGCATGAGGATGCGGGCGCGCGGCGCGGGTGTGTTCATTTTCGAACCCTTCAATCACTACATCGACACTGTCGCCAGCCACCCCTGTCGAACGAACGCTGGCGCGGCGCGGGCCGTCGGCGCGGTTGCGAACCCAGTACTGCGGCTCGCGTCCGGGGATGACCTCCTGATACACGCAGAGACTGGCCTTGATGAACGAGACCAATCCCGACGCGGCACCGGTGTGCCCGACATCCGCATCCGCGTTCTCGATCGGCTGGATTCCGGGCGCGACGGATACGTCCAGATCGCGAATCACTGCGTAAACGCGGTCGCCGTCGCGCACGGCGTCCTCGAGGCGCTTGAGCACCACGCAGGCCGCGCCTTCGCCGGGAATCGTCCCGGCGCCGGAACGCAATGCATCCGTGGCGAGCAGCGCGCGCAGGTCGCCGTTCAGGTCCACGGCACCGGCCAGCGCGACATCGAGTTCGCGCTTCTGCAGGGCGTGTACCGCCACCCGCAAGGCGCGCAGGCCGGAGGTTTCTTCGCTGGAAATGCTGTGGCTCGGCCCGCCGATGTGGAACTCGCGCGCGATGCGGCTGGCGACGATGCCGCCCAGCGCGCCAAGCGTACGGTCGGCGGTAAGGGGCGGGCCCGCGGCGTCGCAAAGCCGCGCCATCCACTGGCCTGCTTCGGCGCTCCCCGCATCCAGGCCCGCCTTGCGCGCCCAGTCGCCGGCGCGCCGTTTCATGGCCCAGCGGAAATGGAAATCGGTCGCGCGCAGATCGAGGCCCAGGCCGATGAAGACGCCGCTGCGCGACGCTTCGAGGCCTGGATTGCGGGCGTCTTCGAGACCGGATTTCGCCACGTCCAGCATCAGCAGTTGCTGCGGCAGCATTTCGGCCAGCTCGCGCGGCGCGATGTGAAAGCGCTCGATCGGCACGGACAGGTCGTCGAGAAAATACCCGGCAAATTCGCGGCCCCACACGCGGCGGATCTCTGCGCCGCTCAGGCCACGCCACTCCTTGCGCGCCGCCGGCGCTTCAATGCCTTGCCGGTATAGCGCCCGCTCGCGGAAGGCACCCAGGTCGGGCCAGCGTCCCACGCGCGTCGCCATGCCGACCACGGCAACCGGTTCGGGTGACGGCCGCGCCTGCGAGCGCTGCTCGCTTGCGTCACCCAGCCACTCCTCGATGAGCAAATGGCCATTGATGCCGCCAAAGCCAAAGCCGTTGATCGCCGCGCGGCGCGGAATATCTGCCCCGCGGCGGTCCCACGGCCGGCTTTCCTTCAGGATCGCGAACGGGCTGCCGTCCAGCCGGACCTTGTCGGAAGGTTGCTCGAAGTTCGCCACCGGGGGCAGCTTGCCGTGCTGCATAGCGAGCAGCGTCTTGATCAGCCCGGCGCTGCCTGCCGCCGTCAGCAGGTGGCCGATATTCGATTTCACCGCGCTCAGGGTGCATTGCGCGGGCCGCCACTCGCCGCCCTGCCAGAGCTTCACCAGGCTCTCGAACTCGACGGCGTCGCCGACCGGCGTGCCGGTGGCATGGCATTCGATCAGGTCCACCATCTGCGGCGTCCAGCCGGCTTGCGCGTAGGCCATCCGCAGCGCGCGCAGCTGGCCCTCCGAACTCGGCGATAGCAGCTTGCCTTCGAGGTCGTTCGACAGGCCAACGCCGCGAATCAGCGCGTGGATCCTGTCGCCGTCGCGCAGCGCGTCGGACAGGCGCTTGAGCACCACCACGCCGGCGCCTTCACCGACGATGAGGCCGTCGCCCTTGCGGTCGAAGGGCGAGCAACGCCCGCTCGGCGAAAGGGCGCGCAACTGCGAGAAACCCATCTGCGTATAGAGCGAGTCGGGCCGCGACAGGCCGCCGGCGAGCATGGCGCTGGCGCGGTGCGCGAGCAGTTCGTCGCAGGCCAGTTTCACCGCGTAAATAGACGACGCGCAGGCCGCATCCAGCGTGTAGCAGGCGCCGCCCAGGCCGAGCGATCGCGCCAGCAAGGCAGCGGGCAGGCCGGTGACGTACCGGTTTACCGCGTTGGTCGCCAGCGCAGGCTTCTCCAGCGCGTGGCCGAAGACTTTCTGTTCCAGCAGCGGCAGGAGCATTTCATCGGACAGCGCGGAGACGGCGCTGGTGGGCAGAGCGATATTGCCCAGAACGACGCCGACGTCGCCGCGCTTCAGGTTCCCGCTGCGCACATCCGCGAAGGCAGCCTGCCCGGCGCGAATGAGGACCTGGAACATCGGATCGAGTTCCCCTGCGAGCGCAGGATCCTCGATGAAGCAGCCGCGATCGGTGAGGACGGAGTCGGGCGTGCCGGGCGCGGGGTTCCTTATCGTCTGCGGATCGAGGATCCAGCGTCCTGCCGGCACCGGGCGGCAGGTATCGACGCCGTTCTCAATCAGTTGCCAGAATTCGGCGAGCGAGTGCGCGCCGGGGAAAACGCCGCCCATGCCGACGATGGCGATGGGTTCGGAGAAAGAGGCGTTGCCGCCGCTGGAGGACGGCCCCGGGTTACTTTTCAAGCCCCAGCCGGTTCAGGCGGAAGGCTTCCCGCAGCGCGGCGTCCATGACGAACTCGCAACCTTCGGCGGAGGCCACCAGATTGCCCTGGCGGTCGAAAAACTGGATCGTCGCCACGGCGATCGCGCTGATGCCGAGCGCCACCGCGATTACCGCGCGGCAACCGCCCTTCGGAAATACGGCGACGAACTGGCGGTAGCTTTTCAGCGTACTGGGCAGCGAAGGCGCGCCGCGGTGCGCGGTGCTCCAGAGGATCATCATCTGGAACGCGCTGTCCAGCACCAGCGGATCCGCGATCCAGGTGCCGCGCAGCGGATGGGTCATCCATTTGATCGGCGCGGAAGCAGCCTTGAGGATCGCGGCAACGCCTCTCTCCGCGATGCCTTCGACGCGCTCGATGCCATGCAGCGCCGCGCCATGAAATAGCACCCCCAGCGCGTAGGCGTCGGCGTAGCCGCCACCGGGAATGTCGACCACCACGGGTTCGGGCGCGGCGGGCAGGTTCTCCGTCGTGAGCAGCACGTCGGCCTGCGCGTGCAGGATCTCTCGTCCGTGTGCCTGGCTGCCCTGGCTCGTCATGCGCACCGGCACGACATGCAGGTTGTCGCGCCGCGTGGCCGCGGCGGTGCGCAGGCTCACGGTCACGGATTGCCCAGCTTCCAGCACGATGCCCTTCAGCACCTTGAAATTGTCCAGGCCATGAAATGCCATGCCCGGATTGCCGTGCAGCGCGGCTTGCGCGAGCCACTCCACCATCAGCGCGGCGGGCAGCACGGCACGACCGTTGAAGACGTGGGATTCGAGGCAGGGCAGCGCCTTGACGCTGACTTCGCGCACGAAGGCAACGCTGTCCGCGAAGTCGAGGACGAGTTCCGCCGTCCGTACTGTTTCCGTTCCGCGCGAAGGCGCAAGCGCGAGCACTTCAACGGCGCCCTGGTCCGCCACGCCAAGCTCGCGCACGAGGAAATCCGCGCCCGCGGCCGGCTCGATGAGGCCGATGCCTTCCTGCTCGAACAGCTTGCGCACGCCCGGCGTCGCCATGCCGCCGTTCCACGGGCCCCAGTTGACCGAGACCACGCGGCAGTCCGGGCGGCGGCGCGATTCCACCTGGGCGAGCTTGTTCAGGACTTCATTGGCGGCGGCGTAGTCCACCTGGCCGACGCGCCCGACGCGGCCGGTGTAGGAAGAAAAGAGCGCGAGCACCTTCAGGTCTTCGCGCGACAGGGCGGCGAGCAGGTTGCGCAGGCCGGTCACCTTCGTGCCGTACACCAGGTCGAACTGTTCCTCGGTCTTGTCTTCGATGCGGCGGTCGGCGAGCACGCCCGCGCCGTGCACCAGTCCGCGAATCGCGCCATGGCGCGCGCGTACTTCCGACAGGGTGCGCGCTACCGCCGCACCGTCGCGCACATCCACGGCGTGATAGGACGCCTGCGCGCCGGCGGCTACCAGTCGGCCGAGTTGCGCGCGGATTTCACGCCGCGCGAGCACCTCGCGGAACTCCGCTTCCACCGCCTTCGGCGAACTCGTGCCTTTCTTCCTGCCGAGCAGCGCCTTCTTGATGCCGGCCTCGGTCTGCAGGTCCTGCAGCCAGGCCGGCTCGCTTTCGCCCAGCTCGCTGCGGCCCAGCAATACAAGCCTCGGATGAAACGCGTGGGCCAGCGCCAGCGCGGCGTCGCCGGTGACGCCGCGGGCGCCGCCTGAGACGACGACCACGTCGCCTTCGGACAGCGGCGGCTTCGCGCCTGTGCGCCCGATGTCCGAGACCGCAACCTCGAGCGCCACGAGGCCAGACGCGGACAAACCGACTTCAACGGGGCCAGCAAGGAAAAGTTCGGCAACGATCTGCTCGGCCGCCGCCGAGATGTCGATGTATTCGGGATCGAGATCGAGCGCCTTGCAGTGCACTTCCGGCCATTCGTGGCGCGCGGTTTTCACCAGGCCGGCGAGCCCGCCGCTCACCGGATCGGCCTTGCCGCGCAAATCGCCGAAGCCGAACGCGCCGTCGAGCCGGGACACCGTCGCGAGAACTGCCGCATTTGCTTTGCGCAGCATGGGGCCTGCACGCTGGATGAGGCGAAACGCGTTCTTGAGGAAAGTATCGTCACTGCCACCGGCAGGCGAAAGGATGAGGAGTGCAGCGGGTAAATCCGCGCTATTGCTTGCAATTCCCTTGCGCAAATCGATGCGGCGCACGTTCAGCCGCAATGCGCGCAGGTGTTCCTCGATGCGCTTGCAGAGCTCGGAGCCGTCATCGGTCAGCCAGACCTGCGCGCCAGCCCGCAGGTTGATCGCCTTGCGGTTGGACCCGGACAGCGCGACCGGGCGGATGAGTTGGCGCAGCACGCCATGAACCGTTGCCGGGACCGAGGGCAGGGTCAACGCCACTGGCACTGGCACTGGCACTGCCACTGGCACTGCCACTGGCACTGCCACTGGCACGGCGGCGGGGGCCGCCTCCACGACGCTCGCCGCCGGCTGGCCGACGAGGAAATCGACGACCTGCTGCAAAGTGCGGAGCGAACCCAGGTGTTCGGGCTTGATTTCGGGCGAGTCCGGCAGCCTGCCGCGCAGCGCGGCCATGATTTCGACGCGCTTGATGGAATCGATGCCGAGGTCGGAGTCCATGCCCATCTCGAGATTCAGCATCTCGACCGGGTAGCCGGTTTTTTCCGACACGACGGCGAGCAGGGTGTCGCTGATGGCGCTTTGATCTTGTCCTTCCCGGATTTGATCTTGCCGTCCCCGCGCAGGCGGGGACCCAGCGGCAGGTTCCAAGACCTGGGTTCCCGCCTGCGCGGGAACGACGGCTTTCCCTTGACTGGCGAGGAAGGCGACGACCTGTTCCAGCGTCTGCAGCGAACCCAGGTGCTCGGGCTTGATTTCGGGCGCTTCGGGAAGTTTGGCGCGCAACGCGGCCATGATTTCGACGCGCTTGATGGAATCGATGCCCAGGTCGGAATCCATGCCCATGCCGAGATTCAGCATTTCGACCGGATAACCGGTTTTGTCGCACACGACGTCGAGCACCGCCCGCTCATAGCGGGAGCGGTCGTTGGCAGGAACCGGCGGGTTTGCTGCCGGCCGATTCTCGATTTTGGAAACCACGGCGACAGCTGCGACCGGGATTTCCGCTGCAATTGCCTGCGGCACCGGCACGCCGCCGCGCAGTTCGAGCAAAGCCTGAATGCTGCGCCGGGCGGACTCCTGGCCTTCGAGGAACTGCTTGTGCAGCTGCGCAGTCTGTTCCTGCAGGCGCTGCAGCGCGAGGATCCCCTCGTGTGAAGCACGTGGTGCGACGGGCGCGGCTGCCACCGCCGGAATTCTGTTCTGAACGGCAGGCGCGGCCACGGCCACCGGCGGCCGCGGTGTCGCCGGCGCGCGGTAGTTCGCGCCGGATATCGGAATCGTCAGCGCGGGCTTGCCTGCATTTGCTGCCGGCGCCGGCAGTGCGTTTTCCCACTTCTCCAGGCTGAGTTCATGCCCCAGCGACGCGAGCCGCGCAAGCGCGAGCGCGAGGTCGAAGGTGCCGGAACGATGGCCTTTTGAGGCGTCGAGGGCAATGGTCTCCACTTCGCCGCCGGGCAGAATGGACTGCACCAGGTCCGAGAGCACATGGCCGGGCCCGACTTCGATGAAAGTCCGCACGCCGTCCGCGTGCATGGCGTGCACCTGCTGCATGAAGTTCACCGGCTGCACGATCTGGTCGGCGAGCACTTCGCGCGCCTGCTTTGCGTTCTTCGGATATTCGCGGCCGGTCGCGTTGGCATACACCGCCATGCGGCCCTTGTCGAAAGCGACGTCTTCGAGCGCCGCGGCGAAGGGTGCGCGCGCACCGGCCACCAGCGGGCTGTGGAACGCCGCCGAGACCTGCAGCATGCGGCTGCGGATCGCGCGCTTGGTCAGGGTGCCCACCGCGCGCTTGATCTGCTCAACCGGGCCGGAAAGAACGTATTGCATCGGTGAATTGCGGTTCGCGACCACCAGCTGGCCGTCGTCCTCGCGCAGGAATTCCTGCACCGCCGTCTCGTCGGCCTGGACGGCGAGCATCGCCCCGCGGTCGCCCTTGCCGTGGTCGGCGGCCATCAGGCGGCCGCGCAGGTTGGAGAGCTGATGCAGCGCCGCCGCATCGATCCGGCCCGCGCCGTAAAGCGCCGGCAGTTCGCCGTAGCTGTGGCCGCAGGCGGCTTCCGTCGCGACGCCGAAATAGTTGAGCACGTTGAACGCGCCCATGCTGACCGCGCCCAGCGCCGGTTGCGCGACGTCGGTTGCCTTGAGGTTTTCTTCCTGCTGTTGGCGGGTTTCGTCGGAAAACGCCGGATGCGGATAGATGACATCACTCAAGCGGTTTGCCGTGCGCACGACTGGCTGTTGCGCGAACGCTTCATCCGCTTGCACGAGCGCCGCCAGCATGCCGGGAAACTGGCAGGCGAGGTCGCGCATCATGCCGGCGTACTGCGAGCCTTGTCCGGGGAACAGCGCGCCCAGCTTGCCGCGCTGCTTGCCGGAACCGAACGCGATGCCCGCAGGCGCGATCCATGAAGTCCTGCCGGGATTCTTTTCCAGCATCGTGCGCGCGCTTTGCTTCAGGCTCGCGCGGTCGGATTCCGTGGTGACGACGATGAGCAGGCGGAATTGCGCCTCGCGCTGGAATTGCCGGCGCGACTGTTGCGCCGTGCGCCTGAAGTCCGGCCAGGACGAATCGGTCCGGTGCGCGCCCAGTTGCGATTGCAGCTCGCCCAGGGATTCGGCGCCGAAAGCGAGGATCTCGACATCGCCGTCCCAGTCCACCGCCTGCCGCTCGGCACTGTGCTCTTCCAGCACGCAATGAAAGTTGGTGCCGCCGAAACCGAGCGCGCTGACGCCGGCGCGGCGCGGATGTCCGGCTGCCGGCAGCCACGGGCGCTTGGAAGTGTTGAGGTAAAACGGCGAACGGCCCGGCGCGGCGCCGTCCAGTGGTTGCGCGACCTTGATAGTGGGCGGCAGCACTTTCCGGTGCAGCGCCATCGCCGCCTTGATGACGCCCGCCACGCCTGCCGCCGCCTTGGTGTGGCCGATCTGGGATTTCACCGAGCCGAGCGCGCACCAGGCGCCCGCCTGCTGCGGGGATTGGAACACCTCGACGAGGGCAGACAGTTCGGTCGCATCGCCGACCTTGGTGCCGGTACCGTGCGCTTCGATGAGGCCGATGGTCGCGGGCGGCGCACCGGCGTCCTCATAGGCGCGCTGCAGCGCCAGTTTCTGGCCGCCCGCGCGCGGCGCATAAATCGCGCTGCTGCGCCCGTCGCTCGATGACCCGATGCCCTTCAACACGGCATAGATGCGGTCGCCGTCGCGTTCGGCATCGGCCAGGCGCTTGAGCACCAGCAGTCCGAGCCCTTCGCCCAGCACCGTGCCGTCGCAGTCGCGGTCGAACGGCTTCGCATCGCCCGTCGGCGAAAGCGCCGGCGTCTTGCTGAAGCACATGTACATGAAGATGTCGTTGAACGTGTCCGCGCCGCCGGTAATCACCATGTCGGAGCGGCCCGTGTTCAGTTCGAGGCTGGCGAGATGGATCGCCGCCAGCGAGCTCGCGCACGCGGCGTCGACGACGCAATTGGTGCCGCCCAGGTCGAGGCGGTTGGCAATGCGGCCCGCTGCCACGTTGCCGAGCAGGCCCGGAAAGGAATTTTCCTGCCAGCCGACGTAGGAATCCGAGATGCGCTGCACCACGTCTTCAGCGACCGTGCCCTCGACCCCGGCGTCCTTGAGCGCCTTGCGCCAGATCGGATGGCCGAGCCGCGCGCCCAGCGGAATGACGAGTTCCAGCGCGCCGGTGACGCCGAGGATCACGCTGGTGCGCTCGCGATCGAATTTGCG
>JBDTRO010000260.1:0-8023 GCA_039931635.1 Betaproteobacteria bacterium | reverse complement strand
ACGAGTGGCTTCGAATAGATCCTGCCCGGCCTCCAGCCGCATGTAGGCGTCCTTCTCGTTGAACGCGACGCAGGCTGGGTCGCCACCTTCGGCTATGATCTTCAATTGCGCCTCCAGGAAATGGCGCAGGCGCGCCACGCCGCCGTCGCTGCCTGACAAATGTTCCTCGGAGTGCAGGGTGATCGGCCCCTGGCCGGT
The DNA here is from genome assembly GCA_039931635.1 of Betaproteobacteria bacterium. Classification (GTDB taxonomy): domain Bacteria; phylum Pseudomonadota; class Gammaproteobacteria; order Burkholderiales; family SG8-39; genus RBG-16-66-20. The sequence goes on along the minus strand of JBDTRO010000260.1, from coordinate 7,825 downwards.
CTGCGCCTCGTAGTCGCCGGGATATTTCTGGTGTTCCTCCTCGCGCAGATCCCACCAGAACTTGCCCGCCATCGTCGAGCGGAAGCGTCCCAGTTCGCCTTTTTCGGTGACGCGGCCGGCGACGTAGATGCGGAAATTCGTATCGTCGATCGGCAGCACCCAGCCGATGGACTCGACCTTGCCGTACTTCGCGACGCGTGGATTGGCAACCACGCGCAGGGTCGGCATCACCACTTCGGTGACGCGGCGCAGGACCTTGCCGCCCTCGAGCGCGCGCAGCGATTCGACCTTCACGCCGCGCGGCGTGACGTCGAACTTCACCTTCGGCATCGCGCCCATCTGCGGCACGAACTGCGCGCCGGAGAACGAGCCGTGCAGGATCGGCACGTGGAAGGGATCCACCACGTTCTCCCAGTGCTGCAGCCAGTTGCAGGGGATGAGCGGCGGCCCGCCGCCGCCGATCGAGGAGTCGTCGGCTTCGATGAATTCGCCCGTAGCGAGCTCTTCCAGGCAGTCGTAGCGCGGCAGCACCGGTTTCCTGGCGGGCGGCCCGAGATAGGCGAAGACGAGGCCGTAGCGTTCCTCCAGCGGATACCAGGGCTGGCGTACGTTGCCGCGGTGCTTTTCGCCACCGCCTTCCTCGCAGGGTTGCTCCAGGCAATGTCCCTCCACATCCCACAGCCAGCCGTGATAGCAGCAGCGGATGCCGCGCTCCTCGGTCTTGCCGTAGTAGAGCGAGGTGCCGCGATGCGCGCAGCGCGGATGTACCAGGCCGGGCTTCCCCTGGCCGTCGCGGAACGCGATGAGTTCTTCGCCGAGAATTTTTATTTTTGAAGGCTTTTCCGCCAAAGAAGAAATCAAACCAATGGGATGCCAATACCTTCTCAGCAGTTCACCCATCGGCGTGCCGGCGCCGACTTCGGTCAGCTCCTTGCGGTAGCTGCCTTCCTTCCTGCCGTATGCGGTGCCCTCATCCACGAAGGGGATCCTTCATACCATCAGGCGAAAAGCGTTTCCACTGCAGCGCGGTCGAAGCGGTATTCGTGGTTGCACATTTCGTTCTTGATCACGACTTCGCCTCGTTCGGCGAGGATGGATTCGACTTCCTCGCGCCCGAGGCCGCGCAGCACGCGCTCGACGTTCTGGACATCGAAGGGGCAGTGGTAGGCCACCGGATCGAGGGGGAAAACGCGCAGCAGCTCCTCCGGGAACAGCTTCACCAGCAGGTCGTAGGGCTGCGCGTCCATGGTTTCTTCGAGGCCAAGCGTGGCCGCGAGATGCGTGACGCGGTTCCAGCCGTCGCTGTCCCGCGCATCGGCGCCCGGCAGCTTCTCCAGCAACAAGCCGCAGATGGCGTCGCCGCTCGCGTGCAGGCGCAGGAACGAGGTCAGCTGCTCGGACTGCGCCAGATAATGCTCGAAGTTCTCCGCCAGCGAGGCGCCCTCCAGCGGAACAAAACTCTGGTAGATCTGGCCGCTGCTGCCGTCCTCCAGCGTGACCGCCAGTTTGCCGGCGCCGAGCAGGCCTGCGCCGGCCCGCGCTTCCGGCAGGTACTGCGCCATGCCGCGGATCTTCATGCCGGCGGCGCAGTCTGCGACCAGCAGCTTCACCGGCCCCGCGCCCTGCACCTGCAGCGTCACGCGCCCGCCTAGATTGCCGTCATTTTTCTGGTTGGCGCCGAGCAGCGCGGCGAGGGCGGTCGAATGCCCGAGCAACTCCGTGACCTGTGGCGGGTACCCGCGCCCCTCTGTCATCTTGCTCCAGGCATCCGTGAGGCACACGAGCCGGCCCCGGATGTCGAGATGCTCGAACAGGAAGCGCTGGACGTAGTCCGTTCGCAAGGCCTTGGCTTCTACTCGATGGTCGCGCCGGAAGCCTTGATCAGCGCGTCCCATTTGGGCAGGTCGGCGCGCACATTGGCGGTGAATTCCTCGGGCGTGTTGCCGACCGGCGTCTGGCCCTGCGCCACCATTTTCTCGCGTACCTCGGGCTGGTTGATGACCGCCTTCAGCTCGCGCTGCAGCCGGTCGATGATGGCGCGCGGCGTGCCGGCGGGCGCGTAGGCGCCGACCCAGATCGCGAGGTCCACGTTCGGCACGCCCTGCTCGGTGAAGGTGGCGAGTTCGGGCATCGAGGCCGAACGCTGAGGACCGGTCATCGCAATCGCCTTGAGCGCGCCGCTGGCGATGCGCGGCTTGGCGCTGGTCGGACTGGAAAACGTGGTGTCCAGCGCGCCGTTCTGCACGTCCGTGATCGCCGGGACGTCGCCCTTGTAGGGCACATGCTCGAGATTCAGGCCGAGATCGCGTTTCAGAATCTGTCCGGCCAGATGGCCCCAGGAAGCGATGCCCCAGGAGCCGTAGGTGACGCGATCCTTCGACCGGGCCCAGGCGATGAATCCCTTCATGTCGCTGTAGGGAGCGGTGCCCGACGCCGAGAAAAGGACCGTGCCGTAGGACAGCTGCGTGATCGGCGCCAGGTCCTTGTCCGGGTCGTAGGGCAGCTTGGTGAACAGGACCCGGTTGTTCACCGTCGTGGACATGGTCGTGATCATGAAGGTGTAGCCATCGGGCCGGGCGCGCACCAGCTGCTGGGTGCCGCTGATGGTGTTGGCCCCGGCGATGGCCTCGACGATGATGTTCTGCCCGAGCAGCCTGCCGAGCGGATCGGCGATGGTGCGCGAATAGATGTCGATCGCGCCGCCCGGATTGAAGGGCGTGATCAGCCGCACCGGCCTGTTGGGGTAATCCGATTGCGCCATGGCGTTGCCGCAGATCGCCAGCGCTGCGAGCAGGGAAAGGGTCCGATTCATGCGCATAGGTTAGCATTCCGTCCTGGAATCCGGGCGCGCGCGTGAAGCGGATCAACGGTGCCCTGACGCCGCTATAGCCCCGCCGTTACAATCCCATATAGGCCTGCCTTACACGGTCGTCGTGCAGGAGTTCGCCGCCGCGGCCGCTCATTACGATGCTGCCGTTTTCGAGCACGTAGGCATGGTTCGATATCTTCAGGGAAACCGCCACGTTCTGTTCCACCAACAGGACCGTCATGCCCTTTTCGTTCAGCGTCCGGATGGTACGCAGTACTTCCTGCACGACCAGCGGCGCCAGCCCGAGCGAAGGCTCGTCAAACATGATCAGTTCCGGATTGCCCATCAGGCAGCGGCCGATGGCGAGCATCTGCTGCTCGCCGCCCGAGAGCGTGCCGGCGGGCTGGCCTTTGCGCTCGGCCAGGCGCGGGAACATGGCGTAGACCTCGAGCATCGCCTGCCGCGCCTTGGCGCGCGCGCGCGGCAACAATCCGCCCATCTCCAGGTTTTCGTGGACGGTGAGGGTGGGGAACACCTGCCGGCCCTCTGCCACCTGGCCGATGCCGAGGTTGCAGATCTTGTGCGGCTCCAGGTTGGAAATATTTTCATCTTTGAATTCTATTTTTCCAGAAGAAAGCTTCTCAATTCCTGCGATGCTGCGAATCAGCGAGGACTTGCCGGCACCATTGGCGCCGACGATGGCGACAATTTCCCCGCGCGGGACCTCGATCGACACCCGGTCGAGGGCCTGCGCATCACCGTAGAAAAGATCAAGATTCTCGATCCTGAGCATCAGACCTCGGTCTCTTCGCCCAGATAACATTCCAGCACGGCGGGATCGCGCACCACGTCGGCCGGCGCGCCGCGCGCGATGATTTCCCCGTGGTGCAGCACTACGACCTTCTGTGCCAGCGCCATCACCGCGCGCATCACATGCTCGATCAGCAGGATCGTCAGGCCGTCCGAGCGGTTCAGCTCGCGAAACACCTCGACCATCACGTCGCACTCGGTCGGGCGCAGGCCCGCCATGACCTCGTCCAGCAGCAGAAGCATGGGCCGCGTCGCCAGCGCGCGCGCCACTTCCAGCCGTTTGCGGTCGGGCAGCGTCAGCGACGAGGCGGGGAGATCCTTCTTCGCGTCGAGATTCAGCTTTTTCAACACGGAAAGCGAAAAAGTCCGGGCCGAAGAAACGCTTTTTTCCCTGTGCAATGCGCCGACGATCACGTTGTCCAGCACGGACAGGCCGGCGAAGGGTTTGACGATCTGGAAAGTGCGGCCGATCCCCGCGGCACAGACCTGATCCGGCCTCTGCCCCTGCAGTTCCTTTTCTTCAAAAAGAACTTTTCCGGAGTCAGGGGAAAAGACGCCCGCGATCATGTTGAAGCAGGTGGTCTTGCCGGCGCCGTTCGGGCCGATCAGCGCGACGATGGAGCCCTGGTCGACCGTGAACGACGCGGACGATACGGCTTTCAGGCCGCGGAACGATTTCGAGATGCCCCGGACGTCGAGCAGGCTCATTTCGACAGCCCCAGGCGTTTCGCCAGCGGCGGCCAGATGCCGTGCGGCAGGAACATGATGACCAGCAGCATGACGATGCCGTAGAACACCTGCTTGATGCCCGGAATCTCCCAGCCCAGTGCGCCGAGGATCTCGGTAATGCCGTCGGCCAGGATCGTCAGCACCGCGGCGCCGAGGATCGGACCGAACAGCGTGCCGACGCCTCCGATGATAGGTCCAAGGATGATTTCGATCGAGCGGCTGATATGGAAGATCTGCTCCGGGAACAGGTTGTTGTAATAGAACGCGAAGAACACGCCAGACACCGCGGTCATCGCGGAGCTGATCACGACCGCGAGCATTTTCCAGCGGAAGGTGTTGATGCCCAGCGCCTGCGCGGCCTCTTCGTTCTCCCGGATCGCCTGCCAGTAGTAACCCGCTTTCGATTTCAATAAATAACTGCAAAAAATGAGAGCAAAAGCAGTCAGAAGCAATATCGCGTAGTAGTACATCGCCGGCGGGCCGCGGAAATTGGCGAGGTCGATCTGGTCGCGCTGCGCCACTTTGAGGAACAGGCCGCCGGGGCCGCCGGTCCATTGCAGATGATCGAAACCGATGCGCATGAATTCGCAGAACGCGATGGTGAGCAGCGCGAAATACACGCCGGATATGCCGAAGCGGAAGGCGAGGAAGCCGATGGCAGCGCCCAGCGCGACGCAGAGCGCGACCGACAGCCAGATGCCGGCCCAGGGGCCGATGCCGTAGTGGAAGAACAAGGCGGCAGAGGCGTAGGCGCCAACGCCGACGTAGAGCGAATGTCCGAGCGACAGTTGGCCGGCGAAGCCCATCATCACGTTCCACGCCTGCCCGGTATAGGCGAGGTAGAGGATGAGCGTCGCGACAGACAGGAGGTAGGGATTGACGATCCAGGGCAGCGCGAGCAGGAAAATTCCGAGCAGGACCAGCAGGGCCGTGCCCCGTCGCGTCACGATCTTTGCCCCATCAATCCCTGCGGGCGGAACAGCAGCACCAGGATCAGCAGCGCGTAGCCGAACATGCTCTTCGCAGAGGGCTGGATGAAAAGGCCGGCGAGCGCTTCCGACAGGCCGATCAGCACGCCGCCGACCAGCGCGCCGGTCATCGAGCCCAGGCCGCCGACGATCACGACGATGAAGGCGAGCAGCGTGTAAGAGGGCCCGAGGCTGGGGGTCACATCGAGGAACAGGATCATCATGCAGCCCGCGACTGCGACGCAGGCCGAGCCCAGTCCGAAGGTGAGCGCGTACAGGTGCTTCACGTTCAGGCCGACGACGCGCGCCCCGAGGTGGTTGTCGGCGCAGGCGCGGATGGCTTTCCCGGTCAGCGTGAATTTGAAAAATGAAAACAGCGCCGCGCTCGTCGCCAGCGCCATCGCCGCGGCATAGGCGCGCGGCTTGTCGAGCAGGATCTTGCCGATTTCCCAGGAATCGAGCTGGTAGCTGATCTGCACGTTGCGCGCGTCCGGCCCGAAGGCCATCAGCATGCCGTTCACCATGATGATGGCCACGGCCACCATCAGCATGAACTGCGAATGTTCCGGGCGGGTAATGAACGGGTTGATCAGCCCGGCCTGCATCAGGTAGCCGAGCGCGAAGAAACCGGCGGCGATCGGGATCGCGGCGAGGAAGGGGTCGACGCCCCAGGCCGAGAACATTGCCACCGCGGCGTACATCGCGATGGTCATCATCTCGCCGTGGGCGAAATTGACCACCCGCACCACGCCGAATATCACCGACAGGCCGAGCGCCATCAGGCCGTACACCATGCCGGTGAGGACACCGGAAATGGTGACGTTTATTACCAGGTCTAAAGGCAACTAGGCCTTTTTGTAGTCTGGGGCCGGAAATACCGGTTTCGCTTCGGCGGCGCTCTCGGGCAAGACCACGCGCGGTTCGCCGTTCAGGTTTTGCGCGCACGCGGAGAGATTTCCTTCCACCTGGCCCTTGGCGTTGAACTTGAGCGGGCCGCCGAGCACGGTGCGGTCGGTGATGTTGGTCTGCCGGATGGCTTCGGCAAGCGCTTTCGGGTCGGTGCTCTTCGCGCGCTTGAACGCATCGGCCGCGATCAGGATCGATTCGTATGTGTAGACCACGTTGGTGCCGTGGAACACGAAGGTGTCCTTCGGGTTCTGCTTTGCGAAAGCGGCCTTGACCACCTTGGTCATGTTCGTCTTCGGGTTGAACCAGGGGGCGTTCGAGATGCAGTAGTTGGCGAGCGGCCCGAGCGCCTTGGAGAACTGCTCCTCGTACATGCCGGGCGATCCCGGGCTCACCACGCCCATCGGGAACCAGCGCTGCTTGACCATCTCGCGGCGCAGAATGATGGAGTCATTCAGGCGGCAGACCAGCATGAGGAAATCGGCGTTGGCGGCCTTCGCCTTCGACACTTCCACCGTGAGGTCCTTGGCCGCCGGATCGTAGGCGATCGTATCCACGATCCTGAACGGCAGTTGCGTGAGGCGCGGCAGCGTAGCGCTGATGCCCTTGTTCATCGCCTGGCCGAAGGTATCGTTGACGTGCATGAACACCGCGGTTCGCGGCGCGACGTTGGTGGCGCGGAACAGGTCGCCGATCAACGCCAGGCCGTTCACCGTGAGGTCGATGGCGGTCGGGAAATTGCGGAACACGAACTTGTAGCCCTGTTCCGTGATCTGCGGCGCGGCGGCGATATTGATGATGAAGGGCACGCCGCGCTGCTCGGCAACCTGCGCGATCGCGGTGGCGGCGCCGGAATCGAAGGGGCCGCAGAGCACGTTGGCGCCCTCCTGGATCAGGCGCTCGGCGCGCGTGCGCGCGGTATCCACGTTGGTCTCGGTGTCGGCGTTCATCAGTTCGATGTCCACGCCGAGCATCTGCCTGATCACGCCGGGGGCAAGGTCAGCGCCCTTCTGGCAGGACTGGCCGATCAGGCCCTGGAAGCCCGAGCGCGGCAGCAGCACGCCGACCTTGAGTTTCTGCGCCTGGGCGCGGACGTTGAGCGGGGAAAACGCGGCCGCGGCGCTTACAGCTGCTGCGGCCTTGTTGAAGTCGCGACGATTCATGATTTTCTCCTCCTTGTTGGGTCTCCGAGAATGTTATATAGCACTACAATCTCACGGTCAATCATGCAGACCCATCGCAAACAGCGCGGGCCAAGGCCAGGCAGCATCGCCCGGGTGCCGGGCATCGACTACGGCGGCCTGGACGACCTGCTCGGGTATGTGCTGCGGCGCGCCCAGCTCGCCGGCTTCGAGGCGTTCCATCGCGCCACGGCGGGCGTGGACATCACGCCGCCGCGCTATACCGCGCTCACCATCGTCGGCGCCAATCCGGGCCTGTCGCAGTCCGCGCTCGGCGCCGCGCTCGGCACAGCCCGCTCCGGCGCCATGACGCTGACCAACTGGATGGAAAAACGGGGGCTGGTGGAGCGGCGCAACCGGCCGCACGACGATCGGTCCTGGGGCTTGTACCTGACCCGCAGCGGGGAAGCGCAGCTGCGCAG